>NZ_QOUX01000047.1:334634-669268 GCF_004116265.1 Anaerobacillus alkaliphilus | reverse complement strand
CCTTGGAGTTAATCCAGTAAGACCCCTTAAAGATGATGAGGTTGATAGGTCTCGGGTGGAAGCACGGCGACGTGTGGAGCTGAGAGATACTAATCGGTCGAGGACTTATCCTAAAAATAAGAATTGATTTTCTTACTCAAGTCTTAAATGTGTGTTATCTAGTTTTCAGGGAATGACCCTGTAGGAATTATGAATTAACAATTATGAATTATGAATTGTTTAGAGCTTCACAGAGAAGCTTAAAGAACAATTGAACATTCATAATTGACAATTCAAAATTCAAAATTTTAAATAGTTTAGTGGCGATAGCGAAGAGGTCACACTCGTTCCCATGCCGAACACGATCGTTAAGCTCTTCAGCGCCGATGGTAGTTGGGGGTTTCCCCCTGTGAGAGTAGGACGTTGCTAAACTATTGAAAATGGGGCCTTAGCTCAGCTGGGAGAGCGCCTGCCTTGCACGCAGGAGGTCAGCGGTTCGATCCCGCTAGGCTCCACCAATTATTTTTTTCAAGTTAATTATATACTTCTATTATCGCGGGGTGGAGCAGTCTGGCAGCTCGTCGGGCTCATAACCCGAAGGTCATAGGTTCAAATCCTATCCCCGCAACCAATCTACATCCTGAATGTTCTTTTTTGCAGATTTGCGACGAGTAATTGCAGAGGTAAACATGCTTGCCTTGCACGCAGGAGGTCAGTCGTTTGATCTCGCTAATCTTCATCAATTTTTTAGTTAATTATATACTATTTATTATCGCGGGGTGGAGCAGTCTGGCAGCTCGTCGGGCTCATAACCCGAAGGTCATAGGTTCAAATCCTATCCCCGCAACCAATCTACATCCTGAATGTGCTTCTTCGCAGATTTGCGACAAGTAATCGCAGGAGCAAATGCCATCTAATTTTATTAACAATCTAATATGGACCCGTGGTGTAGCGGTTAACATGCCTGCCTGTCACGCAGGAGATCGCCGGTTCGATCCCGGTCGGGTCCGCCATTTATACTTATTATATATTTTGGCTCGGTAGCTCAGTCGGTAGAGCAGAGGACTGAAAATCCTCGTGTCGGCGGTTCGATTCCGTCCCGAGCCACCATAAATTTTAATTGTTGGGCTATAGCCAAGCGGTAAGGCAACGGACTTTGACTCCGTCATTCTCTGGTTCGAATCCAGATAGCCCAGCCATTTTTGTGCGGAAGTAGTTCAGTGGTAGAACACCACCTTGCCAAGGTGGGGGTCGCGAGTTCGAACCTCGTCTTCCGCTCCAACTTAAATAATATAAGCAAGTCTTTCCGTTATGCCGGGGTGGTGGAATTGGCAGACACACAGGACTTAAAATCCTGCGGTAGGTGACTATCGTGCCGGTTCAAGTCCGGCCCTCGGTACTTTAAAATTACATGCGCCCTTAGCTCAGCTGGATAGAGTGTTTGACTACGAATCAAAAGGTCGGGAGTTCGAATCTCTCAGGGCGCACTCTCGGGAAGTGGCTCAGCTTGGTAGAGCACCTGGTTTGGGACCAGGGGGTCGCAGGTTCAAATCCTGTCTTCCCGACCATCAAGCTCTTACTAGTTGCATAACTTATTATAAATATGCGGGTGTAGTTTAGTGGTAAAACCTCAGCCACGAGTGTTACATCTTGAAAAGCTACGAGTTGCCTCGACGGATATACTTCTTCGAACAATCAAGAAGAGGAAGAGGCATGACAGAAGGCGTTTAATTTTAGTATAACTCATTATAAATATGCGGGTGTAGTTTAGTGGTAAAACCTCAGCCTTCCAAGCTGATGTTGTGAGTTCGATTCTCATCACCCGCTCTCTATTATGGGCCTATAGCTCAGCTGGTTAGAGCGCACGCCTGATAAGCGTGAGGTCGGTGGTTCGAGTCCACTTAGGCCCACCATAATAGGTTTAGATGGCCCGTTGGTCAAGCGGTTAAGACACCGCCCTTTCACGGCGGTAACACGGGTTCGAATCCCGTACGGGTCACCAAAATGATGTAATACTTCGGAGGATTAGCTCAGCGACGAGCGTAGCATCACTGGAATACTACGAGTTGTTTCGACGAATCCACACCATTGATTTACTAGTAGAGGAAGAAACAGGGTCTTCTATGAATTATCTTCATCACTACTTCGGAGGATTAGCTCAGCTGGGAGAGCACCTGCCTTACAAGCAGGGGGTCGGCGGTTCGATCCCGTCATCCTCCACCAAAGTTTTTTTGCGCAACAAAGTGAAGCAAAAATAACTTCCCATAATATGCCGGCCTAGCTCAATTGGTAGAGCAACTGACTTGTAATCAGTAGGTTGGGGGTTCAAGTCCTCTGGCCGGCACCATTTGTACGAGCCATTAGCTCAGTTGGTAGAGCATCTGACTTTTAATCAGAGGGTCGAAGGTTCGAATCCTTCATGGCTCACCAAAGTTTTTTGCGAAGCAAAATAACTAAGTTTTTTGCACAGCAAAATAACAATCATTATACGCGGGTGTGGCGGAATTGGCAGACGCGCTAGACTTAGGATCTAGTGTCTTTGACGTGGGGGTTCGAGTCCCTCCACCCGCATCTTAATTGTAAAATAAACCCATAACTTATTAGTTATGGGTTTATTTTTTTTTATTTTAGTAGTTTTTTTATGTTAAAATTAGCTTGCTTCCTAATGTAAGCGTTTAAAAAGAAAGGGAACTTTTAGAATAGAGGAGGAACTTCTTTCATGATAAATCAGAAAATAGAAGAATTCTTATTAGAACAAAACAGATCAATGGAAGCGTTATATAAACCTGTATTATTAAATAATTGGTTGTCAGCAACAACTGGGAATAAAGAATGGGCAGATAAGCATGAAGAAGCGCTTAAAAGTTACTTTGCGAACTTCTCAAACTCCGACACATTCGAGACACTATTATCTTTTAGAGATAATAACGATCTTACGTCTATTCAAAGGCGCCAGATTGAAGATCTGTATAATAAAATGGTAAGAAACCAACTAGAAGACAGTGTTCGTAGTGAAACTCTTGAACTAGAAAAAGAAATTTCTCAGGTATTTAATACTTATAGACCATTGTTGTTCGGTCAAAAAGTAACAAATAACGAGTTATTAGATATTCTTCGGAATAGTGACCAAGAAGAAAGTAGAAAAGAAGCGTGGCTTGCTAGTAAACAAGTGGGTAAGAAAATAGAACGTACTCTTTTGAAATTAGTACAAAAAAGGAATAAAGATGCAAAAGCATTAGGATTTGATAACTTCTTTCAAATGAGTCTATCAACTCAAGAACTTGATATGAATACGGTCATTCAAATTTTTGACGAATTAAGGAAATTATCGGATGAGCCTTTTCGTTTAATAAAAGATGAAATAGATGAAGAGCGTGCTACTAAGTTAGGTATTGCTAAAAAAGATATTCGCCCTTGGCATTATGTTGACCCATTTTTTCAAGAAGCACCTACTGTAGGTGGTATAGACTTGGACAAGGTCTACAAAAATAAAGATCTAGAGAAGCTCGTTTCTGAAACCTTTAAATCAATGGGCCTAGATATTGGAGATATCCTCAAAAGAAGTGACTTGTACCCTAGGCAGGATAAAAATCCATTTGGTTTTTGTACAAATGTTGACCGGAAAGGCGATATAAGGGTTTTAGTTAACCTTGATGAAAGCATGTTTTGGGTAACGGCTCTCTTACACGAATTTGGACATGCTGCTTATTTTAAATACATTGATAAAGACCTACCTTTCATTTTGCGTTTTCATTCACATTCTCTGACAACAGAAGCAATTGCTTTGTTTTTTGGACGGATGAATAAAACTTTAGAATGGCAAGATCGTTTTTTAGAAATAGAAGGCAACGAGATGAAGGAAGAGTCTTTAGCAACTAAAAAAATGCTCCAACGGCAAATGTTAGTTTCAGCGAGATGGATGATCACATTCACGTTTTTTGAAAAAGCAATGTATGAAAATCCTGATCAGGATTTAAATAAACTATGGTGGAAACTTGTAAAAGAAATTCAATATGTAACACCACCTGAAAATACAAATGCTCCAGATTGGGCTTCCAAAATGCATTTTTCCTTAGCTCCAGTATCCTATCAAGACTATCTACTAGGAGAGTTAACCGCATCCCAACTTCACCATCATATCGCCCACCATATCTCTTCTGACTTATTTACTCCAAAAGTAGGGGAGTATTTAATAGAAAACTTTTTTAAGTATGGGGCCTCATTACACTGGAATGATAAAATCAAAAATGCAACTGGTGAGTATTTAAACCCAAGTTATTTTGCAAACCAGTTTTTAAAGTAGAATAGAATTGCTGTGAACGAAAAGAAAGAAAGTTCCCACTATTTGAGATCTTGGCTAGAATAAGTGTGACACATTGGTACAAACTAAAAATAAAAGCCTTGGAGGTTACCAATGGAACAGCAATCTTTGACTTACTTTGAAAAATTAGAACGATTATACGTTTTAACAGAAACTCGCAAAATGCTTAAAAGTCAACTTGAAGAAGTAAATAGCAGTAATCAGTCACCTCATCTTATTGAAGACGATCTTCATAAAATTGAACAGGAAATTAAGATTTATGCCAACGGACATGATATTGAGGAACTTGACTTTACTACTTCGTCTTTAATAAATCCAGTTTTCTATACTGATTTTGAAGAGGTGGAATAATGGCCAAAAGAAGACGAAAACTTCTTGTTCCTGAAGCTGCACAAGGAGTAACCCAGCTTAAAGGCGAGGTCATGGCGAAGAAAGGGTACGCCGTTGATCCTAACTCACCTGATGACGTTAAATTTGAGGTAGCAAGAGAATTGAATGTTCCACTAAAAAAGGGGTATAACGGTACATTAACTTCTAAAGAGGCTGGTCATGTTGGTGGTCAAATTGGTGGTAGTATGGTCAAGGAAATGATCCAAATGGCTAAAAATAATTTTAAAAACAGTAAGTAATAGAAACTTCATTAATATATAGTCTTTATAAATTTAAGAAAGCTTAGGAGCAAATCCTAAGCTTTCTTAAGTTTCGGAAAAATAAGAAGGATTTTTTATAATAGCAACGAACTATAAAGTAATAATCTAATAGAAGTTTTATAGAGTAATGAGGAGGAAATATGGAGCGGACGTTACGCGGACACCATTTATTGTGTGTTCATGGCTTTCAAGGAATGGGGTATAGCCCCGAGTTTGTTTTGAAAATGGGTTCAATTGTTGAAGATATAAGGGATGATGAGAAGGATTTTCCTATTAGAGTCGTTGCGACTTTGGATGATGCTTGCACAGCTTGTCCGCATAATGGAGGAACGATTTGTATTGCTAGTGAAGGTTCTGATAACCATGTGAAGACAATGGACCAAAAGGTGATAGACCATTTAGAACTTGAGAAAGATAAATTGTATCGTAAGAGCGAACTAATCGAATTGACTGTAAATAAGGTTCAACCTGATGATTTAGATTATTTATGTAAGGACTGTAGTTGGTTACCCTATGGTGTTTGTAAGGCTGGCATTGAAAAATTAAAAAAGAAGCAGGAGTGAGCAGATATGAAACAAAAAGATCTTGTCGCAACGTTTTCAATTGTAGGTTTTGATCCAAAAACAGAAGAGCTAGGCATTGCAGTTCAGTCTAAATTCTTAGGAGTGGGGGCAGTTGTTCCATGGGCCAAAGCAGGTGTAGGAGCAGTTGCCACACAATCTTATGCCAACACTACCTACGGTCCAAGAGGTCTAGAACTAATGGCTGCAGGAAAATCTGCACAAGAAACGATTGATATCCTAACGAGTGATGATGAAGATCGTTCACTACGCCAAGTTGGTATTGTCGATGGAAAAGGTAATGCTGCAACATTTACTGGTGAAAAATGTTTTGACTGGGCTGGAGGCATTGCTGGAAAGCATTTTGCTGCTCAGGGGAACATCTTGGTAAGTGAAGCTACAGTTAAAGCAATGGCTTCTACATTTGAAGAAACAACAGGCACTCTGGCTGAGCGACTTTTAGCAGCCTTAGATGCTGCACAAGAGGCTGGAGGAGATTTTCGGGGCAAACAGTCAGCTGCACTACTAATTGTCAAAGAAGAGGGCGGGTATGGTGGCTACAATGATCGTTCTATCGACTTACGAGTTGATGATCACCCAGACCCAATTAAAGAACTAATCCGAATTTATGAGTTACAACAATTGTATTTCAGTAAGCCAACAGAAGAAGATGTCATTGATATTGATGAAGATACATTAGTAGATATAAGTAACGCTTTACAGACGTTAGGTTACCTAAAAGAGGATGCATGTCGAGCTGATGATTTTGTTGAGGGACTCAATCAGTTTATTTTGACGGAAAATTTTGAAGAAAGACAACAGCCAAAAGGGAAAATTGATAAAAAAGTACTTCAATTTTTGTTAAATAAAAGTAAACAATAGTGTGTTAGAAGACTAAGCTTAATGGTTTAGTCTTTTATTTATGGAAGTATGGAAGTTCTAAAACAAGAATGAAAGAATGAGAATTCTGAAATAATATACTCCGATAAGAACAAGCAGATGATTGGAGGTTCGGTTTTTATTATGTTAGGATCATACATAACAATATTTTTAAAGGAGAGTTATTATGAAATTAATCTCAATTGAACCTACGCCTAGTCCAAATTCTATGAAAATTAATCTTGATACACATTTACCTAATAATCAATCTTATAATTTTAAAAAAGCTGATAAAGATCAAGCACCACACCATTTACAGGTATTACTTGAAATTGAAGGGGTAACAGGTGTGTATCAGGTAACAAATTTTATTGCCTTAGAACGACATCCTAAAATGGATTGGAAAGTAATATTGCCACAAGTCCGGGAAGCTTTTGGTGAAAAAGTTGAAGAAGTTCAAACTGAGCAAAGTGCTCCGACCGATTCATTCGGAGAATTAAAGGTTTTTGTTCATATGTTCCGTGGTATCCCAATTCAAATAAAAATTGAAGAAGGAGATGAGGAGAAACGATTTGGATTGCCGGATCGTTTTAAAGAGGCAATACTTAAAGCACAGAGTGCGGCAGAAAACCTAGTAAAAGAACGTCAGTGGAAAGAATATGGAGTTCGTTATGGTAATCCTGAAGAAGTGGCAGAAGAGGTAGTTGCAGAGCTATCTGCAGCATATGATCAGGATCGATTAAACGAGCTAGTAGAGGCCGCGTTTAAACAAGTGGAAGAGCGCCCAATTAGGAAGCAAATATCTTCAGAAGAATTAGTTGATGCGTTTAAAAGTGATGATTGGAAAGTTCGCTATGCTGCGTTAGAAAAAGTGGTGAACCCAAAAGAAAAAGATATACCAATACTGGCAACTGCGTTGAAAGACGAAAATACCTCAATCCGACGTCAGGCGGTTGTTTACTTAGGAATGATTGAAGACGAATCAGTTCTTCCGTATATATATGAAGCTCTCAAAGACCGCGCAGTAACTGTCAGACGAACAGCAGGCGATTGCTTGTCCGATATTGGGAATCCAAAAGCAATACCTGCGATGATTGATGCATTAAAAGATAAAAACAAACTCGTACGTTGGAGAGCCGCGATGTATTTATATGAAGTGGGAGATGAGAGTGCGCTACCAGCTTTAAAAGAAGCGGAAGAAGATCAAGAATTTGAAGTTAGTCTGCAAATAAAAATGGCAATTAAGCGTATTGAGAGTGGTGAAGAAGCAGCTGGATCTGTTTGGCAACAAATGACTAATGCTCGCAAAACAGAATAAAAATAGCGGCAAAAGTAGCATGGAAAGTTTCCATGCTTTTTTCTATTTATAAGATTATTCCTAGTAATAATGGCGATAATAGAAGTGTTATTCAATAAACTTTGAAGGGAGAAATTGCTATGCCTAAAGGAGCTACTGAAACGAAAACGTTGAAAGTTGGCGATCAAGCGCCAGACTTCACATTACTAGCTCACGGTGATCGTAAAGTTTCATTAAGTGATTACCGCGGTGACAAAAATGTATTTATATGCTTTTACCCCCTAGATTGGACTCCAGTTTGAGGCGCTCAAATGCCTTCATACGAGGATGATCTTCCTCGCTTTGAAGACTTTGATACCCAGGTCTTGGGTATTAGCGTAGATAGTGTCCATAGTCACAATGCGTGGGCAAAATCGATTGGTGGATTATCATATCCATTATGTGCCGATTTTTATCCACATGGTGAAGTATCTGAAACATATGGTGTACTTCGTACCAATCCAGAGGAACCAGCTTATGGTGCATCTGAACGTGCGTTAATGATCATTGATAAAGAAGGAATTATTCAATTTATTGATGTTCATCCAATTGGAGAACAACCAGACAATGAAGAATTGTTTGATATATTACGCAAGCTGTAATACAGAAGTAAGGAGGCTTGTATGGAACTCTCAAGAAAAGCGATACCATATACACCTAATGACAAACCACTTCATGAAATGACGATCATGATCGTTTCGACCTCTGGTGTTCACTTAAAGGATCAAGAACCTTATAATACAGATCCGGCCGAGGGCGATGCAACATTTCGGATTATTCCTGGAGACGTTGACCCAAAGGAGTTAACGGTAACTCACTCTGCGCCGAAAGATCATTACAATACGGACTTTCCTAAGGAGGACATTAATTGTGTCTTTCCGATTGATCGCCTTAGAGAACTAGTAGACGATGGTGATCTTGGTGGAGTAGCAGAGAAGCATTTAACTATGATGGGTTACTCGATGCGACTAAATAAGATTAATAAAGAAACGATTCCAGCTCTTGTAAAAGAAGTGGTACGTTCCAAAGCCGATGCTGTCTTGCTTACAGCTGGCTGACCACTTTGTCACCGCACTGTAGTTACAGTGCAACGTGGAATTGAAGCACAAGGAATTCCAACTTCATTAATTACACTTGATGTGGAGCAATCTAGTTTAATGAGACCACCAAGAGCGATTCATCCAATTGGCTTTAAATTTGGACATTCGCTAGGGAAACCTCATGATAAAAATACACAAATGAAGGTCTTACTGGCTGCATTAGAAGAAATAACGAAGCGGCAAGAGCCGGGCCACATTCATGAAGTAGATTTTCCAAGCTATAATCAGTAAACATAAAGACGTGACCCATGAGGTTACGTCTTTTCTTCTGTTTTCCCACTTTGAATATCATTATTATTCTATCTGCATAGAAATAGGGTTAAAAAAATGATAGGAGATAGAACTAGTGTAAACCTTTATAGAAAACAAATAGGAATACAGGGCTATATTTTTGAAGGAAGTAGTACGTTACAATAATTATCTATAAATGTTTTTAGGAAATACAATGTTGTTTTAGGAACATAAGAAACCGAAGTAACAGGGAGATTTTTAAAATTAGAAAAAATGCTAAAAAGAAAGAGGAAACGGAATGAAATTCACAGTTTCGAGAAAATTGTTTGCTGGATTTTTTAGTGTCATTATATTTTTATGTATAGTGTCAGGCATTGCATTTTATCAGATTGATAATGTCAACGATACATATTCTTACTTAATTGACAACGAAATAAGAAAGGTAGAATTGATTAGAGAGGCGGAAACTGAACTTTGGAAACAAATTTCTTCAATTCGTGCCTACATGCTGTCTGGAGATAATACAAACGTTGAAAATTTCGAAAGTTCATTAAATCTATTTGGAAACTATGTAGAACAACTTGATGAACTATTAATTCGTCCTGAGGTGATTGAGAAATTTAAAGAGTTTGAAAGAATTGCTTCTGATTATCATGTCGTAGCAAGGCAACAAATTCAGTATAAGAAAAGTAATAATGAAGTAGCAGCGATTAATATGATGACATCCGTAGTAGGTCCGATTACTGAGCAGTTGACAATAAGTACAGCGCAGGTCATAAATTTATTAGAAGCAGAGTTAGCTAATCAGAGAGAAGCAACAACGAAAAGCTCACAGCAAACTCAAATGAATATATTACTCTTTAGCGTTTTAGCGATTATTTTATCAATTATAGTAACGATTGTCATTAGCCGGATGATTTCAAAACCTGTAAGTTTAGCAGCTACTGCTGTAGAACGAATAGCTAGTGGAGATTTAACAATTGATGAAATAAAAGTTAAGAATAAAGATGAAATTGGTTCTCTTATTGGTTCAATTAATCAAATGGCGATTGAGCTTAAAAGTTTAATTGGACAAGTTCATGACTCCTCACATCAAGTTTCAAGTAGTAGTGAACAACTAGCAGCTAGTGCTGAACAGAGTACATTAGCAGCAGAACAGGTTGCTAGCGTTACTCAAAAAGGAACTGAAGGAACTGAACAACAGTTACAACAATTTACACAAGTAACGACATCAATTGGTGAAATGACAACGGGTATTCATCAAATAGCTGGTAGTAGTGAAGAAATGCTTCAAGAAACGGACAAAACGACAACGTTAACCCAAAAAGGAAGTGCATCTATTCAAAATGTTGTAGGGCAGATGAACGAAATTCATCGTTCGGTAGAGAATGCCGCAACGCATATAGACTCACTAGAAAAACGTTCGAGCGAGATTACAAGTATCGTAGAAATAATCACGAGTATTGCTGACCAAACTAATTTATTGGCTTTAAATGCAGCGATTGAGGCGGCTCGAGCTGGTGATCAGGGAAAAGGATTTGCCGTCGTTGCAGATGAAGTGCGAAAGTTAGCGGAACAGTCGAAACGGTCAGCAGATCAGATTACAGAAATGATAGGAACGATTCAAGTAGAAACGAAACAAGCGGTAGAAGCAATGAAAACCGGTAGCATTCAAGTAACAGAAGGCCTAGAGGATACAAGAGAAGCAAATGAAGCTTTTGCAGAAATTTCTACTTCTATTATTACTGTAAACGATATGGTCAAGGAAGTCTCTGCATCTGTTCAGGAAATGGCTGCCCTAAGTGAACAAATCTCTAGTTCAATTGAACTTGTTCAAGATATTTCTGAAAAGAGTGTTGTAGCCAGCCAAGAAAGCTCCGCAGCGACAGAAGAACAACTAGCTACTATGGAAGAAGTTGCTGCTTCTGCATCAACGCTTTCGAAATTAGCTGAAGACTTACAAACTGTTGTTTCAAAGTTTAAACTTAAATAAATTCTCAAAACAACACAACAAGTTGCGGGATTTTCTGAGATGGTATTATTTGTATCATTGAACAAAAAATCACGTGGTGTTTTTTGTTGAAAATTTGATTTTTTTGTCTAAAAAACTAGACAAGCATGTCAATATCAATATAAGATTGTACAACTTATCTCTCTATTAAAATGTGAGGTTGATGAGTCAATTGTTGACTAGTAAAAAGTAGCGTGAGCAACGAGAGGGGTAAAACTATGAAACTAAAGCTAGGGACGAAAATAAATCTAATTGTATTAGCAATTATACTTTTTATGTCAGTTAGTATTGCTTTTGTGACTGTAACAGAGGTACCAAAGGGAATTAAAGACTTGGCCACTGAAAAAGCAAAGGGAGATCTAAATTTAGCCTATCGATATATTGATTATAAATACCCTGGTGATTGGAACGTAGTAGATGACAAGTTATATAAGGGTCAAACTCTTATGAATGAAAACTTTGAAATTGTTGATGCGATCGCTGCGGACACGGGAGACACGGTAACCATTTTCCTGGGTGATACACGTATAGCTACGAACGTTATTCTAAACGGCGAGCGAGCCATAGGTACACAACTATCAGCTCAGGTTGCAAATGTCGTCTTAAACGAGGGTAGAAACTACTACGGTGAAGCGGAAGTAGCTGGACATCGTTATCAGACTGCTTACATGCCATTGTTAAATGTAAATGGCGAAACTGTTGGGATATTCTATGTAGGTGCTTCTGAAGAAGTGATCTCGAAAATTATGTCTTCAATTACCGTAACTTTTTCTATAACAATCATCATCATCACTATTATAGGTGTTTTAATTGTCGTTTGGTTTACCAACCGCTTAAAGAAACGTTTACGAAAACTTTCAGAAGCATTAGAGAAAGCCGGTGACGGGGATTTCACAACTGAAGTTGTAGATACAGCAGGTGATGAGTTAAGTTACTTATCAGCGAGTTATAACCGTATGAGAGAAAATCTTGGAGCAATGATCCAGAAGGTTAAAGAAACTTCTGTGCTTGTAGCCGTTTCTGCAGAGCAGTTAAATTCAGGAGCAGAGCAAACAAGTAGAGCTACTGAACAGATTACTGAAGCTATGCAACAAGTGGCAGATGGGACAGATCAACAATCAGCTAATGTTGAAGAAAGTGGTAGAGCATTAGAAGAAGTCTCACAAGGTATTAATAATATAGCTGAAAATTCTTCAGAAATCGCTGAGAATAGTACAAAAACAAGTGAACGAGCGAAACAAGGTGATGTTTACGTCAAGCAAACTGTGCAACAAATTAATGATATAAACGTTTCAGTAACTGAAAGTAGTGAAGTTATCAAACTTTTAGAAAAACGTTCTCAGCAGATTGGTGACATTTCGAAAGTGATTACAGATATCGCTAATCAAACAAATCTTCTTGCCCTTAATGCGGCAATTGAAGCTGCTAGAGCTGGGGAGCATGGAAAAGGTTTTGCGGTTGTAGCTGATGAAGTTCGAAAATTAGCAGAGCAATCCCAAACTTCTTCTACACAAATTTCAGAGTTAATTAATGAAATTCAAAAAGATATGGTTCACTCAAATGCATCAATGGAACAAGTGAAGCGCGAAGTAAAAGATGGTTTAGATATCGTTGGAAAAACAGAAGGTAGCTTTAAATTAATTTTACAATCGATGGAAGAAATGGGAGAACGGGTATATAGCATGGCAGCTACGGCAGAACAAATTTCTGCTAGTGCCGAGGAAGTTTCTTCGAGGGTTTCTACCATCACATCAGTAACTAGAGGTACTGCTGCTCACACTCAAATCGTTGCAGCTAGTGCCGAGGAACAGTTGGCATCTATGCAGGAAGTAACTGCTTCAGCTCAAGCCCTTTCAAAAATGGCACATGAATTACAAGCAATTATTGGGAAATTTAAATTGTAAGAAATAATTCTCAGACGAAAAACTCTTTGGACGTGACAATTTCGTTACGTCCTTATGTGTTTAAAACCAGTTTTCTTTTAATAATAATAATCTGGTATACTATTACTATTAGACTAGTAAGTAGATCTTATTATTAGAAGATGTAGTTCGTCTCCAATTATGAAGAACCACTAAGGTACCGTCTAGCGAAAGGATGATTGTTAATGAATACCAACTATGTTTTATTTACGATCGGTAGTAGCACTTATGGGATAGATATTAAAAATATTGTTTCTATTGAGAAGGTTTCAGAAACGACCCCAACTCCACAAATGCCTGATTATATGGTAGGTCTTGTGAATGTCCGTGGTCAAATCGTGCCAATCATTGATTGTACAAGACTTCTCTATAATGAGGGTAGTAAAGTAGATCAGAATTCTAGATATATTTTGTTAGAAACAGAACAGGCAACATTGGCTTTGTTAGTAGAAAGCACAAATGAGATTATTACATTTGACTCGGAGTTAATTAAACCTGTTAATCTATACGGGACAAGCAGTTCACAAAATTATTTAGAAGGCGTTGCCTTACTTGAAGATCGAATTATTTCGATTATTGATATTGAGAAAATTTTAGCCAACGTGGACACAAGCAGTTTACAAGAAACAAATTAGAAAGATGAAGAAAATTCCTGTTGCATTAGACAGGAATTTTTTCGTATGGTAAAGGTATAGAAAAAATGTCATAAATCTGCCACAAGTTTCGAAAACCCTATGGACATATGGTTTTTTGAATTGCATAATAGAAGTAGCGTAGTATATAGGAAGTGAGGTAACTAAATGGAAACGAGAAATTCTCTTAATAGTTTTGCCACGGATATTAAGTATGCTTTAGATGCAACGACGATTATTGGGATTACAGACCAACATGGCAAAATTATTTATGTGAATGATAAATTTTGTACCATTTCTAAATATGAGCGTGAAGAATTGTTAGGTCAGGATCATAGAATACTTAATTCTGGATACCATCCAAAACAATTTTTTGTTGATATGTATAGAACGATACGATCAGGAGTGGTTTGGACCGGTGAAATAAGGAACAAAGCGAAAGATGGGTCGTATTATTGGGTTCATACGACGATTGTTCCGTTCTTAGATGATCAAGGAAAACCATACCAATATATTTCTATTCGAATAGATATCACTGACCGTAAGGCAACAGAAGAAAATCTTAAAAACACGTTAAAAGCACTAGCTAGTTCTAATAAAGAACTGGCTGACATAAAACATGCATTAGATGCATCTTCCATCTTAGCTATTACAGATGAAAAAGGAATTATTACGTACGTTAACGATACATTTTGTGAAATTTCTAAATACAATCGTGATGAACTGATCGGTCAAGATCACCGACTTTTAAATTCAAGTCACCATCCAAAAACTTTCTTTAAAGAAATGTGGAAAAAAATTGGAGCTGGCCAAATTTGGAAAGGTGAAATTAAAAACCTTACAAAAGAAGGTAAAGAGTATTGGGTAGACACTACGATTGTTCCTTTTTTAAATGAAAAAGGAAAGCCATACCAATATGTTGCTATTCGTAAAGACATTACAGACAGGAAGAAAGTCGAAGAGATGATCTTACGTTCAGAAAAGCTTGCACTTATTGGAGAGTTAGCTGCTGGGGTTGCCCATGAAATCCGTAACCCACTAACATCATTAAGAGGATATACGGAATTTTTAAAGGATGAAACTTCAGAGGAAGAAAAGCAACAGTATTTTGATATCCTTTTAGATGAGATAGAGCGTATTGATTTTATTGTTAGCGAGTTTATGCTTTTAGCGAAACCGAAAGTATTAAAATTTAATAGTAAAAATATAAACGCCGTTCTTACTCAAACAATTACGTTCTTAAAAACAGAGGCCAAATTTAAAAAAGTAAGTATTCATACTGATCTCGAACTAGATGAACTAATCGTTCAATGTGATGAAAACCAATTAAAGCAGGTATTCTTAAACCTAATTAAAAACGCCATAGAAGCAATGCCAAATGGCGGTGAACTAACAATTCGTTCAAAACGAAAAGATAATTATGTTGTAATTGAATTTCAAGATCAAGGAGTCGGAATTCCAAAAGAAAAGCTAGAAAAACTAGGCGAACCGTTCTTCTCTACAAAAGAATCAGGGAACGGTTTGGGCTTAATGGTTTGTTTTAAGATTGTTGCTGATCATAAAGGGACTGTAAAAGTAGAGAGTGAAGTAAATGTTGGGACGAAGTTCATCATTGAGCTTCCGCTTTCTAAGTCATAGTCATCAAAACCCCCTGAAGAAAAAATCTTCAGGGGGTTTTGCTATGACCCGGTAATTAATTTTCTTTTTAGTTTTCTAAGAATCCGATACATATACTTCTTAGCATCATTATAGGATTTCACGGGCTCATACATTTGTTCAAAGGTTTCTGAGTTACAGGGATATTGAGCGCCATCGGCCTGGGTAATGAGGTAGTCTCCTGTTTTACCAGTCATTTTCCCTTCAGCAGTATCTATGGTAATAGGGCTTGTAATTTTGACTGCTTCAACAACAAGCGGTTTTCTTCGAAATTTTGGCAAATAAATCACCTCCTATTGAGACGGAATAACTCTCCTAGGACAGATTATTCAATTTTTTAGAAAATCGTGACAACTTAACTAAAGAATAAGAAATATTCTTAAAGGAATAATGTAATTGATAAACATAATTGAGGTGTGAAAATGGACAAAAAAACACAAACTGAGAAAAACGAAGAGATTAAAAAGGATCCACATAATATTGAAATCAGTGAAACTGGGTATGGGTACGTACCGATGGATTCAGAGGTTGAAAATATAAAGATTGATGAATTAGAGAAGTAATGAAGAAAAGAGGGTGTCCCAAAAGCCATAGCTTATGGACACTCTTTTTTGAGCATTAAAAGAATAAGAATTCGTCCTTTTTTGGTATAGGTATAGTTAAGTCACCACAACAAAACAACCGATAGGGACGATCTCTTATGGGTTTAATTTTAGCGCTTCTGGACAACTAGTTCTACCTATGGATATAACAAATATTTTATGTGGCACTCAGGTAATCAAAACCCGATTTTCGAACAATCAACCGATTCCAAATCTGAGATATGTGGTGGGTTCCACTATGAGCCCTAACGGGTGTGAGAGAGAGAAGAAAGGTACCATAGAAGTGTTCTATGAGCCCTACTGGTTGAGAGGACACGAAGAAAGGTACCATAGAAGTGTTCTATGAGCCCTACTGGTTGAGAGGACGCGAAGAAAGGTACCATAGAAGTGTTCTGTGAGCCCTGACGGTTAGGAGAACGCGAAAAAAGGTTCCATAGAGGTGTTCTATGAGCCCTAACGGTTGGGGGAACGCGAAGAAAGGTACCATAGAAGTGTTCTATGAGCCCTAATGGTTGGGAGGACGAGAAGAAAGGTTCTAATGGAATTAAGAAGTATAGACAGCGGAAAATTGTAGTAGTACCTGTTTTGGGACTAATCAAGCCTAATTGAAAGTTTCATTGATTTCTTTAAGAGGCCTTTCAAAAATATGTGTGCTGGCCATAATTACTAAAATGAAATAGAAGTCTAGAAATTAAAAAATTTATTAATAAACAAGAAGAGGCTGACCTAAAAGTCATTTTTCAATGACCTTTTGAGCCAGCCTCTTCTCTCATCATATTTATCATCCAAAGGGATGGTAGGTTAACTTGCTTTATAACGATTTTCCCATTTAATACGCCATTTATTTCGTCTTTCGATTCGATTTCCTTTATAAAGGTGCTTGTACTTCTTCCAATGTGTTTTCCAATCATTTCTACGTTCAGTTCTCATTTTGCAAAACTCCTTTGTGTCTATTCTAGTGTCTCTATATAAATTCTTTTACAACCTTGTCGAAACCTTTGACTATCTTTGTCTTATTCAGACTAATAATGTTGTCGAATTTAGTGGTATATCATTTGATTTTTTAGTGAAACAAATAGTATGATCGAAACGTACATGAACGAATGGAGGACATGCTGTGGAAAGAAAAGTACGAAATTATACACCAGCGATTATTATTTTAACGATTATTATTAATGGACTAGTTGTTGTTTTGTCTGGTATGCCAAGACTAGATATTGATCCTGGTTTTGACGTGAAGATTTTACCGTTAATTAATGCAATTCTAAATTCTTTTACTTTTTTATTTTTAGTTGGAGCATTATGGGCGATTAAGAAAAAGAACATCTCGCTTCATAGTAAGTTTATCTATGCTGCGTTTACTACGACTGCATTGTTTTTGGTCACGTACGTTGGCCACCATGCATTATCGGAAGCGACGACTTTTGGTGGGGAAGGTATGATAAAGTCGTTTTACTACTTTATTTTAATTACACATATTGTTTTAGCTGCTGCGATTGTTCCTTTAGCGCTTGTAACATTAGCCCGGGGACTAAATCGACAGGATGAAAAGCATCGTAAAATCGCGCGTTGGACAATGCCTTTATGGTTGTACGTTGCTTTTACTGGAGTCCTTGTGTATGTATTAATTTCACCATATTATTAATTTTTGTAGACGCATGGAAATTTCCATGCGTTTTTTGATACCTTTTTTATTTTGTAACGACTAATTAGATCAGGCCATGAAATAAAAGTGGGTCGCTTCAGTGGATATTACTAGGCTACCAATAGTTATCACTTCAATTTCTGGTGGGAATAGGGTATTATTCATAAGTATGAAATAATTTTCAAGGAGAATATATCCCTAATGAAAACTTTTAAAAAGGTTTATGTAGAGATTACAAGCATATGTAATTTGGCCTGTAGTTTTTGCCCACCGACAGAACGTGCGAAACAGTTTATTTCTATTGAACAATTCACTACTATTTTAGATCAAATAAAGCCTCATACTAAATATATCTACTTACATGTAAAAGGTGAACCACTGTTACACCCCAAAATTGACCAGCTGTTAGATATAAGCCATGAAAAAGGTTTTAAAGTCAACATTACGACAAATGGGACCCTATTGAAAAAAGCGAAGCACAAGATTTTTGGAAAGCCAGCTATTCGTCAGATGAATTTCTCCTTGCATAGCTTTGATGGTCACCCAGGCTCTACAAATCGATTGGAATACATTACTACTGTTCTAGGTTTTGCAAGAGAAGCTGTTGATAGTAGCAATATGATTGTCTCACTTCGGTTATGGAATTTAGATCAAGACAATGCAACGAATTTAGAGAGAAGTAGAAACCGTGAGGCCCTAGCAATTATAGAGGAAGAGTTTAACCTAGACTATCAGATCGAGGAAAGAGTAACTCCTGGTAGTGGTTTAAAAATTGCTGACCGAATCTATATAAATCAAGATTATGAGTTCAAATGGCCAGCTCTTCATGAAGAGGAAGACGAAGGCAAAGGCTTCTGTCACGGCCTTCGTAGTCAGGCAGCGATCTTAACGAACGGGACCGTTGTACCTTGTTGTCTTGATGGAGAAGGAGTCATTAACCTTGGTAATGTGTATGAAACTTCTTTTTCGGATATCGTTGAAGGTGACCGTGCCAATAAACTTTATGATGGGTTCTCTAGAAGAGAAGCGGTAGAAGAATTGTGTAGAAAATGCGGTTATCGCAAACGTTTTGGATAATATGAAAATACCTCGTAGCGGGGTATTTTTTTTGTGTATAAAAGCATGTCCATAGTCCTTATTAAGTTATGTGAAATAAGTAGTGACTTTGCTAGTGGTAGCTATCTATTTCTAGAGATTAAGGTGTGTTTTCTTTTTTTGTAGTCCTATTTTGTCAAAAAACGAAGAAATTTCTGGGTGAATGTGAAATAATTGCTATATATTTTGCGAAATTTTAATAAAAGGGTGAGAAAAAGTTGTCAAAGCAAGATCAGTCACAGCAAGGTTATACACCAAGGAAAAAAAGAAAGAAGAAGCCTAACGGGAGACGATTATTCTTACCTATCCTATTAATGGTTGGTATTGTTTATAGTCTAGGAGTTTTCTCAAGTAACTATTTAAGTTTTATAAAACCTAGTTTTGTGCATTCAGTTCAGTCGCAAGAAGAATTGCTTGAAGAGAGTAATGCACCTGTCGTTGAGGAAATACATTATCCAGTTCCAGAGACTTTGATATTAGTAGAGACGATTGAGGAACCTAGTAGTGAAATTGAACAAGGAAAAGAAGAGAAGCTTGTACATAGTCAAAAGGAAGAGAAGAAAGTTACAGAGGCTAAGGTTTTAGAAGTAAAGTTAGAGCCTAAAAAACAAGAACCGGTAATTGAGAAAGTGGTTGATGAAGAACCGGTGGTTGAACAAGTAATTATGGTGAGTGAAAAAAAGTCAGAGGTTGAAGATAAGCCAGTTCAAGCAGCTGCTAATCGAGTAGCCGTTCATGAAGTACAACCAAAAGAAACTCTTTTTAGTATAACGATGCAATACTATCTGAGTGGTAGTTTTCAAGGAAAAGTTGCAGATTTCAATGGTATCAGCAATCCAGAAACAGAAGTGAAAGCAGGGATGAAGCTAGAACTTCCTGATCCTGCAATCCTTGCTTTTCATCAAGTGAAGCAAGGTGAAACTCTCTTTAGCATTACGATGCAATATTACCAGCAGGGGAAATTCCAAGAACATTTAGCATCCTATAATGGGATTAAAAATCCTGCAACAGATGTAAAAGTTGGGATGGTTCTCAAGATACCAAATCTATCAATTGTAAAAGTAGAGCCAAAAGAGACGTACAGTCTGAAAATTAATAAAGGCACAAATACGTTAACCGTTTTTCGAAATGGAGTAGTGATCAAGAGTTTTCCAATTGCGACCGGAAAAAGTTCTTCGCTTACACCTGAAGGTACATTTAAAATTGTAAACAAAGTAGAAAAACCTTGGTTTAACCCGGAAAATATACCTGGCGGAGATCCACGTAATCCACTAGGAAGCCATTGGCTCGGCTTAAATGTTCCTGGTACAAAAGGCTATACATACGGTATCCATGGGACAAATAATCCAGCCTCAATTGGAACTTATGCTAGTAAAGGCTGTATTCGAATGTACAATTCTGATATTCTATGGATCTATCAAAATGTACCGATGCAGACGACTGTGGAGATTGTCAGTAAGTAGAATAAAATTGTTGGCACGATTCGTTACAAACGAATTGTGCCTTTTTATTTAATAATATCAAGTAGTTTGATTTTCACTTTATTTAAGGTATTATATATAGTAGATGTTATGACCTAGTCATAAGTGAAAAGGTTAAGGTGATGAAATGAAGTGCGTAGGCATTGTTGGTATTGGGACATGTTTACCATCAAATGTTGTAGCTAATCGAGATTTAGAGGAGATTATGGAGACAACAGATGAGTGGATTAGATCTCGGACTGGAATAGAGGAGCGACGGATTGCTTCAGACGATATAGATACTTCAGATATGGCGATTGTTGCGGCAAAAAATGCGTTACTAAACGCTGATATGGATGCTAGTGATATAGATTTAATCTTAGTGGCAACGGCAACACCTGACTATGTTTTCCCATCGGTTGCCTGCATGGTTCAGGAAGGGTTGGGTATTCCAAACGTACCAGCGATGGATCTAAGTGCAGCTTGCTCAGGATTTGTTTATGCTGTTGTAACGGGTAAACAGTTTATTGATTCAAATACATATAAAAATGTGTTAGTGATTGGTAGTGAGAAATTTTCTAAAATTATTGATTGGAATGACCGCAATACGTCTGTGTTATTCGGTGACGGAGCTGGCGCAGTGATATTAAGCGAGGTGTCAGAGGGGAAAGGGATCCTTGCCTTTGAAATCGGTGCTGATGGAACTGGAGCAAAACATTTATTGGTCGATAATAAAACAAATTTTGTCACAATGAATGGAAGAGAAGTGTTTAAGTTTGCAGTTCGGCAAATGCCTGAAACGAGCTTGTCAGTGATTGAAAAGGCAGGACTGACAGCAGAGGATGTCGATTTTCTTGTGCCACACCAAGCGAACATTCGCATTATAGATACAGCAAGAGCCAGACTCGGTTTGGAAAAAGACAAAGTCTCAACAACAGTAACAAATCATGGAAATACCTCTGCAGCCTCTATACCATTAGCGTTATTTTCAGAAATTGAAAATGGCAAAATTCATGATGGTGATGTTATTGTTTTGGTTGGCTTTGGTGGTGGTTTAACCTGGGGTTCGATTTGCTTACGATGGGGACGATAATTTATTTTGAGAGGAGAATAAAAGATGAAAAAACGAGTAGTTATTACTGGTATGGGTGCGATAACACCTTTAGGAAATGATGTGTCAACAACGTGGGAGAACATAAAAAATAATGTTTCTGGAATTGATCAACTGACACGGGTCGACGCAGAAAAGTTTACAGTAAAGGTCTCTGCTGAAGTGAAGGACTTTGCTCCTGAAAAATTTATGGATCCTAAAGAAGCACGGAGAATGGGGCGCTATACTCAGTTAGCGATAGCTGCTAGTAAAATGGCAGTAGAGGACGCTAATCTGAAAATTGGTGAGGATGTTGCTGCTGAAAGGATTGGTGTTTGGATTGGATCAGGTATTGGTGGTCTAGGTGAGTTTGAGGAGCAACATAAAAAGTTTCTAGAAAAAGGACCTAAACGTGTGAGTCCTTTTATTATACCTATGTTTATTCCAGATATGGCTTCGGGGCGGGTGTCAATTGAACTTGGTGCTAAGGGAATGAATAATTGTTCTGTGACAGCATGTGCTTCAGGGGCAAATTCAATTGGTGATGCGTTTCGAACAATTCAAAATGGTGATATGGATATGATGGTTACTGGCGGAACTGAGGCGGCGATTACAGAGATGACGGTTGCTGGCTTCTCTAATATGACAGCGTTATCGACGAACCCAGATCCAAAGACTGCTAGTCGCCCGTTTGATAAAAACCGGGATGGATTTGTCATTGCGGAGGGAGCGGGAATCCTTATATTGGAAGAATTAGAGCATGCGTTGGCACGTGGTGCTAAAATTTACGGAGAATTAGTTGGCTACGGGGCAACAGGCGATGCCTATCATATTACCACGCCAGCTCCAGACGGAGAAGGAGGTCAACGAGCGATGAAATTGGCTATGTCTGATGCATCTATCTCACCTCAGGAAGTGGATTATATTAACGCTCACGGTACGAGTACTCACTATAATGACTTATACGAGACAAAAGCGATTAAGGAAGTGTTTGGTGAACATGCCTATAAACTAGCGATTAGTTCCACCAAATCGATGACAGGACATTTACTTGGTGCAGCTGGAGCAATCGAGGCAATCTTCTCTGTCCTAGCGATACGAGACAGCATTTTTCCAGCGACGATAGGCTACACAACACCGGACGAAGAGCTTGATTTAGATTATGTGCCAAATCAGGCACGTTCAGGTGAAGTTAATGTAGTTCTCTCCAACTCATTAGGATTTGGCGGGCATAATGCAACGTTGGCGTTTAGAAAATATCAATAAAAAAAATTAAGGACTAATTCTAAAATGGATTAGTCCTTAATTTTTTTGTGTGGCAGGATATGGTAAAATTTAAAAGGGAGGCGATGTTTCTTGGAAGAGAAGATCGTTGCAATTTACGAAAAGTGGAAAAAGGGAAGAGAAAGGGAAAACTCGGGAGTTTATGGAATTTGGTTTTTGTTCGTAGTAGGTGTAGTGTACATTTCAATTCTTTTCAGTTCCATTCTTACACTCTTGCCAAGAGAATACTCTCTATTTATGTTCGGAGCAATTACCGTCTTTTTTTATTACCTTCTGAAAATGGGTATTCCCCTTTTGCCATACAAACCGTACAAAAGTAAACGTTCCAGAGTGTTACATGAATTTATTTTAGGAGTTTTCATTCCATTAGTATCAATAGGGATAACGAAGATTGTCGAAGGGAGCATGCTGTTAGGAAGCGTAGTGCTGGCTATCATTGTACTATGTTTTATGAATTTGACGATCTTCTATGATGATACTTCATATTGGGATGGAATTAAGCAAATAAAGCCATTGTCTATTCTCGTTGCAGCCACCTTTTTCGTGGTGAGCTATCTAGTGGGATATGTAGTTCTTAAATGAAAGTGGCCTTGTTAGGTTTTAATTGGAGAATGTGTGATTACAACTACTGTTAGGAAAAATATGTATTTTCATAGCTGGTGGTGGTAAAGTAGATTTATAAGTATGAAAGTCTTGGAGGTTATTATGTCGGATTGTATATTTTGCAAGATTGTTAAACGTGAGGCTCCAGCTGAAATTATCTATGAAAACGAAGATGCAATGGCTTTTTACGGATTGCATTTCAGTGCACCTGTTCACGCGTTAGTCATTCCGAAAAAGCATATTGAAAATATTATGGATATTACGGAAGAAGATGAAAAAGCAATTTTTCAAACGCACTTGGCGATGAAGGAAGTCGCGATAAAACTGGGCATTGACCAAACTGGTTTCAGAATTATAACAAATACCGGTGAGCATGGGCAACAAGAGGTCTATCATATTCATTACCACATTCTTGGAGGTAGACAGCTAAAGTGGGAAATGTAATTACAATAAAAGTCCCAGATAACTATCCATTGATTGCCTCGTTTATTGCTAAAGTTAATCATGGAGAAGATCATGTTGGTTATTGCGGCGATGATCAGGAAGAGATCTTACATACATTGTTACATGATTTTTCCGATTTGCCGCTGGAGCAATCACTTGTAGCAGCCTATGAAGGTGATGAGCTTGTAGGAGTGCTTGGAATGGATATAGACAGGGAGTCAAAAGTTACCGAGTTATGGGGCCCTTTTGTCGTCCATGAGGATTGCGAAAAGATTGCGACGTTGATGTATAACGACATCATGAACCAAATACCTATCTCGTTAACGCAAGTACTTGGTTTTTATAATAAAGAAAATAAGAACTCTCAGCTATTTATGGAGAAGATTGGTGCTATCCGGAAAGATGAGCATACGATTTTAACTTGTCATAAAAAAGGTCAAATAGATGAAGCGGGCATAGTCGAAGTCACTCCAGAGTATTATGAGAGTTTTCGAGAGTTACATGATGGATCGTTTCCAAATGCTTATGAAACTAGCGAGGAAATCTTAAGTAAGATAGATGATCATCATAAAGTCTTTGTAGCACATGATCAGAACGAGCTACTCGGGTATGTTTACTGTGAGGCCAATCCTCAATTTTCAGGAGGAGATATTCATTTTATTGCAGTTACGCCTTCTTCAAGAGGGTTAGGGATTGGGAAAAAACTAGTGAACAAGGCATTAACATTTCTGTTTTCATTTGAGGAGATTGAGGAGATCACGTTATGTGTAAACTCTAGTAATCAGGCAGCCATTCACGTTTATGAAAAAGTTGGTTTTACGAAAGTTCATGAACTTGTCTTTTATCAAGGAAAGCTGGGTGAATAATGGTTGAAAAAAACTACGCTGGCTAATGGGGAAACAGTAGAATTCGAATGTCTGAGCTGTGCAATTACAAGTGGAGAAATGGAACCAGACGGAGGAACCATTGTTGAGACCGAGTTTTTTCATGCGCATCAAGATGTTGCCTACCCAATTCAAGGGTTAGTTATTTTAGCCTCGAAGCGGCATGTTAAATGCCTAGACGAGCTAACGGATGAGGAATTACTTGATTATCAAAGGTTGCTAGTCAAAATACGTAAAGCCCAACGAGAGGTTTTAGGGATTGAGTACGTTTACTATTTTTACAATGAGGATACTACCCACCATTTTCACACGTGGATGGTCCCGAGGTACGAGTGGATGTACAAGTTTGGACGTTCCATTGAATCTGTGAGGCCCGTGTTACTCCATGCAAGAAATGAGATGTATACAGCAGAGAACTTAGAAGATGTAAGAGCAGCAATTTCATCATTAACAAAGGCACTAAATAAGGAGTGAATCATTTGTTTACAGACTTAAATAAACGTATTGAAGAAGTGAAAGAAGCTCAATGGAAAAAGCGGAAGTACAGTGAGCATTTGTCTAGGGCGTATCGCTATCTAAAAGACCAAAAACAGAAAGTAAATCAGTTGAAACGGTAGTTATTGAAAGAACAAGAGGATGTGGAGAAACTAGAGCGGATCTCTCTTACCAATGTGTTTTATACGCTGATCGGAAAGAAGTTAGAGAAACTAGATAAAGAACAGCAAGAAGCTTTGGCTGCTCAGTTGAAATATGAAGAAGCAGTAGATACGTTGGCTGAAATGGAACAGGAGATTACAGAATTAGAAGCGAGTCTAGTACCTTATAAGAGTGCTGATCAATATTACCAGCAGTTATTAGTAGAAAAAGAACGTCTGATTCACGATCAACAATCAATCTGGAGTGAACAGTTGTATGAGCTTTCAGATAGGCAGGCGGAGCTGAAGGCATCGTTACAAGAGTACCAAGAAGCAATTCAGGCTGGAAATCCTACTTCAAGTGCTCTTTCTACAGCACTTTCTTCATTAGGCAAAGCAAAAGGCTGGTCTACATGGGATATGGTTGGAGGCGGGATGATGACAACGGCTATTAAGCATAGTCATATTGATGAGTCAAAGCGTTATATTCATCAAGCACAAACACGCTTACGTCATTTTCAAGAAGAGCTAAGAGATGTCGTCAATCATGACCATATAGAACTTGAAGTAGGTGGGATCCTAACGTTTGCTGACTATTTCTTCGATGGGTTAATTGTTGACTGGACCGTTCACGGCAAAATTACGGATTCGCTTAGACAAGTAGAAAGAACAAAGTCCTCCGTTGATAGCGTACTTAGAAGATTACAAATGCAACGAAACAAGCGTGAGGAAGAATTGCAGAAGCTTGAAGTCCAGAGAAAACAGTTAATTGAAGAAGCGGATTAAACAAACTCTCAGAAAGAGGGATATGTAATGAATGAACAATTTACTAGGTTACTCGCGGAACATACGTTCAAAGGTAGAGAATATTCTTTTACGCATGCAGATGTAGTTCTTTATCATCCAGGACATTATATGGAATTAAACGAACAGATCGTCGCTTTGTACCAACAAGAAGGCTTTGAAAAAATTATGATCCCTAAAGTCTTTAATAAATTTTTAGGTGAAGAGGAATACGCCTATCATAAAGAGCTTCTTAGTGAAATGGGAATACCTGAAGAGATTATCCTTCCGATAGAAGGGGAGGCAGCTTCAGCCAATGAGATTATCGAACACGCGATGAGTCACTTAGCTGAAACATCGGCTAAAAAAGTCTTGTTGGCTGGAAAAACCTTCTTTATGAAACGTTTCTTGCTAATTGCAACTGCGTTTGCCAAAGAGGACATGGTGCTTGACGTTTTACCACTAGTTGATAAGAGAGGTCTTAACAAAGAGAATTGGCACGAGACAGAGCAAGGAAAGAAAAGAGTATTTCACGAGTTTCAGATGATTGCCCAATTCTTATCCAAGTATCAAAGTAAAGGATGATATCTATGAGTAGTGAGTTAAAACAACATATAAGACAACTAGAGGAAAGTCATACGACTCTTGTAAACCGAGAGTCAGTTGAATTTCTTGATAAAATTTTAGCAGACGATTTTTTTGAGATCGGTAGTTCAGGATACTTTTTTAATAAAGCAGAATGCCTAGAAAGTGGCGTAGTCTTAACAGAGATGAAGCTCTACAACCATGAAATCTATCTGTTAGCTGATGGAGTAGTGTTATCAACGTACTTTGTTCGTGACGAAACTCGCGATCGCAATACACTTCGAAGTTCAATTTGGAAGATGATTGACGGTAGATGGCAACTATATTTTCACCAAGGAACGATTACTCCGTTACAAGTAAGTGACATAGTGAAAGAATAAGAGGTGGAAACGATGACACTTCTAGAAAAGATATTTCAGATGGAAGTAGAATATGTAAAACTGTTCTCTGAGGTTAAGGAAGAAGTAAGTGCACTTGTGTTTACAGATGTTCATTTGCCGGATATGTATAATCATAATTTTAGTCTTTATCCATCGAATGATGGCCTCATTGAATACATAAATAACGAACTGAAGAAGGAAGAAGTAAAGAATAAGGGGTTTCTTCGGGTAGTTACTCACGACACCGCCAATGCAACTGCGATTAGCGAGCTTTTAGTAAAACCTGAGATTTCTACCTTTGATCTGATGTATATCGAATCAGTTAAATACAGTGAAATGCAGGGAAATCCTAATTGTTCTGTTTTGTGTGCTGATAACAATACCGTACTGGACGATGGGATGAAAGTTGATGTGTTAGCAAATCAAGAAGCAATGGGCGTAGATTTTGCCAAAAGAAGGATTGCTAGAAAAGCTCTTGAATATAAAAGTCTTGATAAACCGATTCAATTGTTTGTTTGTTACCACGAAGACAGGCCTGTTGGTAACATAGAATACATTCCATTCGATGATATCGTTAAATTAGAGGACTTTGATATTTTAGAAGAGTATCAACGAAAAGGCTTTGGTACTACAGTTCTTAAACACTTATTAGAAAAGGCATATCATGATAACATAGAATATGCTTATCTGATTACAGATTCGCAAGATACGGCGAAAGAAATGTACGAGAAATGTGGCTTGAAAAAAATCGGAGAGAAAACAGAACTATTTTTTCGTCTTAAGTAAGATGTCCTGGAGGAATATATAATGCGAAAGATTGCAATTGTCACAGGAGTAAGTCGTTTAAAAGGTATTGGAGCAGCGATTTGCGAGGAACTAGCTAAAGCGGGCTATCATATCTTTTTTACCTATTGGACAAATTATGACCAACAAATGCCTTGGAGTGTAGAAGTGGATGAGCCTCAAAGAATAAAAGAAAATCTATTATTAAAAGGAGTTAAGGTAGCGTCCATGGAATTGGACTTAACTCAGAGGGATGCAGCAGAAAACCTTATTCGCACAGTTATAGAAGAGCTAGGTGAACCTGATATACTTATTAATAATGCAGCATATTCGACGAATAACGATTTTTCTACGATCACAGCTGAAGATTTGGATAAGCATTATTTTGTTAATGTTCGGGCCACGACTTTGGTAAGTAGTCTATTTGCCAAGGCTTTTACAAAGGGAACCGGTGGAAGGATTGTCAATATCACATCAGGTCAGTTTCGAGGGCCGATGCCAGGTGAACTTGCTTATGCGACAACCAAAGGAGCCATTGATGCGCTTACGTTGACTCTTTCAGCGGAGGTTGCTCCTTTAGGAATTACAGTAAACGCGATAAACCCTGGTCCAACAGATACAGGTTGGATGACAGAAGAGATCAAAAAAGATCTACTCCCAATGTTTCCTTTTGGAAGAATTGGTGATCCGAGAGATGTAGCAAAAACAATCAAATTTCTAGTAAGTGATGAAGCAGAGTGGGTTACCGGTCAAATTATCCATTCTGAAGGTGGTTTTAGAAGGTAGATTGGGAAAGGAGCGTATTCCATTGAAATTACCGACATGCAGTTCATGTAAGTACCAATTCAAATGAAGAGAGCTTTTGTTCTTTGTTGGTGCTAAGAAATGTCCTAAGTGCAGGACCAAGCAGTATGTAACTGCGAAAAAACGCAAGCAAACGAGTTTGGTTGGACCAATTGTCGTCGTATTCCTTTTCTTACTTCTTAATGTTTTTAATTTTTCGATTGGAATAGGTGCATTTATAAGTTTGATTGTTTTAGTCATTGGTTTTGTAATATTTCCGTATTTATATGAGTTTACTGATAAGGAAGAATCTCTTTTTTAAGAATTCTATCTTTTAGTTTGGAGAAAAACTACATTAGCCATTTTATCATAACTATGATTACTACTAGCAAGGGATTTGGTAAATCCCTTGCTAGTTTAATTCTGTTTAGAATATTGGAATTATTAACGACTCTCCGAGGTGTACTAGACATTTATGGTAATACAGACGTGCAATTAAAAAGTGTCTTTGTGAATAGGATACTTAAACAAACGAAGCAGTAATCTATAAGAGCGATTTATTAATAATAAAAAAGAATTATTTACGGAATATATTAAATAAAGGAGATGTGTCAAACATGAGTTTCATTGAAAGAATTGATACAGTTTGTATAAAAGTTCGTAACATTGAGGAATCAAGTTTGTGGTATCAGGAGAAATTAGGTTTTAAAGTTGTTTATCAAGGTTTAAGTTATCGAGTTTTAAGTATTGGTGATAGTTCAGTACCTTTAACAATTGAGCAAGATAATGATAAGACTTCAACTTCTAACCAAACATATCCAATCTTTTTTACTAAAAATATTAAAGAAACATATCAAAGTTTAAAAGAAAAAGGAGTTAGTTGCGGGGAAATTCAGATTGATGGAGTTAATAATTTTTTTGATTTCTACGATGCAGATGGTAATAAGTTACAAGTCTGTTTTTGGGAGTAGGTTTAGGTACTTTTGCAACTTTTTCACTAAACGAATAAAAAGCACAAGAAGGAATTATATACACCTTGAAAAAGCACCTGACTAATTCAGGTGCTCTTCATAATTTTAAAGTGGTATTTACTTCGTTATTTTCATTTTTACGCATTGTCTCCCGAAATCGCACCCCTTACACTAACTAGGTATCGCGATTTTTTTCTTCACTTTCTCATTACCATACACTTTATTTGCAATCTTAGGCGCTAACTGGAACAAAACAATACCTATGGATGCGGTGATTAAGATATATAATCCTCCAAATAGAGCATACTCACCAACTGCTAAACTAGCGATGATTACCGAAAACTCACCTCTAGCTGTTAAAGACAATCCAGCCTTTAATGCCGTTCTCTTATTTAACCCATACCATTTACCGCCAACTATTCCGACTATTACTTTTGCAACAATTGTGTACACGATTAAGATGATTAATAAGGATAGCATTGGGATTGCACCAAACTCTATCGTTGTACCAAAATATAAGAAAAACAAGGGTAATAGCAAGTCTTTCATTGGCAACAATAAATGCTCCATAGGTTCAGGTCTTTTCACTTCTGCTAACGTAATTCCTATTAAGAATGCCCCTAATACTTCTGACAATCCCAACTGCAGTGCCCAACCACCAAAAGCTAAAGCTAGTCCTACAATAAGCAAGATCATTACGTCACTGTTCATATAAGTATCAAAGAAAGTAGCCAGTTTACTAAATACGAATACACCTAACAAAATTGCAAGGATAGTCATACCTATAATTTTTACAAATATCATACTAAAATCAAATGCAGTTAATCCTATACCTGCAGTTAGAGCAACTAAAATCGCCACTACTATCGGTGCTACTAAGTCTTCAAAAATTAATAAGCCTAACATAAACTCACTTTCAGTGTTCGCCATACGCTTATTAGATTCTAACAATTTTGCTGTGATTGAACTACTAGTCGCATATGTAATACCACCAATAATGAAGCTCGTTAGTAAATCCAAACCAAATACCATACAAAGAGCCATGGGTAATCCTAAGCATAATAGGACATCTAAGACACCTGCAGGGGCTACCTTTTTGGCTATACCAACTAATCTTTTTATCGGGAACTCTAAACCGAGTAAAAAGAATAATAAGATGATCCCTATTTCACCCATTACATGCAGTAGTTTTAAATCGGTAAACAAACCACCTACAACGATCCCCAATAATATGTAAATAATTACATTCGGCACTTTCACTTTAACGCCTATAAAACCAGCCACGAATAGCAGGAGAAATAAAAGCCCACTATTTAATATCATGTTGTAATCCGAGAACAATTAAATCACACTCCTCGGTTGTTCGGATTAATGTATTGCGTTTTAATCCAATCTTCAAATGAAGAAATATTGTCCCTACTTCCAGCCACCATTAGGACATCTTCTGTTTTTAGAACTTCATCAGCTGAAGGACTTACAATGACATTTTCTCCTCTTGTTATCGCTACTACCATAGCGCCAGTTTTCGCTCTGATATCGGACTCCATTAAAGTCTTTCCTACTAAAACACTATTTTGTGTTAAAGTGTACCACTCTAATACCATTGCACCTTTAACCATTTTCATTTGATCGGTATCCCCGGGCTGATAACTAGCACCTAGCAATTGTGCACCTAACTCCCGTGTGTCTTGAGCAGATAATTCGATGGCATAATCTGCTTCGTCATCATCTACGTCATGTGAAAAGTATAAATCTCGTTTACCCGTATGATGTGTAATTAAATTAATTTTCTCATTTTTCGATGTCACCATTGTAATCTTCTTTCCAATAGTAGGTAAATCGGTTACGATCGTCTTCATTTGATCTTCTCCTTATTCCATAATTTAGTTGCCGTTATCAGCACTTATACTTATATTAGTTTAACTCAACCTCCAATTTATGTATAGATATACGAGGTACTTCATAGTTCAACTCTACTAATTCCTCTAATGTTCATTATGCTAGGTTTTAAAAAAACATAAGACAACTGATCTATTTATAACGAAATTTAACGAAACTAAACAAAACATAACGAAACTAAATAAAACGGTTGAAAGTTAAATGAAAATAAGTTATTTTTAACTAAGGTAGGATTGTTAAAGGGAGGCAAACGATGACAGACAGTACATATACACCAGATGAGATAGCGAAAATGTTTAAAATATCTAAGCATACGGTTTATGAGCTGATTAAGCGTGGCGAATTACAAGCTTTCAAAATTGGAAATAAGATGAGAATAAACCCTGAAGAAGTCGAGCGCTTCAAAAGTAGTTCTCAAGCTCATCAAAATCATACGTCAAATGCAGTGATTGCCCAGCCTTCACTCAGTACGACAATTAGGTTAACGGGTAGCCATGATTTCTTGGTTGAACAATTAACCAAATATGTAAGTAAAAAGACAAATTTGCAACTGCAACCAACCTATATTGGGAGTCTTGAAGGTTTAATGATGCTGTATCGAGGTGCTGCTGACGTGGCGGCGGTTCATTTACTTGATCCAAACTCAAAACAATATAACATTCCATTTATCAAGCAGTTGTTTGTTCATGAGAAGATTTCGGTGATTGGACTAGCTTCAAGGGAACAAGGCTTTATTGTCGCGAAAGGGAATCCTAAAGTGATTACAAGCTTTGGTGACTTAACAAGGAGAGATGTTTCATTCGTCAATCGACAAAAAGGTTCGGGGACTCGCTTTTTATTGGATGCTTTTTTAGCACAGCATGAGATAAGCCCAAAGGAAGTTAAGGGCTACGATAACGAAGAGTGGAACCATTTGTCGACAGCTTCTCACATTAGTAGAGGAAGTGCAGATGTAGGGTTTGGAATTAAATCTGCAGCAGATCAATTAGGATTAGATTTCATTCCGGTTACGGAAGAACAATTTGACCTTGTGTTTCGCTGGACAGATGATAATGAAAAAGATTTAACTAGCCTGTATGAATTAATTTGTACCGAAGAGTTTAAAACACAAATTACGAAAATACCAGGTTACAAGTTAAAGGGTTTAGGAGAAATAAAATATACAACAATTAATTAGGGGGAGCTTTACAATGAAAAGTAACAGTAAATTAATCTTAAGCTTGTTTGCATTATTGATGTTTGTGATGGTGGCTTGTTCGAACAACGCTGAACCAGCAAAGGAAACTGAGGTTGCCAATGAGGTTACGGAGACGACTGAAACTGAAGCACCACAAACGGAAGCTCAAGAAATGATCTTGGCAACGACAACAAGTACTCAAGACAGTGGTTTATTAGATGTATTAATTCCACTGTTTGAAGAAAAGCACAACATCAAAGTGAAAACAATTGCAGTAGGTACTGGTCAAGCGCTAGCAATGGGTGAAAAAGGTGAGGCAGACGCACTTTTAACTCATGCTCCTGCTTCTGAACTAAAACTAGTAGAAAGCCAAGACGTTGTTAAAAGAAAAAGAGTTATGTATAATGACTTTGTTATTGTAGGTCCAGAGGTAGATCCAGCTGGGATTAAAGGCGCAGATGCGAAAACGGCATTTGCGAACATTTTTAATAGTGGAGCAACTTTCGTCTCTAGAGGAGACGATTCAGGTACTCATAAAATGGAGTTAAATCTTTGGGCTGCTGCAGAATTAAATCCTACTGGTCTTGATTGGTATTTAGAAACTGGGCAAGGAATGGGTAATACACTTCAATTAAGTGCTGAAAAAGACGGTTATGTGTTAACAGACCGCGCGACCTATTTAGCTCATGCAAAGAATTTTGAACATATGGTTATTTTAGTAGAAGGTGACGATGTCCTATTAAACATCTATCACGTAATGCAAGTAAACGATGAGAAACATAGTTTAGTAAATGGTGAAGCTGGTAACCTATTTGTTGAATTTATGGTAAGTGCTGAAGTACAAGAGATTATTAAAGATTTTGGTGTCGAACAATACGGTCAGCCATTGTTTTTCCAATATACAGAATAAAGTATAAGTGAGTGTTGCATCATGAATTTGTTTTTTGAAGGTATAGCAAAAGCCATTGAGATGATTTTAAGTGGCGATCGGGAAATACTTCAAATTACCTATACAACGTTACGGGTTTGTTTGACCGCTATTTTTATTAGTACCGTTGTCGGTATTCCGTTAGGAGTTCTATTAGGGCTACACTCATTTCCAGGTAAAAAAATCGTTCTTGTCTTTGTGAATATTGGTATGGGCTTACCGCCAGTTGTAGCGGGTCTTTATATTACGATGCTCCTATGGCGGTCAGGTCCACTAGGTCATTTAGGGCTACTATACACGACTCATGCAATTGTTATGGCACAAATACTTGTATCCTTACCAATCATCATTGGTCTTACATCGGCGGCTTTTCAGCAGATTGATCAAAAAATGCTGATGCAAATTAGAGCGTTAGGTGCAACTGGTTTTCAACGCATTGGACTTTTACTTCGAGAAACAAGGTTAGCTATTTTTGCGGCCATTATGGCTGGGCTAGGCCGAGTGCTTGCGGAAGTGGGTGCTGCGATGATGGTCGGAGGAAATATTAAGGGTGATACGCGTATCTTAACGACTTCGATGGTAATGGAAGTGTCAAAAGGAAACTTTGATGTAGCGATTGCCCTTTCATTTATCCTAATGACATTAGCATTTATGATTACGTTTTTATTAACGTCATTACAGCAAAGGAAGCAGCGACTATGAAGATATTAGAATTATATGATGTGAAGGTAACTGCTAATAAGCAAACACTCTTAGATGTCGCTAGTTTTTCGATCCAACAAGGAGATTTGGTAGGAGTGATTGGTCCAAATGGTGCTGGAAAAAGTACTTTACTAAAAGTATTAGCATTCTTACAAGCGCCAAATGAGGGACAAGTTTTCTATAGAGGTGAAAAAGAGGATGCAAACTCTTTTTCACTAGAGCTTAGAAGAAGGTTTGCTGTTGCCATGCAACAGTCACTCTTATTTGATATGGATGTACACCAAAACGTTGCAATAGGATTGAAGCTTAGAAAAGAAAATAAAAAGGCTATTCAGGAAAAAGTTGATCATTGGTTGGAGAAGTTTCAGATTGGCCACTTAGCGAAAAAGAATGCAAGAGCTTTATCTGGTGGGGAAGCTCAAAGGGTTAATCTAGCTAGGGCGTTGATTTTAGAGCCTGAGGTACTGTTTTTGGATGAGCCATTTTCCGCGCTTGATTTTCCAACAAAGGCACAACTCATTGAAGATTTTAAAGAGATTTTACATGACACTGGTACAACCACTTTTTTTGTTAGTCATGAATTATTGGAAATTAAGCATCTAACGAAAAGGTTAGTGGTGATAATGGATGGGAAGATCATTCAACAAGGGGTAACAAAAGAAGTGATCGATCAGCCAAATGAGGCTGCCGGACGATTTTTAAATAAGTGGAAAGAACTTTATACAATCTAGATGAGCTTTCCCATTTGGGGGAAAGTTCTTTTTTTGGAATTTATAGAAGCTTAGTGGGTACGCTAATTGGACAAAAGCGTTATAACGGAGGGATGAATTCATGCGAAAGGTAATGTTTGTTTTCCTCTTTTTGCTGGTAGTAGTAGCAGGCTACACAGCTTATGGCTTATTGAAACCTCTGCCTGAGGGGGTTTCTTTTGAAGGGAGAGAACATACAGTTTCGAATGTGGAGTTTTTATATGATTTGACCTATGAAAAAGAAGGAGAAGTAGTTTCGGAACGACGTATTTTTGACCGGGTCATCAAAATAGTCGATGAAGCTGAAGAATTCATTGTGTTTGATATGTTTTTGTTTAATTCTCAGTATGATAGTGAAAAAGACTATCCAGGTATTACTGAAAAAATAACTGAAGCATTGAGAGACAAGAAGCAGGAGCATCCATCCATGCCAATCACGTTTATTACTGACCAGATCAATACAGTCTATGGTTCTTATAAACCTGAGCATTTTCAGGAGCTGAGAAAAGCCGGAGTTGATGTGATTGAGACAAATCTTACGCCTTTACGAGATGCAAACCCCCTTTATTCTGGATTTTGGCGTGCTTTTTTAAAAAACTTTGGCCGAGAAGGAGAAGCTCGAATGACCAATCCATTCAATGATGATGGTCCAGAGGTAACCTTACGCTCGTATTTTAAAATGTTTAACTTGAAGGGGAACCACAGAAAGGTCCTCGCAACCGAAAAAGAAGCGATGATTACCTCAGCAAACCCTCACGACGCTAGTGGTTATAATTCCGACATTGCTTTCGTCGTACAAGGTGGAATTATAGAGGACCTTCTAGAATCTGAACAAGCAGTCGCAAATTTCTCAGGTGGATATCAGTTGGCTAGTCCCAAGAACGTTCAGGCTAGTGGTTTAGTTGAAGAAGAGCAACAAATGAAAGTACAGCTTTTAACAGAGGGAAAAATACGCATGAACCTTCTCGAAGAAATAAGGAAAACGAATATAGGAGACTCCATTAATTTAGGGATGTTTTTCTTGTCTGAAAGAGATGTCGTTGATGAGATTGTAAAAGCAGGTAGGCGTGGAGTTCGTGTGCAACTTATCTTAGATCCGAATGAAACGATTTTTGGTACCGATAATATTGGCATTCCCAATCGTCCAGTTGCCAAAGAAATGTTGGACAAAAATCTTGAAACCATTGATGTGAGGTTCTATCATACCCATGATGAGCAGTACCATGCGAAACTTATCTTGATTGAGAAGGCGAAAGAAAGTGTTGTAATTGGCGGTTCCGCCAATTTCACTCGTCGAAATTTAAACGATTATAATCTTGATACGAGTCTTAAGGTTGTTGCCCCTAATGACCATCCATTTGTTCAAGAAGTAAATGAGTATTTCTCTAGACTGTGGAATAATGAGACTGGGATTTACACGGTTGCTGCTAGTGAGTACATTGAGGATTATCCTAAATATAAAATGGCATTGTTTCGTTTGCAAAAGATGACGAGATTGACGACGTTTTAAATGAAGCGGACTCAAGAACTCTTATTTTGTTAAATTACTTGTTTTTTGAAATTTCGCGGACTCAGAGGATGCTATTTGGTATATTTTAACCGATTGCTTCTTGTTTTCTAGCAAATAAGGTCTCTTGTGCCCGCGAAAATCCAAAAGAGGCTTTTTTTTCGAAAATAAGAGCTTCTCAGTCCCCGAAACTCATTTCTCCATCATATCCTCAATAAACTGTGGATCATCCAGTAACGACCCTAAGTAATAGGAACAACCTTTTATACACTGCTGCCATTCAAATGTACCCGGTCGATAGCCCATGGATAGACATTCTTTCTGACACCGATTAGCTGGGTGGGTAATTTTCGGGAGGTCAACTTTATAAGGGTCAAATGCTACAGGATCTGGGTACGGATAATAAGGAAGTGGTGTGGTTTGATATGGGTAGTAGGGTAAATAACGGATTGGATAATAATACATATTCTTCTCCTCAATGTAGCTTTTTCTTGTAGCCTATGCTCTTTGAAACAGAGTGTTGAGCCTATAATTTTTAGACTGTAAAAAAAAGATTGAAAGTTACATAAAAGAGGAGTAAACTCCTTCTATAAAAACATTTCGAGTCACTAAACATAGAAGGAAGATGAAAGAGGTATGTTTTACCTACCAGAGACAATTAAATCAAATGAACGTAACAGTATTTGGAATGGAGCTTATTCGATAATTGCCGGAAGTCTAGTTACAGGCTTTATTCCTTTGTTTGCTATTCAGGTGTTAGGTGCAAGTAATCAGCAAGTCGGACTCATTAGTTCACTACCGTCACTAATGAGTATTTTGGCGATGATTCCCGGAGCGATCTGGATTAATCGCTTGGAGACGAAGAAGAAGTTTACCGCCATTTCAATTTTAGCAGCACGTTTTTTTCTATTACTATTGGTATTTATCCCGTTTATTAAATTTACAAACCAAGCATGGATTTTAGTCGTACTGATTGCCTTAATGAATTTCCCAACGGCACTAGCGACGTTATCTTGGCAATCGTTTATCGGTGATCTCATTCCAGACGAGCGCAGAGGACAGTTTTTTAGTCAGAGAAATAAAATTCTAACAATCGTCGGAATGATTACGACGTTTACTGTTGGTATTATCTTAAATATGTTTGATGTCTCAGCCGCAGGTCCTTACCAGATCTTTTTCACACTTGGCTTTTTATTTGGTGTGGTTGAAGTCTATTATCTAATGAAACATATTGAACACCGCAGAGTCGTTCCTAAAAAAGAGACAAAAAAGATCAATTTTAATATAGTGTCAAAGATCGTTAGTCATAAACCCTATCTATATTTCCTGATTTGTGCCTTATTGTTTAACTTCGGGTGGCAAATGGCTTGGCCACTTTTTAACATTTATCAAATTAACTACGCAGGAGCAACTGCTTTTTGGGTGAGTTTATTTACGGTGGCAAACCAAATTTCGCAGATTATTAGCTACAAGTGGTGGGGAAAATACGCCGATAAAAAAGGGAACAGTATGATGCTGCTTGTCGCAGCGATTGGAATGACTACTGCTCCGATTTTGACGATTTTATCTACGAATCTGGTGTACTTAACAGTAGTTAACCTTTGGTCGGGTACGTTTGTTGCTGGAACGACGATGCTTCTTTTCAATCAGTTGTTAAAAGTATCCCCAGAAAACGACCGAACGTCTTATCTAGCAAGCTATAATGTTATTATTGCAGGGATAGGCTTTATCTCACCTCAGCTTGGCGTTTTATTTCTAGAGTTGTATGGGATGAATGTTGCCATGAGCATTTCATCGGTATTCCGTTTAGTTGGAGGCTTGGCTTTCCTAGTAGTAGTACTTTATGTAGAGAGAAAAATTAGACATTCTTCAAGTTTAGAAAAATCTAAAGTAGGGTAATCATTTGTAATTTTTCCAAAACCATTCATATAATAGATAATGAATTTCATAATTCAATAGGTTCGCCACTAGAATTTCGTTCGAATGTGGCTTAATTAAATAATTATGAAATTTAACCAAATAACAAGATTCTTTTCGAATGTCCTAGCCCAGAAAAAAGTTGGCAGGGAGGAGAAAGAAAAATGGAGTGGTCGAAGCATTATGAATGGGTGTTAAATTTGGTTCATGTAGGTGTTCATGTCGTCGATAAAAATGGGCATACGGTATTTTATAATCAGACAATGGCGGAGATTGATGGGATGAACCGAGAAAATGTGATTGGAAAGCCGTTTTTTGAACTGTACCCATCACTGACTGTTGAAACGAGTACGATAAATTTAGCATTGAAAAAAGGAATACAAACCGTTGAAGCTATGCAAACATATGTTAATTTTCAAGGTAAACAAATTACCACGATTAATAGCACGTATCCCCTTTTTGAGGGGGACGAAATTATCGGAGCAGTCGAGACGGCCAAGGACATTACCAGAATTGTTAGAATGTATGATCAAACGCTAGAGCTACGAAAAGAGTTATTTGAAACAAAGAAAAAAGGGAGAGTAACAAAAGGTTCTGCAGATTTTCACTTTGGAGATTTAATCGGCAACAGTTCAAATTTTCAAAAGGCGCTGATGATCGCCAAGAAGGCAGCGCGGTCGCTATCACCCGTAATGATTTGCGGTGCAACGGGTACTGGAAAAGAATTGGTTGCACAAAGTATCCATAATGCGAGTATTAGACGCGAAGAACCGTTTATCGCGTTAAATTGTGCGGCTGTTCCAAAGGAACTAATGGAAGGATTGTTATTTGGGACAACGAAAGGTGCTTTCACAGGAGCGATTGATCGCCCAGGTATTTTTGAACAAGCTAATAAAGGTACACTTTTTCTTGATGAGTTAAATAGTTTAGATCTAGTTTTACAGGCAAAATTGTTACGGGTGTTACAAGACGGGAAAGTTCGTCGTCTTGGTGGTGATACAGAAAAAGAAATGGATGTTCGAATTATTACGGCAATGAATATTGACCCTATGAAGGCATTAGAGCAAAAAATCTTGCGAACGGATTTATACTACCGTTTAAACGTTGTTCATGTTCAACTTCCCACACTTCAAGAGAGAAAAACGGATATCCCACTCTTGGCAGATTATTTTATGAAAAAATTAAATAATGAGTTTGGATCAGATGTCCAAACCATCACCGATGAGGCCTTACATAGCTTACGATCCTATCATTGGCCTGGGAATATTCGTGAGTTGAGTCATGCCATGGAATCTGCTTTTAACGTGATTGACATTGGCTATGACAAGCTTGAAAAGCGGCATTTGCCAGCTCATATTTTTCAATCAGCGACAGCAATCCCAGTACCGAAGAGTCCTTTAGACCATAAAGGAGAAATGAATTTACCGAATATGATGGAAGAATATGAGCGTGAAACGATATTGCAAGTCTTTAAAGAAAACGACAGTAATATTAGTAAAACCGCAAAAGCCCTGGGGTTAAAGCGTCAGGCGCTACAATACAAGCTAAATAAATATGGGATTGAGAAATAATGCCAAAAAACTGGCAGCGATGATAAATCATTTGCTGCCAGTTTTTTGGCGTTTTGACTATTTTTACATTGGTTATTCAGTGTTTTCGTTTTGGCATGGTTTTTGCATCTCCCTAGGTAAGTATCTGAAAAAAGAGCTAATCGCCAACTTTCAATACTTCGGCTTAATTCTTACAAAAAAATACCTGCCTAGGAGGCTACATTTATGAACACTGAGAAAAAAGTAAGAAGGCATTACACAGAAATTGAATTATGGAAAGACGTCCCTGAAGAAAAATGGAACGATTGGATGTGGCAGTTGACGAACACGATTCGTACATTAGAAGATCTAAAGAAGGTAGTAAATTTAACTCCAGATGAAGAAGAAGGGGTTCGAATTTCAACACAAACAATTCCTTTAAATATTACTCCGTACTATGCATCACTTATGAACCCAGACGATCCACGTTGTCCAATTCGTATGCAGTCGGTGCCGTTATCCGCCGAAATTCATAAAACGAAGTACGACTTAGAAGATCCATTGCATGAAGACGAGGATTCCCCAGTTCCGGGCTTAACCCATCGCTATCCTGATCGAGTGTTGTTTTTAGTAACTAATCAATGTTCGATGTATTGTCGTTACTGTACTCGTCGTCGCTTTTCAGGGCAGGTAGGAATGGGTGTACCTAAGAAACAATTAGATGTTGCGATTAACTATATTCGAAATGCACCTGAAGTGCGAGATGTATTGATCTCTGGTGGGGACGGCTTACTTATAAATGACACAATCCTAGAATATATCTTAAAGAATTTACGTGCCATCCCACATGTCGAAATCATTCGTATCGGTACAAGAGCACCGGTTGTTTTTCCACAACGAATTACAGAAAACCTTTGCAATATCTTAAAGAAATACCACCCTGTATGGTTAAATACTCACTTCAACCATTCTTTAGAAATAACTGATGAAGCAAAGAAAGCATGTGACATGTTATCAAATGCTGGAGTGCCACTTGGAAATCAGGCTGTTATTCTTGCCGGCATTAACGACAGCGTGCCAATCATGAAGAAATTAATGCATGATTTAGTTCGCACAAGAGTTCGTCCTTATTATATTTATCAATGCGATTTGTCAGAAGGTATTGGTCACTTCCGTACTCCGGTATCGAAGGGTCTAGAAATTATTGAAGGTTTACGTGGTCATACATCAGGCTACGCTGTCCCGGCATTTGTTGTCGATGCTCCTGGTGGAGGCGGTAAGATTGCAATCCAACCGAACTATATTATTTCTCAGAGTCCAGATAAGATCGTGCTACGAAATTTTGAAGGTGTCATTACTTCCTATCCTGAACCAAAAAATTATGTTCCAGGGCAGGCGGACGCCTATTTTAACGAGATATATGGGGTTAAGGAAGAGAAGGCAGTGGGTATTTCTGCACTATTAAATGATGAAAAATTTAATCTTGTGCCAGAGGGCTTACGCCGAAAAGAAAAACGCGAGGCATATCAGTCAGCTGAAGACCATTCGACGCTAAAGGAACGACGAGAAAAACGCGATCAGATGAAGGAAAGAATGATGAAGTCGCAAGAGAAAAAGAGGAAAGAAAACCTAGAGACTTCATAAAATGAATGGTAAGGGGGCTTTATGATGGAATGTATGTGGTGTGAGCGAAAAGACATAGAAGAAACAACGAAAGATTGTTATTGGATATTACCTGATGGAACGGATGCAGTTGAAATACTTCAAATTCCTGCCTTGTTATGCAAGGATTGTGGATCTTATTTAACAGATGAAATGAACCATGAGATAGATATGGCTTTGTACGCAAGAGAACTGCCTCAAGGGAAAAGAGAAATTACTCATCAAGAACTGATGAGTGCGCCTTATCGAAATATATTTGAGTTGAAAAAGTGAGTCCCTATTTAGGGGCTCACTCTCTTTAGAAGGGAGAGAATACGATGGGAGTACCTTATATAAGCAACACGGAAACAGGTCCAGACTTCTTTATCGATGTTACGATTGATTTTATAAATGAAAGAATTAGAGTCGATGATTATCGAGGGAATATAAATTCAATCATGGCAAGAATGAAAGCGTTAGCGGAACAATATTCTTTTACAAAGGTAATTATAAAAGCGAGAGGTGAGGATTGGCGTGAATTATTGGCTCGAGGCTACACTTTAGAAGGGATGATTGATCGGTACTTTAACGGTAGTGATGCCTATTTTATGGTTTATTATTTGAATGATAATCGTCGAACAAGCCTTACGTTGGAAAAAGAAGATGAAATGTGTGAGAAGATCTTTCTTTTACCCACCGCACAATCTAGTCAACTTCCAGATGGCTACTTAATGAGACTCGCTGGTTCTAACGATTGCCAAGCACTAGCAGAACTTTATGGAAGAGTGTTTCAAACCTATCCAACACCAATGAATGAACCCGAGTATATCAGAAAAGTCATGGACGATGGAACAATCTTTTTTGTAGTTGAATGGAAGGGTGAGATTGTTAGTGCTGCTTCTGCTGAAGTCAATGAGGCTTATCATAACGCTGAAATGACGGATTGCGCGACTCTGCCAGAACATCGAAAATATGGATTTATGCAGTTGTTGTTGTCAGGTTTAGAACAAGAGTTAACGAAGAAACAGATCTATTGTGCCTATTCATTGGCGAGAGCCCAATCCTACGGCATGAATGCTTGTTTAAAAAAGCTAGACTATCAGTATCGAGGTAGGTTAATGAACAACTGTATCATGAACGGTGCCTATGAAAATATGAATGTTTGGGTGAAACGACTTGTGTAACGTTTTCTAACCGCTAAGGAGGGAAGCATCATGGAGCGTAGCTACTTAATAAAACCCATATTAGACGCGGTGTATCCAACAATTGATTACGGAAAAGGTGTGTACTTGTACGACAAAAATCAGAAAGATTACATTGATGGTTCCTCTGGAGCTGTTACTGCGAGTATTGGCCATGGTGTTCCTGAAATTATTAAAGCGATAAACGATCAAGCAAACAAGGTGTCATTTGTATACCGCTCCCAGTTTACCAGTGAACCAGCGGAAAGGTTGGCGAAGAAGTTAAGTGAGCTGACACCTGGTGATTTACATTGGTCTTTCTTTGTCAATAGCGGCTCAGAAGCAACGGAAACTGCGATGAAAATTGCGATCCAATATTGGCAGGAGCAAGGTATTTTTACCAAAAATAAAATTATTTCGCGATTTATCAGTTACCACGGAATTACCTTAGGAGCTTTATCAATGTCAGGGCATGTGGGGCGTCGAGAACGCTTTATTCCTTTGTTAGAAGAGTTTCCAAGTGTTTCTGCTCCTTATTGTTACCGTTGCCCGTTTAAGTTAACATACCCTAGCTGCGACCTTCTTTGTGCCAGTGAGTTAGAAAAGACGATTCAACGTATGGGCAAACAGACAATTGCCGCCTTTATTGCTGAGCCGATTATTGGGGCTGCGGGAGGAGCAATTGTGCCACCAGAAGGTTACTATCAGGAGATTAAAGAGATTTGTGAACGAAATGATATTCTATTTATAGCAGATGAAGTAATGACAGGCATCGGACGCACGGGAAAAATGTTGGCGATTGAGCACTGGAATGTTCAACCTGACATTGTTGCTCTTGGGAAAGGAATGTCTGCAGGGTATACGCCAATGGCTGCAACGATTGTCAGTGATCGAGTGATGGAACCTATTTTACAAGGATCGAAGGTAATTATGAGCGGTCATACGTATAGTGCAAACCCACAATCAGCTGCCGTATCTCTAGCAGTCTTGGACTATATTGAGAAACTTCAATTGATTGATCGGGGACATATGATGGGAAACTACTTGCTGCATAAACTAGCAACCTTGGCCAACGAGTTCAGCTTCATAGGTGATGTTCGAGGCAAAGGGCTATTAATTGGCATCGAATTTGTCTATGACAAGGAAAAGAAAATTCCGATTAAATTAGCAACCGTTGTCATTCAAAAAGCGATGGAGCATGGTCTATTAGTCTATCCTTCAAGCGCTGGAGAAGAAGGAATTACCGGTGATGCCATCTTGATTTCCCCACCTCTTGTTATTACCAAAGAAGAAGTAGATGAATTAGTTACGAGATTAAAAAGAGCGTTGGTAGAGGTTGAAGCTTCATTACATCCAACTGATGGAGGGCAGGTATCATGAAGGTCGTTACTCTAGAGAAAGCATTAGAGCAAATTCAAGATGGAATGACGCTAATGTATGGTGGCTTTGGAGGAGTTGGTAATCCTCCAACTCTCATTGAAGGAATTTTACAAAAAGAAGTAAAAGACCTTCATTTGATTGGAAATGATGCAGGGTTTCCTTGGATCGGGATTGGGAAGCTAGTAAGTGCAGAAAGGGCAAAATCACTAATTGCCTCACATATAGGGTCAAATCCAGTGGCAGGAAAACTAATGACGGAAGGGAAACTTCAAGTCGAATTCTCACCTCAAGGCACATTAGTAGAAAGGATTCGTGCGGGAGGAATGGGGCTTGGCGGGATTTTGGTCGATGTGGGTATTGATAGTATCGTTGGTGAGAATAAACAAACGGTTACCGTGAATGGAAAAGATTTTTTAGTGGAATCGGCACTTATGGCGGACGTAGCGATTGTCTATGCCCAAAAGGGTGATCGGTACGGAAACCTAATCTATGACAAGAGTGCAAGAAATACCAACCCTTTAGTTGCCATGGCAGGTAAAGTGACGATTGCTGAAGTAGAGGAAATTGTTGAAGTGGGTGAACTTAATCCAGAAGAGATTGTCACACCTGGTGTGTTTGTCAATATGGTTGTTCAATCACAGGGGGTCGATTGGAAATGGGTATGGGAGTAGACAGTCGAGAGCGAATTGCCAAACGAGCCGCTCGTGAAATTACTCATGGGATGACAGTTAATTTAGGCATTGGGATACCAACGTTAGTTGCCGATTACCTACCGGATGAGATGAATGTAATGTTTCATGCTGAGAATGGTATCTTAGGAACTGGTCCTAGTCCAAAAAAGGGTGAAGAGGATGGAAACCTCTGTAATGCCGGTGGCTTTCCCATCACGATTGTGCCTGGAGGATCCTATTTTGATAGTGCTGTTGCCTTTGGTATTATTCGGCGTGGATTGGTTGATGTGACGATCCTTGGAGCGTTGGAGGTAAGTGAAAAGGGTGATTTGGCCAATTGGATTGTTCCAGGAAAGAAGGTCCCCGGAATGGGTGGAGCGATTGAATTAGCTCAGAAATCAAAGAGAGTGATTGTACTCATGAGTCATACGAATAAAAATGGGAGTCCGAAAATCTTAAAGACCTGTAGTCTGCCATTAACTGCTCCAACGTGTGTTGATCTAATTATCACGGAGATGGCAGTGTTTGAAGTTTCTAGAGAAGGCTTACTGTTGATCGAGGTTATGAAACCCTATACTGTTGAGGATGTAAAGACTGCTACCGGAGCGGATTTTAGCATTAGTGAGGACGTAAAGCTCATTTAACCACCTAAGAAGGAGTGAGGTGACCATGTTAAAAGATAGAATTCATCAGTGGTTACAGGCCAATCGAGAAGACGCCATTCTATTTTTAGAAAAACTTGTGAGATTTCCAAGTACTCAGGGAAATGAAGCTAGCATTCAACAGCTAATTGCCTCTAAATTTAAAGAAATAGGTTTGGAGGTGGAGAGTTGGGAGCTTGATGGGAATCAGTTGAAAGAGCATCCTTCCTTCTTTTCAAACCGAGAGATGTTTGAGGGCAGTCCGAATGTTGTGGGCTTATTAAAAGGAACGGGTGGAGGTCCTTCAATTGTTTTAAATGGTCACGTTGATGTCGTTCCTGCAGGAGATGGTACACAGTGGGAGAATTCTCCCTATGAAGCTAACATAATAGATGGAAAAATGTATGGGCGTGGGACCACAGATATGAAGGGTGGGAATCTGTCCCTTTATTTAGCAATTGAAGCGATTCAACAATTAAATATCAAGCTAAAGGGAGATGTCATTCTTCATAGTGTTGTGGAGGAAGAAAGTGGCGGTGCTGGAACACTTGCCGCGATCATGAAAGGATATACAGCGGATGCAGCCATAATTCCTGAGCCAACGGATATGAAGATATTTCCGAAACAACAAGGTTCAAAGTGGTTTCGCATTCATGTCAAAGGGCGTTCCGCTCATGGTGGTACCAGGTACCACGGGGTGAGTGCTATTGAGAAAGCTGGATTAGTTGTTAATCATATTCTGGCGCTTGAAAAAATACGCAATGAACGAATAGATGATCCCCTTTATCGTTCAATTCCTATTCCTGTACCAATCAATGTTGGTCGAATTGAAGGGGGAGATTGGCCTTCATCAGTTGCAGATCTAGTCAAGCTTGAAGGGCGAATAGGGATTGCACCGAGCGAGACGATTGAGGAAGTCCAGGCGGAGTTGGCTGAGTGGTTAGAAAGGTTAGGGGCAATAGATGAGTGGTTTATTGATCACCCTGTTGTGCTTGAATGGTACGGAGCTCAGTGGTTGCCCGGTTCAATAGATCTTGACCATCCGTTGATGAAAATAGTAGAAGAGAAGTTTTTCGACGTTACAGGGATAAACGCAACGGTGGAAGCTTCTCCTTGGGGAACGGACGGTGGACTTTTAACGCAAGTAGGTGACACACCTTCAATTGTATTTGGCCCAGGAAAATCAAGTATGGCCCATTTTCCTAATGAGTATATAGAATTAGATGAAATTTTTAAAGCAGCTGAAATTATTGCGCTTACTGTTATTGAGTGGTGTGGTTTGGATGATCGTGACTGAATATAGAGGGCTGTTGTTAGGGATCTAGTCAAAAGCCCTTTTATCTTGTACAAGATGAATGCCCGCTGCCTAATGCATAGGATGATGTAGGCCTAGAAGAAAGGGAGTGCATCATTTGTATCCAAACTATGAACATTTACATTATGGGTATGACTCAAATGAACTAATGGGACATAGCCAATATCAGCAACAAGACGAAAGATTATTAAATCCGTTATTTAATTATTTATTTCCAGGGCAAGGTACAGGACAAATGGGTCAACAGTGGTGGCAGCAACCTAGCCAACCTTGGGGACAACAACCTGGCCAACAGTGGGGACCGCCATGGGGACAACAACCTGGTCAACAATGGGGACCGCCATGGGGACAACAACCTGGTCAACAATGGGGACCACCATGGGGTCAACCGCCAGGTCAACAATGGGGACCACCAGGACCGCCGCCAGGACCACCACCAGGACCAGGTCAGCAAGATGGACCACCAACGACACCACCACCGTCATTTACACCACAACAACAAACACAGCAAGTAGGGGTGTTCGCTGTTGATCCGGGAGCAATTAGAAGATGTTTACGACGTTTTACGTATGTTTGGTTAACGAACCGACAACAATTCTGGTTCTACCCGACGTTTGTAGGTAGAAGATCTATCGCAGGTTACCGTTGGACTGGATTTAGATGGGTATACTTCGGAACTGACTTAGAAGCAATTCAGTCGTTCCAGTGCACGTAAGAGTAGTAGGAAAAAGATAATTACGGTAGCGTAATTATCTTTTTTCATTGTTAATGCTATAATGGTTAAAACTGAATGAAAGTGAGGGAGTACTATGACTGAACAAGAGAAATTACCGCCAAAAACATGTGAAATCGACCGATTGGTTACAGGTGCAGCCGATATCGAAAAGATTATAAGTGGTCAAAAAAGGGCAGTGAGAAGGAATGGCCGTTACGCAGATCCAGGGGAGATCATGGTCTTACATAACCACTCGTTTAAAGTAGATAAGGTCTATCGCCAAACTCTTGGGGACTTAACTGATGAAATGGCTCAGGATGAGGGCTATCCAACATTAGAAGAATATAAAAATGCGATTTTATCCATACACAAGGGAATGCCATGGGTACCAAATATGAAAGTGTGGGTGCATGAGTTTAGTCCTGTAGGTGAGTAGATGATTTGAAGGAAGCTGTTTTTTGACTGCAATGCAGCGGTTGAAAAATTAGCGGTCATACGTTCCGCTATTTAGTGGAAAAATGCCCTTTTTTGAGTTTCGCGGCCACCAGTTCCGTTAATTGGCCATTTTTCAGGTCAAAAAGAGCCCATAACAGCAAAATAACGGAACGCCTACGGTAAAACATCATTAGAAAATGTCCTTCAATACATAAATAAACCCTCCCACTAGTAGGAGGGTTTATTCATTATAAAGCTGGAGATAATAATTTTGCTTTTAATGCGGCTGAAACTGTCATGTTTTCAACTTCCGTCAGTGGTACTAATGGTAAGCGAACTGAACCTACGTTTTGACCAATCATACCTAGAGCAGCTTTTACAGGCGTTGGATTTGGAGCAATAAATAATGATTTCATAATTGGTAATAGCTGTCTGTGTAGAGTGGCAGCAGTTTTTGTATCACCATTATGAAATGCGTTCATCATGTCCTGCATTTCGTTTCCAATCACATGAGAGGCAACGGATACTACACCGTGTCCGCCGATTGCTAACACTGGTAGTGTTAAACTGTCATCCCCGCTATAAAGTAAGAAATCCTCTGGCGTATTTTCAATAATGTTCGCCATTGCATCAAGATCTCCGCTTGCTTCCTTTATACAAACAATATTTTCAATTTGTGATAAACGAACAATCGTATCTAACTGCATATTAACAACGCTACGACCAGGGATGTTATAAAGCATAACTGGTAGCTTAGTTGTTTCTGCAATTGTTTTAAAATGTTGATAAAGCCCTTCTTGACTTGGTTTATTATAATATGGTGCTACAAGCATAATTCCGTCAACACCAGCTTGGCTTGCGATTTGAGTTAATTCAATGGAAGATGCCGTACTATTCGTTCCTGTACCTGCAATAACAGATACACGTCCAGCAACAACCTCGACAACAAACTTAAACAAATCTGCTTTTTCGCTCGTTGTGAGAGTAGGTGATTCACCTGTTGTTCCGGCAACGACGATTCCATCAGTTCCATTTGCGATTAAGTGGTTTAGTAATGATTGTGTTGCTTCAAAATCAATTTTTCCTTCTTGGTCAAATGGTGTAACCATTGCCGTTAATAATTGTCCAAAATTCATGGAACACACCTCTATTCAGTAGTTTTTCGCCCTTCTTCATTATAAAAGACGAGTTAAGTTCTTGAATAGAGCTAAATTACAAGATCACCGATAAAAAGACAAAAAGCAACAACGAGGGAATCGTTGTTGCTAGAAAGGTAACGTCTCGGTTACTCCAGCGTAAGATAGCCCTCCATATAGCGTCGCCACTATACGACAGTCCTGGATTTGTTCAATCGCAGGCCCAGTAACTAATTTATGAGTCACTAGTTACTTCGGCAAATTCCCCTTTCGAAATCCGTCAACAGAGCTCATTCTCCTCAGAATATGTACTAATGGTCATTGCGCCTCTATCACTTCAATGTAAATTAAAGTAAGAAATAATATGAACTTTCATCAAAGATATCAAATTGTCAGCGTTTTTGCAATAAAAACGACAAAAAAAGTGGGAGATGATAAATTTGTCAGTAATTTATCTTTTAGAGTGCAAGTAATTTGTCTAGGTCTTATCACCCAATATATCAAAAATTTTCATATTTTTCGATAGAAAGTGACAAAAACCATTTAATTGATTGGGGTTTCAGTTTAATATTAGGTAAGCGCAAAAAGAAATGAGGGAAAGAAATGCGTTTAATTACTGTTGACAAAATAACGCCGGGAATTAAACTAGGAAAAACGATATATAACGAGAAAGGGAAAGTCCTGCTAGCAGCTGGAACAGAACTGTCAGAAGGCTTAATCCGCAGACTCAAGAAATATAACATTTTTACTATTTACATAGAAGATGAACTATCTGAGGGAATTGAAATTGTTGAAGCCATACCTGAAGAGTTACGGTTAGAAGCTGTCAATTTGATTACTGAGGGTCTTCACACGATTGCTGATTTAGCAACCTCAAAGGTTAAAGGTATGATGAAGTCAGAACGTACGATTAGAAGTTTTCAAAAGATTTTTAAAGACATATTGCATTGTTTATCTGATAATCGAACAGCGTTAAATTTACTAGCTACTACAAAAATACATGAAAATTATTTGTACATGCATAGTGTGAATGTGACTATTTACTCATGTCAGCTAGCGATTGCTAATGGGTTACCATTAAAAAACATCGAAGAAATTGGCATAGGAGCGATGTTGCATGATCTAGGAAAAGTATACGTTTCGCCGGAGATACTTAATAAACCAGGTTCATTAACCCAAAGTGAATTTGAACATATGAAAACACATTGTTCGTTAGGGTTTGAAGTATTAAGAAAACTTCATGAAATACCGCTTCCTGTTGCGCATTGCGCTTTTCAACATCATGAAAGAATTGATGGTACCGGATATCCACGCAATTTAAAAGGGAATGAAATTCATAAGTATGCAAAGATTATAAGTGTTGCTGATGTGTTTGACGCTGTAACTAGCCATCGAGTTTATCGACCGCCTATATTGCCACATAAAGCGCTAGAATTGCTTTATGCTGGAAGTGGGACACAGTTTGATGTTAGGCAGGTAGAGTTGTTCCGAGATTGTATCGCTATCTACCCTCAAGGACTCACGGTGAAACTTAATGATGGAAGGACTGGCATCGTATCAAGCTATAATTTCCATTCTGTCGGAAGGCCAGTGGTAAGAATTATTCAAGATGAACAAAATCAAGTTGTGGTGCCTTATGAAATTGATTTATGTAAACCTGGCCATTTACACTTGGATATTGTCGAAGCGGATGCATTGTTGTAAACTAAAATGCATACTTACTTTATTTTCTAGTACTGCTTAGGGGTGTTCAATATGGTATTTGTATCTTTTTTTTATTCTTCAGTAATTGAGTTTTTTTATGATGAGAATGTACTGAAACTCGCGCTTGCTGCACTAATTGGAAGTATTATAGGTTTAGAACGTTCACTGAAACATAAGCCAGCTGGCTTAAAAACCGCGATGATCTTAACCGTTGGTAGTTGCTTACTAACCATTGTCTCTATCTTTTCAGCGGAGCTTTATAGTGAAGCTTACACAAAACCGATGGATCCATTACGTTTAGCGGCTCAAGTTATAAGTGGAATTGGATTTATCGGTGGTGGTGTTATTCTTGTTCGAAAGAATGACGTTATCTCAGGAATTACAACAGCCGTGATGTTATGGGTGTGTGGAGCGATTGGAATTGCCGTTGGCGCTGGATTTTATAAAGAAGCGATTTTAACCTTAGCTTTCTTAATCTTAGCTGTACAGATTTTACCTTTGGTACTTGACAAGATTGGACCTAAAGGTCTTAAGGAAAAAGAGATCAAGGTTCGTATGTACACCTCCAAAGAGGTTCAACTAACGGAATTAATTAAGCAGATTAAGGGTCTTGATTACCGGATTAGTAGTGTTAAAGTGAAAGAAGAAGCCACTCAATATTTTTTAACGTTTGTTGTTATGACGAAAAAAGAGATGTTTACTACTGATGTGTTTTATCAATTGAAGACATTGGATGAAGTTGAGAAAGTAGAAGTTGAAAACTTATCATAGGGTAAAAAGGATTCACTTGACACAGTGGTCCTTTTTTACTTCCTGAGATAAATGTTTTAGATAAGGAAAGCTCTTTTATTTGGAAAATAGTTTTTAGGATATATTATCAACTAGGAGGTGATAAGGTGGCAGAAAAAAAGAACACTTCACAAGATCTAAATAAATACAACAAATCAGATGATGATTACCAAAACGATCGACACAATGATAATGCTCGTGCAACAGCTGCCCTCGAACCAGAAAACCCAAGAATTGATACAGATAGTCTATAACAGTAATTTAAAAGAGATGATTTACAACCTACAACCTAATGTGGTAGCTTTAAACGCTTGGATTGAATGGACGGGATCCTAAGCGTTCTTAATTTTTTTTCTAGATAAAACAGCTAAAAGATGCTGCCCTTCTTACTTGACGGGCAGCATCTGGTCATTTTGATAAATTCCAATTCTTATGAACTATCCTTAGTAGGTCCCGGCGATACTTTTTTATTATGTAATAGATAAAAAAGTATATACCTACACCAAATAACAGAATATTTGTTAACATACCAACAACAAAAGCTTTACCGATTTTTAAACTCGCATTAATGACTTCCTCTGGTTCCTCAATACCTTCTTCTAGTTCCTCGAGGATGATATCAATCTTCGTTTCTACGCTGATTGGTAACAAAGCTTCTCCAACAACAACGTTAAGATAGAAGAATAAAGGAAATGCCCAGACAAAGGCGATCCCACCAATGAACCCTGCTACGGGGTTTCCACGTACTAATTTTGGACTAATCGTTGAAAGAAATGGTCCAAAACCAAATGACGGGATGAAATTCATCAAAAAACCAACAGTAAAACCGCTAGCAACACTATGGGCTTTATCTTTTATTCTTAGTAGTCTTATACAAAGGTACTTGAGTTTACGTAGCTGTTTATTAATCATTGAACACCAACCATAGTAATGTTATAGGGAACTTTCTCTTCTATTCAAATGAAATATCAATTTGAAGGATCTCCGATCGACTACCTATTCGAAGTGGAGGACCCCAGAAACCAAACCCTGAAGATACAAATGCGTGAAGCTGTTCTTTCTGTTTGTAACCCCAATCAAGTTCATACATTCTCTTCGTAATAACATGATTTGGAGCCATTTGGCCACGATGCGTATGACCAGATAAGCTGATATCGACATGGTTATCCATAGCTTGTCCAAGTTCGTACGGTTGATGATCAAGTAAGATAATTGGTTTTGATTGATCAATTGTTTCCATAAGCTTAGAAATAGAAAGCCTGTTTCGATCTGTTTTATCTTTTCTACCGACGAGATAAAAGCTATCATCAATCAAAACAACTTCGTCCATTAAGATTTTTATATGTTGTTTAGCCATTTCATTTACGAAAAGTGGGATAGCTCTCCCGTAATATTCATGGTTTCCAAGTACTCCAAATATACCTAGAGGTGCATGCATTTCTTTCATCATCTTACTCATCTTCTTTTCAATAAATGGCTTTGGATCATCGTCAATAATATCGCCGGGAAGTAAGACGAGGTCGGGTTTTATATGATTTACCTGATCAACAAGTCTACGAAGGTGAGACCTACCTGAAAGATTTCCAAAGTGCATATCTGAAGCAACAGCAATTCTAAGTTTTTTGTAGTTTCCACCGTTCTTTGGCACCGAAATTTGATACTTTCTTACGACAGGGCTATAGGCGTTATAGCTACCATAGGTAAATATCAGTATATAGATAGAAAAGACGATTGTACCAATCCAAAAAATTAACTGGTCACGATTATATGTCATGAGTAAGAGAACAACTGTGACTAAATTTGTTATTGGAAGTATGATGATACTATATTGCACAACTGCAATCCAGTAAGCACCAATTATTTTTATAAGTGAACCTTGAATAAAACGAGTCAATACATAGGCGTAAGCCCATACGTAAATTGCAATCCAATAAAAAATAGCTTCTAGGTTTGGAAAAATGGTCGTAAGCCATAGTAAACCGTTCCAGCCAATATAAAAAACAAGTGTGTTATAAACAACCAACATTGTAAAAATGCGTAGGAAAGCCCTTGGTGTCACTATGAAGTCTCCTTTAAAAATCTTAGATATATTGCACTAGTTTTTCATCATTATTATCTCATAAATGACAGAATACTCCACAGTTATTTCTATAAACAGATTGAACATAGGACTAAACCTCTCCAGAATTCCACATTTAGTTAAATCAGTACTATAATGTAAATAAAAAAATATTGTTTAGCCATATCCTTTTCGGCTTCTAAATCGTTTATAAAGTAAGAAAGTGAAAGGAGGATCAAAATGAGTGAACAATTAGACGAAAAACTTCAGGATCATACCTCTTGGTATAAAAATTTAAAGAAATTCTCATGTTACGTAACAAACTCAAAGTGGGATGCAGAAGATGTTGTTCAAGAAGCTGCATTAAAGCTATTTGAGAGTCAACGTTCCACTAAGTTAAATATTCATTCGCTACCAAGTAGCTATCTAAAGAAAACAATTAAACACCTAACAATTGATCATATTAGGAAGAATTCGCGGATACAGATAACAGATCTTGAAGGTACTCTCACACCAGATACACGTACGGGGTACGAAAATGTTTTAGCTTTGTCTCAGTACCTCGTTTCAAATCTTACTGAAATGCAAGTAAAAGTTTTTTTGTTAAAGGAAGTTTTTTATTATCAAGTCAATGAGATCGCTGAGTTGTTACAAATGACAGAGTATGCCGTAAAGTCCATGTTACGGAGAGCACGGGTGAATTTAAGGAGAAAAGATCAAGATGAAGAAGAATCGCTTAATTCTTCAATTTTAGTAAACCTTGTCGCAAAGTCAATTCGTCTGAATAATCCTTGGCCACTATTAACTACAGCTAGAAACCAAGTAAAAAGCCAATTTTCACAGCGAACTGAAGAAAATAATGAGACCGTTATTGTCTCACATAACGATGGTCAGGGTGTTGTTCAAATAATTAGCAAGGGCCAAACAAGAGTTTACTCTGTGACGAATCCAATGACACTGCAGCAATTAGCTGCATAAAGGAGGTATAGACATGAATTTTACACCAATGGTTATTGAACAGACAAGATTAGGGGAAAGGTCTTATGATATTTACTCTCGCTTATTAAAAGACCGAATTATTTATCTGGGCAGTGAAATTAATGATCAAGTAGCAAACTCAATTGTTGCTCAACTTTTATTTTTAGCCTCGGAAGACCCAGAAAAAGACATCCATTTATATATTAATAGTCCAGGAGGATCTATAACTGCCGGGATGGCAATTTATGATACGATGCAATTCATTAAACCTCAGGTGTCGACGATTTGTCTAGGATTAGCTGCGAGTATGGGAGCCGTATTACTAACCGCTGGTGAAAAAGGAAAACGATATGCGCTTCCTAATAGCGAGATTATGATACATCAACCATTAGGTGGAACCCGGGGGCAAGCTTCTGACTTACTTATTCACACTGAGTGGATATTGAAAAACAAACGTCAAATTAACCAAATCCTATCAGAAAGATCCGGACAACCGCTTGAAAAAATAGAAAGAGATACAGACCGTGATCATTTTATGGGGGCAGAAGCAGCGAAAGATTACGGCTTGATTGATAAGATACTGGTGAAATAATAGTTGAAACAACCTTAGCGTTCTAGGGTTGTTTTTTCTTTTTCGTAAAAATATAGTATGTGTATATCAATATGCTAGCAGATGATATATAATTTATATATCGAAGATTGTCGAGGAGGAGAAACGGGTGAGTAACGAAAGTAGATTGCAGCTGAATGTTAGAGTAAGTGCTGAAACGATTAAACAGTTAGATGAAATAGTTGATTACTACCAAGAAAACACGAAGGTAGGACGAGTTTATAAAGGAGACGTCTTGACTGATATCATTGAAAAGTCTCATCAAATCATGTTGAAACAAAAATCAATGAAACAAAAATAGTCGAAAAAAAGCGAAGTAAAAGATCTTACTCCGCTTTTTTTATTATCGTACTCCAGCAGCAATTTGCACTTGTACTTGCATGGAGTCCTGAACTAAGCTATCACTATGCCGTAAGCTATTTAAAAAGTGAATACAGAAATGTCCATTATAGTTATTATCGCGTATGACTTGATCACCATGGGGAAAGGAATGCATGGCCGCAGCTAAACGGCGCCCATCGACTTCGACAATGATTGCCCTCGGTGTCCATGAATAAGAACCTCCCCAAATCTCTCTCATAATTTGTGCATCACGAGCCGTTAATGGTTCGCTATCAGCATGATTACCGCCCATTGTATGTCGAACTTGAAATTGCCTTCCAGTTTGAAAATCCGTAATTGTAGCAACTTTTCCAGTGGGAAAAACGTATCTTGCTTCTGTCCACCAGTCTAATAACTCTCCGTGCCTAGCAGAGACTACTGGTTTTACCGGGACATTGTATACAGGTATTCTTAGTTGCTGTCCAATAGAGAGGATGCTTCTTTCGGTTAAATTATTAACCCTTAACAATTCGTTATGAGGAATACCGTATTGTTGACTTAAATTCCAGATATTATCTCCTGAACGAACCGTATGTGTGATAAAGGTTACGGTTACCCCTTCAACCTGTGAGGTGGCTGCTCCTGGGATAAGTAATCTTTGGCCAACTTGGATAACATCTGAAGATAAATTATTTTCTTGACGAATGGCCTCTACAGTTACTTGAAATTGATTAGCTATTTTCCAAAGGCTGTCGCCTGGAGCAACCACATAGGTAATTGTTCCGGATGTTGCTTCTTGGATACTTGGTGTTTGAATTGTCACATGATCAGGTGAAGTAAGTGTTACGGTCCTCGTAGTACCATTCCAATCGACTCGAAGTCCTAGAGTTTCGCTGACAAAACGGAGCGGTACCATAGTGGAACCGTTCATAATAAACGAAGCAGGGGTTGTCACGGCTTGTCCATTTACAGTTGCTACCGTTGAACCTACAACAAAGGAGACCCTTTGATTAGGCTGTTGAATGGTAACAGTTCTCGTTTGACTATTCCACCCTACTGTGGCTCCTAATGACTCTGAAACTGCTCGAATAGGAACAAATGTGGATCCGTTTATTATGACTGCTTGTGTATTCAATTGGTTGCCGTTTAACACAATTCGTGGAGCAATCGCTGACTGCGTTTGAGCCGTACTTGTGATGTTATGAGTGGTACTAGCTGAGGCAAGAGTTCCACCACTAAGGGGAATTGTTGCAATCGTTACACCGCTAATCACTAATTTAAGTACAACAATACGTACGTCAGGAAAACGCTCGGCAATCATTTTTTTGGCAGAGACGATAAGATTATCTTGTAAGTCTCTATTAGAGGGAAGCTCATCCGAAAACTCAAAGAAATAACTGTCTAGGTATATAATAAGTGCATATTCATGTTCATTGATCTTTTTAAGTTCATAATGTTCTACAATATCCACAGTTTTCATCCTTCCTATATACATCAAGATTATTATTTTGCTTAATAGCCTGAATATGTATGAAAAAAGGCAACAGAAATTTTATTGTGGATTGCAATTACACGTGGTTTGTGATACATTATATGGAAATTTAAGAGGTGAAGAAACATGCTGCCATGTAATAATGTAAGTACTAATTCACAATTCCATCATCATAACCAGTAGTCTTGCTATTTCGATTTCAAAAAAATCGTCCATAGGAAGACTATTAAGCGTGAAACCGCATTTGATCTAAGTTTAAAAACTTTTATCAAGTGCGGTTTTTTTATTTTACAAAAAATTGGAGGAAAGAACGATGAAAAAGATGGATTATCAAAACGTAAAAGGAACAGAAGATTATTTACCTAATGAAGCAGGGGTACGTAGAGAAATTAGAAGAACTTTAGAAGATGTATTTATTCAATATGGCTGTAAACCGTTAGAAACACCTATCTTAAATTACACAGAATTACTTTCTTCAAAGTATGGAGGTGGTGCTGAGATCTTAGAGGAGATGTACACCTTAACTGACAGAGGGAATAGAGATTTAGCTCTAAGATATGACCTTACCATTCCCTTTGCAAAAGTAATTGCAATGAATCCTACGCTTAGAATGCCATTTAAACGTTATGAGATAGGGAAAGTATTTAGAGACGGTCCAATTAAAACGGGAAGGTTTCGAGAATTTACACAATGCGATGTTGATATTGTAGGCGTCTCTTCTCAAATTGCCGAAGCCGAGTTGATGATGATGGCAGTCGATGCATTTGAAAAGCTTGATTTACCGATCACCATCCAGTACAACAATCGAAAACTTTTAACTGGGATGCTTGAGGTGTTTGAAACAGCTCCTGAAAAAATGAATAAGGTCGTACTGATTCTTGATAAGCTCGAAAAAATTGGGGTAGAGGCTGTCTCCTCTGAGTTAACTGATCTGGGTCTTCCTGAGGCAACCGTTACACTCATTCAACAGTTTTTGATTAATCAAAATAAAACAAGTTATACCTACTTCGAGCCATTTTCTAGGCGGAATTCTCTTGTCAAAGAGGGATTAGCTGAGTTAATGGAGCTTGACTCTTATTTAGAATTATTAGGGATAAATACACAATGTGTATTTAATCCTTTTCTGGCAAGAGGTCTTGAAATTTATACAGGCACGATTTATGAGATATTTTTAGCCGATCAGACGATAAAGTCAAGCATCGGAAGTGGTGGCAGATATGATAATGCCATTGGTGGGTTACTAGGAACGAATGAGAATTTCTCAACCGTAGGGATTTCCTTTGGCTTAGATGTTATTTTTACAGCAATGAATAAAGGAAAAGAGCAAAGAGTTTCTCTGATAGACTATTATGTCGTTCCAATAAATACAGAAAAAGAGTCATTGCTATTAGCGCGTGATTTAAGGCGAAAAGGATATAAGGTTGAGTTTGAATTGGGAGGTAAGAAGCTTGGAAAAGCGCTAGATAAGGCAAACAAAGAAAACTATCAAAAGGTAATAATTGTTGGCGAAGATGAAGTGAAGCAAAACCAATATAAGATTAAAGATATGAATACGGGCGAAGAAACCGTCGAGTCTTTTCGATTTCGTTAACAGACTAGGGTAGCGCCTCCGTATTTATTTGGAGGCGCTTTTACTAATCAAGACTGATGTACTTCATATGCAGCTCGGACTCCCGACTCAACCGCTCCTTCGATCCACCCCGGGTGTGAGGAAGTATGCTCTCCTGCAAAGTGAAAATGATGTTCTGGTGTTGAGAGATGTTGTGCAAATTGGCGCACATCTCCCGCTTTTAATACGCCAAATCCACCTTGGATAAACGGATGTTGTCGCCAATTTACAGCAACCGCAGATACATATTCCTTGTATACTACCTCCCCATACAGAGTGGTTAGTTGCTGGAGGATAAAGGCTAATCTATCAGTATTGGACATTGCTTCCCAAGGTAAAGTATCTGCGCCAAGAGTATAGCTAGCCGTTATAATGGCTGGACCAGGTGATCCCAACCCTTGACTAGGTAAAAAAGTATATCTCATGGGGAGATCAGTGATTGTTTGCCCTCCATAGTATCCTTGTTCTTCCCAAAATCTCTTCTTAAATTCAATGCCAATTCTTGATAGCGGTACATATCTTAGTTCCCGAATCGCTTGCCATTTTTCGTTAGTGAACAAAACTCTAGGATTAATGTCCACCATTTTTAATGATGAGAATGGAATGGCCAAGATAACTTTATCGGCTTTTAACGTTGTAATGTTAGAGGAAACGGTATTTGATGAAAAAATCGTTATTTCCTCTTGTTTAGCATCAATTCTTATGACTCTTTCATTTAAATAAATCTCATTTTTTACTTGTGAATATAATTGATGTGGCAGTTGGTCATTTCCACCCTCAATGGCATGAAAGCTTATCTGATCGTCAAACCAAGGCCAGAGAATTTGTAAGATGTGAAAGGCACTATATTCTGAAAAACCTTGCATTGCCAAGATCACTTTGATCTTGTCAATCGCTCCAGGAGAGAGAGGGTTGTTTAATGGTGGATTTTGTAGAAAGGTATCTAACGTATAATTATTTAATTGCTCAATAAGTTTGGATGGTGCTGAATAGCGTGTAAGGTAAGGAACAATGGTCAACGCTATTTCTTTTAGTAACTCAATTGCTGTCTTCTCTTTTTCATGATTGGCTAACTTAAAATTAAACATGTCTGGGTTTTCCTCGTAAAATCGTCTTTTCGTTTGAATACCATGAATATAAAAGAGATCATTAGGCGTGCTAGTAATAATTGGATAGGTGGATAGGTTAAATTTTCGAATGAATTCCCAAGTTAGATAATGATTGCTAGGGATTCGTGCTGCTCCTGCTTCAAAGCTTAAACCATTAGAAAATGGTTCTCGAACTGTAAATACTCTTCCTCCAATTCTACTGTCAGCTTCTATCACTGTTACATGATGTCCAGCTTGTTTTAGGAGAGAAGCGGAAACTAAACCAGCCATTCCTGCACCGATAATCACAACTTTCTTTGGAGCGGAATTCTTTTTAAGCCCATTCTGAACTAAATGTATCATAGCTGAAAGCGTAAGTTGTTCCATACCTAGAGCCTCCCGGTAACTAGATGTTTCATACATTTTACTTTGGATGATGCATATTTATTCCGCGACCAACCTTGATTACTTTTGCGTGCATTCTTTACTAGCATTTTACAACAAGTGAAACTTCTGGTTTACTAATTGTTAGAGTTAGTTAAGGGAGTGTTCACCGTGGATGCAAAAACTAAATGGGACCAAAAGTATTTGGATCGGTTAGAGAATTTAGAAAAGCCGATTGCCAATACTCGATTAAAGGAGCTATCTCCTTACCTAACCGGAGGTAAAGCACTAGATCTTGCTTGTGGATTAGGGGCAAATAGTCTGTTTCTGGCTGAAAATGGGTATGAGGTACAAGCCTTTGATATATCTGATGTTGCGGTTGACTATGTGAAAAAAGAGGCTGAAGAACAAGGCTTAGCGGTTTATCCTCGAATGGTCGATCTTACTGATATCAATAGCTTGGAAATTTTAGATCGAATGTTCGATCTAATTATTATTACATACTATCTCGACCGTGCTATTTTTCCTTTTGTAAAAACGATTGTTATGGAAAAGGGTTATTTCTTTATGGAGACATTCTACAAATCTCCAAGTGGTGAGGGAAAGGTATCTGAACATTTTAAATTACACACAGGAGAATTGTTAGCTGAATTTCGTGATTGGCAGATCCTTTACTATGAGGAAAATGAGCATGAGGGACGTCAGACAATTTTTGCTAGGAAAAGATAAAAGGAGTGACGGTACAGTGTTAGCGTATCGTCATTTAAGTTGTAGTTTACATAACACTATTACGGTTTACTTTATGTAATGAATTGAAAGGTTATCATTTTTAAAATTATCCTAGAACAAAAAAACAGCGTTTCTCCCACGGAGTGCGCTGTTTAGTTTGTCTTATTGGGAGATATGCATTCCGTGTTGCTGAATTCTCGTTAGGATCTCGTCTTTAGACACCTTATTTTCATTGTAAGACACTTTAACTTCACCATCTGTGATATCTACTAATGCCCTCTCGATCCCTTCCATTTGCATGAGGATCATTTCTAACGTTGCGATTGGTTCTTCATCAGTTGCTTCTTTAATGTGGATTGTAAATTCGTTCAATGGATAACTTCCTTTCTAAATATCTCTAAGCAAGAATAGTGTTACCCGATTATTCCAGTTTATATGAACTTTTCTTTCTTTTTGAAACAGAATCGGGTTATAATGAATATAATTTCGGTTATCGAAATATTTAAAAATTATTACATAGGGGATGAGGAAGATGTCAAAACGGTTGACTCGTAGTGAAGTATCTCTTGAACAAACATGGGATTTGCATGAGCTCTTTGACTCAAACGAGGCCTGGGAAAAAGAATTTGCACAAATAGAAGATGACATCCAAGAGGTTGTTCAATATCAAGGGCGTTTAGGCGAGGGATCTAGTATTTTAGTAGCCTGCTTAAATGCATATGAAAAACTACAAATGCGAATGGTTCGTGTTAGTACATATGGTTATTTACGCGCATCAGAAGATGGAACAAATCAACTTTATCAGGCTAATTTAAGTCAGGTTTCTGCAATAGTAGCAAGAGTAAATGCAGCAGCTTCATTTATTCAATCAGAGCTTTTACAATTGCCTGAAGGTACAATTAAAGGTTTTCTTGAAAAAGAAGAAGAGTTAGATACGTACCGAAGCTATTTACTTGAATTACAAGATCAAATGCCATATCAATTGTCTCAGGAAACAGAAACGGTACTTGCTTCTTTAGGAGAAGTGTTAGAAAGTCCGTTTATGATTTACTCACGAAGCAAATCATCTGACATGGAATTTGACCCAATTTTAAATGAAAATGGCGAGGAGTTACCGGTGTCACTATCCTTATACGAAACTCGTTATGAGCAATCTTCCGATACGGATGAACGAAGACTGGCCTATGCCTCTTATGCCAAAACACTAAACCAATATAAAAATACATTTGCAGCAACATACGCGACAGAAGTGAAAAAGCAAGTCGTGATGTCACGTCTTAGAAACTATGATTCTGTTGAACATATGCTTTTACAACCGCAGCAAGTCACGAAGGAAATGTATGAAAATATTTTGGATATCATCCAAACAGAACTAGCACCTCATATGAGAAGATATATTGATCTGAAAAAACGCGTATTAGGACTAGACAAGATGCTGTTATGTGACTTAAAAGCACCGATTGACCCTGAATACAATCCAGAAGTAACGTTTGAAGAAGCAGCTACTCATGTACTAGAAGCATTAGAAGTAATGGGTCCTGAATATATGGACGCAATGAGAACAGCAATTGAAGACCGTTGGGTTGATTATGCGGATACAGTAGGAAAACGAAGCGGTGCGTTCTGTTCTAGTCCATACGGTGTACATCCTTATATTTTAATGACATGGTCTGGAAAAATGCGCTCAACATTTACTCTTGCTCATGAACTTGGGCATGCAGGACACTTTGTCTTTGCTAATCGTTATCAACGAATTCATAATACAAGACCATCTAAGTACTTTATCGAGGCACCTTCGACGTTAAATGAAATGTTGTTAAGTCAGTCTTTATTAGCAAAAACAAAGGATGTACGAGCACGACGTTCGGTGTTAGTTCAGGTGTTAGGAACGTATTACCACAATTTTGTTACACACTTACTAGAGGCAGAAATGCAACGACGCGTATACCGCCATGCTGAAGCAGGTAAACCAATCACCGCAAGTGTTCTTTGTGAATTAAAAGGGAATGTTCTTGGGGATTTCTGGGGCGATTCAGTTGAGATTGACGAGGGGGCAAGACTTACTTGGATTCGCCAACCACATTACTATATGGGCTTATATCCATATACGTATGCAGCAGGTTTAACAGCTTCGACAGCGGTTGCCCAAACCATTCAAAAAGAAGGTCAACCAGCAGCCGAACGTTGGCTAGAAGTATTAAAAGCGGGTGGAACAAAGGAACCACTAGAATTAATGAAAATGGCAGGAATTGATATGTCTAGTCCGGAGCCAATCCGTCAAGCAGTTGCGTATGTCGGATCATTAGTAGATGAGTTAGAAGCGAGTTTTAAATCAGAAGGACAGTAAAGGAGAATCAATGATGGAGAAGAAAATTCGAGTAGGAGTCATCGGCGGTGGCTTTGGCGCAAAAGTTCATGTTCCAACATTTCAAGCACATCAAGGCTTTGAAGTGGTATCACTAGCTAGTGTAGGAAGAGGGAGAACGGAAGAATTAAAGAAAGAGACGGGTGTTGAAAGTGTATATGGAGATTGGCAAGAGATGCTTGATAATGAGCAGTTGGATTTAGTAGCTGTTGCTTCTGCTCCACTACTGCATCACGAAATGGTTTTGAAAGCATATGAAAAAGGACTTCACGTATTGTGTGAAAAGCCATTTGCGAAAGATACAGCACAAGCAGTGGAAATGCTAGCCGCTAGAGATCGTGCAGAAAAATTAGGGTTTATTAATTTTGAATTTCGCTTTCTACCAGCGAGACAAAAGGTGAAGGAAATTGTCGCTAGTGGAAAGTTAGGAAAGCTTATGCATGTAAACTATAAAACAAGTTTCCCTGGTTATGAGAGGTCTGTTACAAGTAAACGAGGCTGGCTAGGAAAGAAGGATCAATCTGGCGGTATGCTAGGGGCAATTGGGTCTCATATGTTTGATTCGTTACTATGGTGGGTTGATGATCAAATTAAGGAGATTAGTGGGCAATTAACGACACATGTTTCTGAGTTCTTTGACGAGTCTGGGGTTAAAGAAGTTCGTACAGCGGATGATGCTTTTCAGACGTTTGGAACGTTCGCTGGTGGAACAACGTTTACTGTAGGTCTTACAAGTACGACTCGACATAGTCAAGGCTGGGAGCTGGAGATCTACGGAACTGAAGGTAGCCTTGTGATGACTGAGGATAACAAGGTCCTTGTAGGGATTGGTAATGGTCCACTTGAAGAGGTAGAGTTATTGGCTGATTTGGTTGTTCCAGAGGGGATGAGTGATGTGGCTGGTCGTTACTATAATGCCTTTTATCGTGCAGTTGATGGGTTATATGGGGCATTGGCTGAGGATAAGGAACATCCGTATTTGGCTACGTTCGAAGCTGGATATCAGGTACAAAGAATATTAGATGCAGTTAGAGAGTCTCATGAAAAGCAAACAGTCGTCTACCTAGACAAGTAAGATTGATTGCATTTCTTTGTTTAGCTAAAGTAAAATAAATGTAATCTACTTAAGAAAAGAGGATACTTCATGATTCAACGTACAGTACTTATCAAATTTGCGGAAACAACTACACAAGAGCAACTACAAGAAGTAGTAACAAGATTTAAAGCATTAAAAGACCAACTAACTGGTATTGTCGATCTTCAAGCTGGAGTAAATATTGGTGAGCGAAACAGAGAATTTCAAGTGATGCTACTTGTTCGCTTTGAAGACAGAGCAGCTTTAGAAGCATATGCTGTGAACGAAGCACACCAAGCAGTAGCAGCTTACATAAAAGAAGTAGGTCGCTTAGACAGTGTTGGCGTGGATATTGAAATTTAGTTTTTTTGAGAAAGAAACTCCTTTTGGGGTTTCTTTTTTCTTATGATAGTGGGTGGTGCGATGATGGCGAATTGTTGAGTACTTTTTGGAAGAAACAATAGTTGAATAGGTAACGCAAGAGAGTGTCGCGAGCCCTTTTGTAAGAGGGATCGTAGGAAAGGTAACGGAAGAGAGTGTCGCGTGCCCTTTTGGAAGAGTAGGTCGTAGGAAAGGTAACGCAATGGAGTCTAGCGTGCCCTTTTGGAAGAGTAGGTCGTAGGAAAGGTAACGCAAGAGAGTCTAGCGTGCCCTTTTGGAAGAAAAGGTAGTTGGAAAGGTAACGCAAGGGAGTCTAGCGTGCCCTTTTGTAAGAGTAGATCGTGGGAAAGGTAACGTAAGGGAGTCTAGCGTGCCTTTTTGGAAGAGTAGCTCGTGGGAAAGGTAACGTAAGGGAGTGTCGCGTGCCCTTTTGTAAGAGTAGATCGTAGGAAAGGTAACGCAAGGGAGTGTCGCGTGCCCTTTTGTAAGAGTGGGTCTTAGGAAAGGTAACGTAAGGGAGTCTATCGTGCCCTTTTGTAAGAGTAGATCGTGGGAAAGGTAACGTAAGGGAGTCTAGCGTGCCCTTTTGTAAGAGTAGATCGTAGGAAAGGTAACGCAAGAGAGTCTAGCGTGCCCTTTTGTAAGAGTAGATCGTGGGAAAGGTAACGTAAGAGAGTCTAGCGTGCCCTTTTGTAAGAGTAGATCGTAGGAAAGGTAACGAAAGAGAGTGCCGCGTGCCTTTTTGGAAGAGTAGGTCGTAGGAAAGGTAACGCAAGGGAGTCTAGCGTGCCCTTTTGGAAGAGTAGATCGTAGGAAAGGTAACGCAAGGGAGTCTAGCGTGCCCTTTTGTAAGAGTAGATCGTGGGAAAGGTAACGTAAGGGAGTCTAGCGTGCCCTTTTGTAAGAGTAGGTCGTAGGGAAGGTAACGCAAGAGAGTGTCGCGTGCCCTTTTGTAAGAGTAGGTCGTAGGGAAGGTAACGCAAGAGAGTCTATCGTGCCCTTTTGTAAGAGTGGAACGTAGGAAAGGTAACGGAAGGGAGTCTATCGTGCCCTTTTGTAAGAGTAGCTCGTTGGAAAGGTAACGCAAGAGAGTCTATCGTGCCCTTTTAGAAGAGCAGATCGTAGGAAAGGTAACGAAAGAGAGTGTCGCGTGCCCTTTTGTAAGAGTAGGTCGTAGGGAAGGTAACGCAAGGGTGTGTTAGCGAGCCCTTTTGTAAGAGTGGATCGTAGGAAAGGTAACAGACCTCTGCTATGGCACTTTTTTTCCGCCGACATTAAAATTTTAAAAGTAGTATTTAGGTGTACGTGATATAATTGAGGAAAGAGGAGGTGAAAACAAATGGAAGAGCTACTGCTTAAATTGATTGAGGGACAAGCTAGAACAGAAAACCAGTTACATACCATCCAATCTGAAATAAAGGATATAAGGAGTGACTTGGTTGTTATGAAAGAAGATATTTCAATTCTTAAGACAGATGTAGCAGGTCTTAAGACAGATGTGGCAAATCTAAAGACAGATGTAGCAGACCTAAAAACAGATGTAGCAGGTCTTAAGACAGATGTAGCAAACATGAAAGAAGACATTCATGAACTAAAAGCAGACATGAGTGACGTTAAACGAACCGTGTTCCGAATTGAAACTCATCAAGAAGAAACGGTTATGGGTATGTTATTATTCATAAAAAAACAAGGTGAACAAAAGGAAAGTCAAATTAGAGTCTTAAATCAAAGACTTTTTGATGTAGAGGCAAGAACAGAAGCTCCACGATGAAATTCCACTCCATTTTCTTCAGAACTTACCTCATTAAAAAATACCCTATCTAAGCCAAACGGTGTAAAAACATAATAAATATAAGAAAAACCGTTGTGCTCGGTAGAGTTCAACGGTTTTTACTTTGGCGTAACTAAATTAACTTTTTCTAGTGAAACATATATTTTTCCATGTTGATGAAAGCGCTCTTACGGGATATAACTAAAGTAGAAAGATCTGTTTAAATAAGAAAAGGGGTTACATAATGCAAGATTTCGTTTTTCAAAACCGTACAAAGATTATTTTTGGTAGAGATAAGGAAGAAGTAGTCGGGCAAGAGTCTGTAATATATGGTAAAAAGCTTCTTCTACATTACGGCGGAGGTAGTATCAAAGCAAGTGGTCTATACGATCGAGTAATAAATTCTTTGCAGGAGCAAGACATAGAAATAATTGAACTAGGTGGAGTTTTACCAAATCCAAGAGTAAGTTTAGTTCATGAGGGGATATCCCTTTGTAAAGAACACAACATTGGATTTATTCTTGCTGTAGGTGGAGGTAGTGTCATTGATTCGGCCAAGGCAATTGCAGCAGGGGCTAAGTATGACGGTGATGTGTGGGATTTCTTTACTGGAAATGCTTCTGTTAGTGACAGCCTACCAATTGGTGTTGTGTTAACGATACCTGCTGCTGGTAGTGAAACGAGTGAAGGAACGGTTATTACAAATGAAGATGGGTTGTATAAAAGAGCCATGGGTCACCCAACACTTCGTCCACAGTTTGCGATACTTAACCCTGTACTTACATACACGCTGCCTTCTTACCAAACGGCTTGCGGGATAACTGATATGATGGCACATTTATTAGAAAGATACTTTACAAGAGAGCGCAATGTCGAGTTAACTGATCGTTTATGTGAAGCGACACTTAAGACGGTCATTAATAATGCTCACACAGTTCTAGAAGAGCCGACGAACTATGACGCGCGTGCTGAGATTATGTGGGCTGGAACAAATGCACATAGTGATTTGTTTGGGACAGGTAGAATTGGTGATTGGGCAAGTCATGACATCGAGCATGAGATTAGTGGAATTTATGATATTGCACATGGAGCAGGACTAGCGATTGTTTTTCCGGCTTGGATGAAATACGTGTACAAACATGATGTCAACCGATTTGTTCAATTTGCCAACCGTGTCTGGGATGTTGAGATTGACCTTTATAATCCGGAAAAAACGGCGTTAGCAGGGATCAAAAAATTCGAACAGTTTCTACATTCGATTGGAATGCCAATTACATTAAATGAAGTGGAAATTGGCGACGAACACTTTGATGAGATGGCAAAAAAAGCTACAGAACGATGGCCGTTAGGGAACTTTGTGAAATTGCATGAAAATGATGTACGCCACATTTTTGATTTGGCTAGATAAGTAAAAAAACAACGGGGTTTCCTTACTAAGGAGGATGACGATGAATATATTAGTAACTGGAGCCAATCGAGGGCTCGGGCTTTCTTTTATCAAACTAGGATTAGAAAAGGGTTATCAACTGTTTGCTGGTGTCAGAACACTTGATAATAAGACAACAAAAGCCCTACTAGAACTTAAGGACTCGTACAAAAATCAATTACATATTTTACAGTTAGATGTTACTGATGAACAGTCAGTCGCTCTTGCTGCGAATTCTTTGAAAGAAAGTGGTCAAACACTTGATGTGATTATTAATAATGCTGCGGTGTTAGAAGAACGAGAGCAAACAGTCGAAGAGTTGGATATTGAAGCTTGCATGAATTCATTTAATATTAACACGTTAGGACCAATGCGGGTGGTAAAGCATTTTCTCCCTTTACTAGAAGTGGGAACGAAGCAATCAATTGTAAACATTTCCTCGAATGCGGCTAGTTTGACCCATGCTTACAGTGGCGATTATCCGTACGGACTTTCAAAGGTTGCTTTAAATATGTTTTCAGAGAAAATTAGTCGTGAGTTAAAAGAAAAGAATATTCGCGTTTATTCTATTCATCCTGGATGGATGAAAACGGATATGGGTGGAGAACAAGCACACCTAGAACCACTTGAGTCTGCCATTGGGATATACGACATTATTGAACAAAAGATAGATATTAATTCTGTTTATATCGACTATCAAGGCAAACGAATGGATTTTTAGGATGAGAATAAGAATAGTCGCAGTTTTAGGAGATTATTATCATAGGGAAGAATGGTCAGTAGAGAGTATTAAGCAAGCAGTTAGAGACCACTTTGAAAACGATCAAGTGGTAGTAGAAAATATTTCAGTAACCGAGTTGGCTACTAGTTTGCTCACGAAACCAGATGCCGTGATTTTGTTTAAAGAAAACAGAGTAAATCCAGAAGCTGAAAAAGTCGAGACTTGGATGGACCCGTTAACTGAAAAAATAATTTGCGAATACGTCAAAAACGGAGGTAGTTGGATCGCTTGGCATTCAGGTTTAGCATCATATCCAACGCAAGGTGACTATCTCTCGATGACTCGCGGATATTTTATCCGACACCCTGAAATCCATCAGTTGGTCAATTATCGCGTATCAGGAGCAAAATTAATAGATCCAAGCTATGACTTTGCTATTATCGACGAACACTATTTTGTTCATTGTAATGAAGCTGAGACAAACGTCTTCTTAAGGTCAGAGTCCATTGATGGAGCTTCTATCGCAGGTTGGGCTCACGAATACGGTGAAGGACGTGTGGTTTGTTTAACACCAGCGCATCTTAAGGAAGGTTTGCTACATCCAAATATGACTAGAATGCTAGCTCAGGTGATTAAATGGGGCTGTAGACTTGTATGAGAAAAGGAGAACTACATTTTTCGGTAGTTCTCCTCACTTTTTATAACGAAAGACGGAATGCTTTTACTACAACCCCGTCATTGGCAGGTACAAAATCGTATTTCGGTAACCGCTCAAAGCCAAACTTTTCATAAAGCTTCATCGCATTTTTCATAAACTCACCTGTGTGTAAACCAATAGTAGAGTACCCCTTAGCTTTTGTTCTGTTCACACATTCTGTTACTAAAGCAGAGGCTACCCCTTTCCCACGGGCTGCAGGGGCAACGGCGAGCATGCGTATCTCAGGATAGTCAAGTTCCTGAACGCGCCCTTCGTAAGCATCAATTTTTGCAGGGAATAAGGCGACACTTCCAAGAATTTCCCCATTTAATTCAGCGACAATCAGCTCGACTCCTGGTTGTTGATCGGTTTCAGATGAAATTGCCTTCTTTAATGCATTCCAATGTTCTTCTGAGATCAGAGTTGCATATTCACTATATGAACTAACTCTTTGATCACGGATCAATGTTAGTTCGTCACTATGTGCATCCCGTATAATCACTTAGTTGCTCCTTTCTTGTGTGAGAAACTTATCTGTCATTCCACTTAAATTTTCTCGATTATGTGGTGTTTGAAGTGGTGCTAGATCTGGCCCTTTTGGCAGAATTTTCGCGTCATTGTTCGTAAAGATTGTAATTGATAAATGATAGTGTTTTTTAATAGATTCAAAGTCAGTTGTATCGCCAAATCCCGGAGTTTGATACAAGTCTCTGACATAACCCCATAAAGCTGGAAAATCCCGAATTAAATTCCGATTTGTCTTAAAAGCATTATAGTAAGCAACGTCGAAACGAATTAAGGTAGCGTAAAGACGAACATCTGAGTCTGATATATAATCACCAAATAGAAAACGTCGAGAAGTGAGGTGTTTTTCCAACTCATCTAAACGGAAGAATAGGCGATCGAACGCTTCTTCATAGACTTCTTGACTTCGTGCAAACCCGCATTTATAAACACCATTATTGATATCATGGAAGATGGTTTCATTTAGTGCATCAATCTCATTACGTAAGTTTTCAGGGTATAAATCTGGAGCATTTTTTTTGTGAAGTGGCCGCCAAACTGTCTCTAGGTAGTTTGTTAGTTTATAATAGTCGTTGTTTACGACCTGACGACTATTTACGTCAATCATTACTGGTACCGTAGGTCTACCGGTATATTCAGGATCTGTATTTTTATAAACTTCGCTCACATAGCGTATTCCCAGGACTGGATCTACGTTATTTTCGTCTAAGGAAAACTCCCAATCAACATCGGGCAGTTTTGGTCGCATTGGACTAGCGGTGCCTAAACTAATTGCATCTTCTAGGCCTAGGAGATTTCGAACTATGACTGTACGGTGTGCCCAAGGGCAGGCTGGTGTCCAAAGTAGTCGGTAACGTCCTCTTTCGACTGGCCATTCACCTTTTTGACTGCCAAATGGTGTTGAAAATCTATTTGTCTGTCGTTTGAAAGAACCATCCGTGCCAATTTCTTTGTTAGAAGACTGTTGATCAATTTGTGTCATCGGAATACCTCTCTTTTTAGTTTAAGCTTACGTATTCAAAAGCTGGGTGTCAATTAAGATGCCACTTAAGAAAAGGTTGATTTTTCCGCAAATCTTGTTTATACTGTCAAAAATATCAAAAATCTATGATGAAGAGAGTAATTAAGCAAGTGTCTGTAGCGAGTTAGGGATGGTGCAAGCCTAATAGACAATACTTAATGAAGCGCACTTCTGAGATACAGCCTGAACGGGAAATTGGTAGGGTGTTGTCGGGGGAAACCCGTTATCGTTAGTTAAGAAGGTTCTTTTTGTGAACAATCAGAGTGGTACCGCGGGTAATCTCGTCTCTATTATTAGAGACGGGATTTTTTTATTATTTTCTGAGAAAAAGAAGGGTGATGGAGATGGAATTAAAACTAGTATACGCTACTGAACTTACAGGAAGTTTGGATGGCATGGTAGAAGTTGAGGACGTAGAAAAGTTGATAGAAAAACCAAAGTATGAGGAGCAAGGGGATTTGGCTTTTCCGTGCTTTGGGCTAGCAAAGCTAATGAAAAAAGCACCAAATGTGATTGCAAAAGAATTAGCCCCTAAAATTCAACATCCTTTATTTGAAAAAGTAGTGGCTGACGGCCCTTATGTGAATTGTTTTTTAAATAAACAATCCGTAAGTAATGAGATGTTACAAACAATTTTAAATGAGGATATGAATTACGGGTCGCTAACAATAGGTAATAAGAAGTCGATTGTCCTCGATTTTTCATCACCAAATATAGCAAAACCGTTCTCAATGGGACATTTACGTTCGACGGTTATTGGGAATTCACTAGCAAATATCGTTGAGAAATGCGGTTATCAAGCAGTTAGAGTTAATCACTTAGGGGATTGGGGAACTCAATTTGGTAAGCTGATTGTTGCTTATCAACTGTGGGGTGATGCGAATAAAGTCAAGGCAGAACCGATCAAAGAATTATTAGCCCTCTATGTAAAATTTCATGAAGAGGCAGAAAAGCAACCAGCCCTTGAAGATGAAGCAAGACGATGGTTTAAGAAACTAGAAGACGGCAATGAGGAAGCACTAGCACTTTGGAAATGGTTTAGAGAAGAATCGCTTCAAGAGTTTTCGAAAATCTATCAATTGCTAGATGTACATTTTGACTCTTACCAAGGGGAAGCATTTTACAATGACAAGATGGACCAAACGATTGAGTTGTTAAATGAAAAAGGTCTTCTTTCTAGTTCAGAAGGTGCTGAGGTTGTTGACTTACATGAGTATGATTTACCTCCATGTTTGATTAAAAAGTCCGATGGGGCTACCTTGTATGCAACGAGAGATGTAACGGCGGCTTTTTATCGACAGCAACAATATCAATTCGAGAAGACGATTTATGTCGTTGGTCAAGAACAAAGCCTACATTTCAAACAGGTATTTTTAGTTCTCGAAAAAGCAGGTTTTGAATGGGCGAAACAATTAGTTCATATTCCTTTTGGATTTATTTTAAAGGACGGCAAAAAAATGTCGACTAGAAAAGGAAAAATCGTCCTTCTAGAAGAAGTTATTACGGAAGCAATCGAATTGGCACATAGAAATATTGAGGCCAAAAATCCTAACTTAGCAAATAAAGCTGAGATTGCAAAAATGGTTGGTGTTGGATCTATTATTTTTCATGATCTCAAAAACGAACGACAAAATAATGTTGAGTTCTCATTAGAAGAAATGTTGAAATTTGAGGGAACAACAGGTCCTTACGTACAATATACTCATGCGAGAGCGTGCTCAATTTTACGAAAAGCAGCTGTCTCTTCACAAACGGCTGGGCTAACTGGATTACAGGACAGTGCTAGTTGGGCAGTAGTAAAATTATTGATGGAATTTCCAAATGTGATTGAGAAAAGCTTTTACCAATATGAGCCTTCGCAAGTGGCAAAATATCTACTTGATCTGTCCCAAGAGTTTAACAAATATTATAGTCGAGTAAAAATCCTAACTACTGATGAAGAACTTGAGAGCAGATTAGCTTTGGTAAAATCGGTGACGATTGTATTGAAGGAAGGACTAAGACTTCTAGGGGTACACGCACCAAAGGAAATGTAGTTAAAGGAGAATTATAATGGAAGTTACGATTGCAAACTATTTTGAATTACTAGCATCAAAAGATAAGGATCAACAATATGAAGCATATCAGCAAATAGTAGTAGCAACTGAAAAACCGGTCGATTGGGCTTATGAGGTTTGGGATCAATTAATAGCCGATTTAACAGACTCTGATAACCATCGTCGATCTAGAGCAGCGCAATTTTTATGTCGATTGGCAATAAGTGACCCAGAGAAGAAGATTTTAGAGGATTTTTCTGCTATATGGGAAGTAACAAGAGACAAGAAGTTTGTTACTGCAAGGCACTGCTTACAGTCTATATGGCGTATCGGACTTGCTGGTGAACAACAAAGGAAGCTTGTTTTGGAAAGTTTTAAAAATCGCTTTCTGAAATGCGAAGATGAAAAGAACTACACGTTAATTCGTTTTGATATGATTCAAGGACTTAGGAACTTATTTGATCAAATAAAGGATGAGGAAGTTAAAGAGTTGGCATTATCTTTGATTGAGAATGAAACAGATCCAAAATATCAAAAGAAGTATGCGGCGGTCTGGAAAAACGGATAAGTGAGAGGAGACATATCTATGAATTTAGCGGAAGCCTTTAAACGAACCAGTAGCCAATTAGCTGGACACGGAAAAAGAAATTTACACGTGTTGAAGGATGCGCTACAACAATTAGATGGCGAGTTGGAAAGTGATTATTATGGAACTGGCCAAATAATTGAAACGTTTCAGGAGAAGATTGCTTCGTACTTAGGCAAAGAAGCAGCTGTCTTTTTCCCAAGTGGAACAATGGCGCAACAAATTGCCTTACGAATTTGGTGTGATCAAAAAGGGGTGAAGAAGGTTGCGTACCACCCACTAAGCCATTTGGAAATTCATGAAGAAGAGGGATTAAAGGAACTGCATCAGATTGAGTCTGTACTTCTAGCTGATAATGATCGCATTATTCAGCTAGAAGACGTTGTCAACATGGCTGATGATGTCTCTTGTTTATTGTTAGAATTACCACAACGAGAAATTGGTGGACAATTACCTGAGTACGAAACACTTGAGGCAATATCGGCATATTGTCGAGAGAAGGGAATTAAGTTGCAGCTTGATGGAGCAAGACTTTTTGAAATTCTACCTTATTATCAAAAAACAGCAGCTGAAGTTTGTCGTCTTTTTGATAGTGTTTATGTATCATTTTATAAAGGAATTGGAGGATTAGCTGGAGCTATTCTTGCAGGAGATACTGACTTCATTGAAAAATCAAAGGTCTGGAAACGACGACATGGGGGTGACCTAATTAGTCTTTATCCATATATCATCAGTGCTGACCATTATTTTGATCAACGAGTAGCTAAAATGGGGAGCTATTATGAGGGAGCCAAAGAATTAGCTTCTTATTACAATCAATGCGCGGGAGTGCGAACTCTTCCTCTAGTACCAGTTTCTAATATGTTTCACGTACATATTCGTTTACCGGTAGAAACAGCTGAAAAAGTGCTGATAGAAGTATATGAGGAGACAGGGATTGGGTTAACAGGTAGGCTTAATAAGGTAAGCTCGAGCAGTTGTTATTTTGAAGTTAGTATTGGGGATCAGTATGAACAAGTACCTAAAACAAAATTAGATCATTTATTTGACGTGTTAGGCACAAAACTAAAGAACAGGGGATAGGGCCAATCGGCTCTATTTTTTATGTTAAAGGCTCTTTTCGTGAACATTGTGGCTTTTTCACCCTAAAATAATCGGAAAAATACCCTAGATGAAGATATCAGCCAATAAATTATGTAAGAAAAGAGCAATACTAACTAACTTAGTTGTGAATTCTTAGTATTTTGTGTAAAAATCCGGATTTTGGGATTTTTACGAAAGCAACAAACTTTGCGAAAACAGCCATTTCAAAATAAAATTGAAAAAATTGGTAATACTTATCCTATTACATAAATGATCATGAGGGATAAAAAATGAGTGTATCATCTAATGAACTTCTATCGAAAAGTTATTTAGTTTATGCAATGATTCGAGGTCTTAATTTTGTTATAGAAAATGATATTAAAAATCAATTAAACCATGAAGAATTGACATTTCCAGGATTTCGGAACTTGTGGATCCTATATTTTCATCCGAATATTCGCATGACAGAGTTAACATATCTAGCCCAAGTCAACATTTCTAATATCTTCCGTCAGTTGACGAAACTTAAAGAAGATGGGTTAGTAATTATGAAAAATGGAAATGATGCCAGAACTCGTGAAGTGTCGTTAACGAAAGAAGGAAAGAAGATCGTCCAAAATTTTATTAAAGAACATGCTAATGAGTCAAGGCTACAAGTTGTTCAAACGATTAAAAAGATTTCAGATGACGATCTTAACGCTTTTATAAAAGTAGCATCATTTTTAAGTACGGAATTAATAGGGAGCCAATTTTATGAGTTTGTAGTAAGGTCATCTAACGAGATCTTAGAAACTTCCCTTTGAAAATTATTATTTGCGAGTGCAAATAATTTTTGTTCAGAAGTGCCATAATATGACTAAATCCTATTTTAAGGGTATCTATACTTGGTTTGCCAAGGTCTGGTAAACCACTACGAGGAGGTCATACTAATGGCTAAAAGAATAAGGGAAAAAACGATTGTAACTTCTTCTAGTATCGTTTTATCTATACTCCTACTAAAGTTTGTCCCTCGCAGTAAAGTGAGAGAGGCACATGTGTCCTTCCTTTTTCAACAGGTGATTACTTGGTTTTTTGGTTTGCTAGTTGTCGAAAAAGGTTATCTGCGTTATCCTTATCGGATCTTATTCAAGAAAGCAAGTAGGTCTAGTTTTGCCTTTGAATATTTTATCTTTCCGGCTATAACAGTGCTTTTCAATCTTAGCTATCCTAAATCAAAAGGGATACTTAGCAAAGTTTTTCACATATTTTCTTATAGTGGTGTTATTACTGGATTGGAAATAATTGCAGTAAAATATACGAAGTTAATTACTTATGTAAAGTGGAAGTGGTATTGGAGTTTTCTCTCATTGTCCTTCTCATTTATTCTTTCTCGACTGTATTTCAGGTGGTTTTTTAAAGATTAATTTTGTTACACATCTTAAAATTTGAGGTGTGTTTTTTCTTTGCGGGTATTATTTGTGTAGGCTTCATTCGTTTAATGATAGAATAAAAATACGTATTTTATCTAAAATGGTAATGGAGTTTATAATTATGAAGGAAAAGGAAAAATTATTAGAAGTAGATTTATATAAACCAATCCAAAGGTTTCTAGTGAAGGAAGGCTTTGAGGTCTACGGAGAGGTCAACGATTGTGATATTGCAGCTGTAAAAGGTGATGAGTTAGTGGTTGTTGAATTAAAACTGACCTTAAATGTAGATCTTCTCGTGCAGGCAGCCAAGCGACAACGATTAACTGATTTAGTCTATATAGCTATACCAAAACCGAAATATAATTTACGGTCAAAAAAGTGGGTAGACATTTGTCACCTGATAAAAAGATTGGAATTAGGATTAATCGTTGTATCGACTGTAGGTAGAGGAAAAAAAGCCGATGTTCTGTTTCACCCGAGCGCTTTTGACCGAAAGAAAAGTATGCGACAGAACAAGCGTAAGAGAGAGAGTTTACGAAAAGAAATTGATGGTCGCAGTGCCAATTATAATGTAGGTGGTAGCACGCGTACAAAGATCATGACTGCTTATAAAGAAAACTGTATTCAGATTGCTTGTTATCTTGATAAATATGGGCCGTCTTCACCAAAGGTTTTAAGAGAACTAGGTACAGGAGATAAGACATCTTCAATTTTAACAAAAAACTATTATCGGTGGTTTGAGAGAGTGAAACGTGGAACCTACGCACTTACCGAAAAAGGTTTGCAAGATCTATCAGAGTATCCAGAACTAGTAGGTTATTACCTTGAGAAAGTAGTAACAAAAGGAGAAAACAATGAACAATTATAAATTAACGATTCAATATGATGGCACTCGTTATAAAGGGTGGCAGCGTCTAGGGAGTGGCGAAAATACGATCCAAGGAAAAATTGAAAACGTATTGTCTGAAATGGTTGGGTCACCAATTGAAATTATTGGTTGTTCGAGAACAGATGCAGGCGTTCATGCGTTAGCACAAATCGCTAATTTTAAGACGAGTGAAGCATTTAAAGAAAAAGAAATAAAAGATTATCTAAATAAATATTTACCGAAGGATATAGTGGTTAGTGAGGTTAGTTCAGTTCAGGACCGCTTTCATGCTCGCTATAATGCGAAGGATAAAACGTACTTATATAAGATTTGGAATAAAGACTACATAAATCCATTTATGCGAAACTATAGTATGCATGTGGAAAAGAAGTTAGATATTAAAGCGATGCAAGAAGCTAGTGAAAAGTTTCTTGGGAGTCATGACTTTACGACATTTTCAAATGCAAAGTCAAAGAAAAAGTCGATGGTTCGTGAGATATTTGCTATTGATATAAAAGAAGTCGATGGTTTTATTGAGATAAGAGTTCGTGGTGAGGGCTTCCTTTATAATATGGTGAGAAAAATGGTCGGTGTCCTGATTGAGGTTGGCCTTCGCCGTTTAACTGCTCAAGATATTGAGTCGATGTTACAGTCAAAAGAGCGTAACCAAGTCAATTATATGGCGTTTGCTGGAGGACTTTTTTTAGAAAAAATCGATTACTAAAGGGTGTCAGGGAGAGGAGATGTAGTGATGAACATAGAAAATATTTTAGTGGTAAGTCCTAAGTATAGAGAGCTGCAAGAGTTAATTGAACAAAACCAAGTAGATAAGAATTTTCGTTTTTTACCAGAGGAAGAAATGAAGGATGAGCTCTTAGAATGGGCGGATGCTTTCGTCGCTTTTAATACAAAGCAAGACTATGATTACAGTAAGGTTAAGTGGGTGCATTCTCTTGGTGCTGGTGTTGACCGCTATGTTTTTAAGAAACAATGGGATGAAAATGTACTGTTAACTCGTACAATTTGTTCATTTGGACAACGAATTGGTGAGTTTTGTTTGAGCTATCTTTTAATGGATTTACAGTATCATGTTCAATTCCGCAAACAAATGGAACAAAAAAACTGGCAGCCCATTACTCCAAAGTTACTTAGTGACCAAAAAGTGGTGATCTTCGGGACAGGGGAAATTGGTCAAAAAACGGCGGAAATTCTTTCTAACTTAAGCGTGCAAGTGTTTGGTGTGTCGTTGAGTGGGAAGGAGAAGGAGTATTTCCAAGCTGTTTATTCAGTCGATCAAGAGCTACCAATCTTACAGAACGCTGATTATGTTATAAATACATTGCCGTTAACGGAGAAAACAGAGCGACTGTTTGATGAAACGATTTTTCACCAGTTATCGAATGCAGGCTTTATCAATGTGGGGAGAGGTGCGTCAGTGGATGAAGATGCATTGCTAAAAGCACTTAATACACAGCATGTTCGATTTGCGGTTCTTGATGTGTTCAAAGAAGAGCCTCTCCCAACGGAAAATCCTTTATGGACTCACCCGAGTGTTTTGATTACTCCGCACATATCGGCTGTAACTACGCCCGTAGAAGCTGTTGAATGCTTTGTAGAAACATTGAGAAATGTAGAAGAAAATAAACCGTTACGTAATCAAGTTGATATTGTAAAAGGATTTTAATAGAAGGGTGTCCATAAGGGTGATCACAGAACGATGTGACTGACTTTGGACACCCTTTTGCTCTAATTAATAGTAATGAATATGCCGTCCTATTATACACCCTAGCAATTTCGTTCGTCCTACATAGCATAATAATGCAGAGAGTATCTGCAAGTCTTGTAGGAAAGGAGGGAGAGAGAGGTCTTACGTTCCTCACCAAGGTAGAACAGACTTCACATTAATCATAGTGTTGTTTATCCTATTACTCTGTCTTATACTATTTATTATTTTTTACTTTTAAACTCCTTAATTACTTCACGAAATACATCTGGATAATCAGTGAAAACTCCATTTACTCCCCATTCTAAGGCGCGTCTCATGTTTTCCTCCGTGTTGACCGTATAAGGATGGATTTGAAGTCCTTCTGCTCGTACTTGCTGAACATATTCTTCGTTAATTCTAGCGAAGCTTGGCCCTACGCCAATCGCATATTCTTTAATGAAAGCTAGCTCTGCAGCGGCACCCTCCCCTAATGTTGGTCGACTTAACAATTGTACAAGTGGTACATTAGGATTCATCTCGTGTATAAGTATAAGGCTGTCCGTGAAAAAGGATTGAATTATCACTTTGCTTGACCTGGCATTTACACCAGTTAGATTATATTCATCCATTAATCTTAACAGTTCTGTTTCCATTCCCGGGTAAAGATTAGGCGATTTTGTCTCTATATAATAGTTAGTACTACGGCCAAATTTTTCAAAGACTTCTTCTAACGTAGGAACTTCAAGGCCAATAAATTCGTCTTTTGCTTTTTCTGGATTACGTGTATTGAACCATGAACCCGCATCGAGTTGTTTGATTTCGGCAAGTGTCATATTTGACACAGATCCTGTACCGTTCGTTGTTCGGTTTACAGTCGTGTCATGCATGGCAATTAATACTCCATCTTTTGTCATTTGTAAATCAATTTCAATGTAGTCTGCTTTCATCTCAAGTCCAAGCTCATACGCGAGGAGTGTATGTTCCGGTGCGTGTCCAGAAGCTCCACGGTGGGCAACGTTGATTATTTTTTGATCGGGTGCAGGCTGGTTACTTGCTGCAAAAACAGTGGGTAAAGCACTTTGAGTCAGTAATCCTACACTAAGTATGGCAATAGCAGTTTTCTTCATCCAATTTTTCATTTCTTCTCTCAACTCCTTATTTTTAGTACAATCCAACTTTAATCCACTAGTGTTAAGAGAGTATTAGATCTATGTAAAATTGCTAAAATAAGGAAAAGATAAATCTATTTTCATAGATAGTAATATGTTTCATCAAACCAATGTACTACGTTTACTGATAATTAGATGTTAAATAAGGAAAAGTGGCCCCAAAAAAAATGAGTCAAGCTCCAAAAGGATTACTTCTATATTTATCATTTGTTAACATTGTTAAACAAGATTATCAGAATTGTCATTGGATATTTATGGTATTATATAAGGTGGAATAGATCTATTGTTACTTTTAAAATCTATTAATGAGTTGTTTAAACATTAGGGGATTTGAAAATGAGAAGGTTAATGTTGCTAAGGAGTACGAGGCTTTGAAAAAATGTCACAAAATAATAGCGGTTATATTTCTAATTGTAAACTACTGTCTAATTTGGGTTGCTATATTTATTTCTGAGATAGTTGTTTCGCTAGGCAGACTTAGCGAGCTTAATGGGTATATGTTGACCGAAAAAGAGGAAGTGATGTTTTTTGGTGCTATTAGTATTTCTATGTTCTTGATACAAGTGGTTTATCTTCTTTTTGTTTTCAATTACTTGAAAAAAAGGCAGTTCAAAACATTTGCAGTAATCCTGAACCTAATAGCACATTTTCTTCTCTTTATTTGGTTTGTCTTTAGTGTGTATCAATTTACTATAAATGGTTATTAAAACTTAAATAATAGCATGAGGAGAAGTAGCTGACCTTATGCAAGTAATTATAGAATAGTTGAGGAAATCTTTTTATAAGTGAGGTATTAATGTTGTTTAAAATCTGCACATATATAAGCAAGAACAATGAGTGGTATTCAGATGGAGTTTCCTGATCATATGTTTGAATTTAGATTATACAACTATGATGAAAATCATGTGATTTTAGAACTGCCGGCAATCTTCAAAAGGCATATCTTACCGAAAAAGGAGTTCATAACCTCATGGATACAAGCGGCTATCAGGTTTTATGAAACTCTTGCTTTATCGGTTACAATTACAGAGTTCATAATGAATAGAATATTCTGCCTTGACAGCTTCACTAGTTTCAAAGGTTAATGGTGGAATGAACAGAGAGGAATGTAATAGCCAAAAACTTATATAGATAGTAGGGGGTAACGATGAGTCTTCAGGTTGCAATTATTATAAATATCCTTTTAATGGGGGTAGCCTCTGTCATCATATACTTAATAGGGAAAAGAGTTACTAGTAGAATTATAAAATATATTCCTGCTATTGCCACTGGAGTTGGTATGACTTTTTTCTATATCAAAATTAATTTTATTCCATATAAGTCCCATGCATATGAAACGATTAATGACATTGTAGCAATTATTATACTTGCTATTATATTTGGTTTTTCACTAGTAGGAGCTATCATAATTGAGATTACTAACAGGAGAAATGGTCATTTATAAATTTAGAACCGCTAGTGCTAGAAGGGAATGAGACAATTGAAACGTTCTATGATCTTGGCTGGAATAGCAATGACAATCAGCGTTTTGTCTGCATGTACAAACGAACAAGTTGATGTGAAAGCTCTCACTGCAGATTACGAAAGTAAGATTGAAGCGAAAAATAATGAAATTACTAAGTTACATGAAGAACTCAGTGTCATCAAAGTTGAATTGGAACAGGAAAAAGCGAAAGTAGAAAACGTTAGCGTGCAGCTACAACATTTTGATCATAAAGCAAGAAGGATTATGAATCTTATTGCTGAGAATAATTTTGATGAATTTAAAAATGAGTTTCATGTTGATTTTGAGGTTATTGATGAACTTGTATCTTTTGTTAATATTTCTGAGTATTTGTCAGTACCTTCTCTTCCGATAGAAATTGCTGAGTTTCCTATGTATATGGCATTCTATAACCCTCAACCTGAGTTTACAGAGGTAGGGTACTTCCTTTATGATAATGAGCTAGAGCGAAAGTATGATATCCACTTTCACTTTGATAAAGATAGGAAGTTTAAGTTTGTAACTACAAATTAAGATTTTAAAGAAGGAGGGCAGTTATGCATACGGTACTTCATAAAGGATTTACCTCTGCCCTTGTACTATTTATTGGACTATACTTTGTTTCAACTGTCTGGAAAATCCCCTTGGTAAATGAGTTAATATCTCTAATGGGCTTTTTAATGCTTGTTTTTATTCTCTTAGATAGACCTAAGCAAAATATCATTCTTCCAATACTATTACTCTTTTTATCTAATATTGTGACTTTAGCCACTTCTTCGTCGTTACACGTATTATGGATTGGTTTACGTGAAATGAAAGCCATCATTCCATTGATTATATTAATAAGCTTAGTAGGTTGGATTATTAGCCATCGTCCATATGTGAAAGCGTTAATGATGATAGGGAAAAGGCGGTTATCTACTACAACCAGGTTTTATACGTATATTGGGGCAATGACTCATTTTATTTCCTCGTTCATGACATTGGGAGGAATTGCTTTTGTCTACCAGCTGTTTGGAAAAACGAAAAAGGCTACGGTGTCCGATAGTGCTTGGAATTATATTTTGAGCACGGCAATTTTGCGTGGATTTACCTTAACTGTCCTATGGACAACAGTCCATCCTGCGTTTGCTTATGTTGTTGGCGGGACAAATGCACCTCTAGTACCAACCGTGTTAAAGGGAATTGGGCTCGCTGTCATCGGGTTTGTGATCAGTATCATTATTTTTCAAATACAGATGAAGCGAAAACAAATTTCTGATGATCTCATACCTGACCTCGAAATCAGCTCTGATGAGAAACTAGAAGGACTTGTCGGTACATTCATTTTTTGGTTAGCGCTTCTAATGGGCGGAATACTGATCCTAAATCAGTGGTTCAATGTAGATATTATGCTTACCGTTCCAGTGGTCATTGTTATTGTAACAACTCTCTACTTTATTAGTAATCGAGATCTTGTTACATATAAGCAACACTGGACGAAATTAGTGAAAGATGATCTGGGTAAAAAGAAAAAGGAAATGCTGCTGATCCTTTCAGCAGGTATCTTAGTAGGTACATTGAAAGAAACCGGTTATGGAAGTGTGCTATTTGGCTACTTTTTAACGAGCGTTGAATGGCTTAATTTAAATATTCTCGTAGGATTAACATTAGTAGTAATCCTCTTAGGTTTTTGTGGATTTCCGCCTATTCCGGCGATGGTTTTACTATCAACGATTCTTGTTGATTTACCTGGAAACTATTCACCAGATATGATCGCCCTTTCGTTATTACTAGGGGTTTCAGTAACGTTAGTAACAGCTCCTGTGACAGTTCCTCTTTTACTAATTAGTAGTTTAAATGAAAGAAGTTTGGCAGAGAACGGAATTCGTTCTAACCTTCTTTTTGGATTGACGTTGCTAGTGGTCGGAATTCTGTATATACAATGTCTATCATATTTTTAAACATACTATAAAAATTCTCTATGGAGTGATTCAAATGATAACGGTTAGAGAAGCTACCAACGATGATATACTGGCAATAAAAAATGTTGTGAAAGCAGCTTTTTATCGCGAAGGAAGTCATGAAAGATTTAATGAGTGGGAAATGGTTGAACGAGTAACAAAAGATAACGGCTTTGTTAAGGAGCTTTGTCTCGTAGCCGAGTTGAATGATGAATTTATCGGATATAACTTATTGTCTAAAGCGCAGATTGGAAGTAATCAAGGGTTAGCTTTAGGCCCCTTAGCCGTATCGCCCACTCATCAAAATAAAGGGATTGGGAAGATGCTAGTCGTGAAAGGTTTCGAAGTAGCAAAGGCTATGGGATATCAATGGGTAGCATTAACAGGTGGGGATTACTATTTGCAGTTCGGTTTCGAGGCTGCACTTCCACACAATATTATCCTTTCTGAAGGCAATCCTGAATTGCTGGAACATCATCGATGCTGATGAAGCTTGCTATGCCAGTAGGGTATTTGGTTGCTGGAGTCCTAGGGGAATTCATATCAGTACATTATATTTTTCTAGGGTCTTCACTTGTATTTTTCGTGATTGTACTGCGAGCGGTTAGAACACCAATTAATGAGTTAAAGTAGGTGTTATGTATGGGAAAGGTATTCGGAGAACGAATAGAGGGATTTGATTATCAGATACGGGTCGGTTGTTATGCAGTGATTGTACAAGATGGTAAGGTGGCAGCTGTCAAAAGTAGAGGGGCCATTTTCCTGCTAGGTGGTGGACTTGAGTATAATGAAACCATGGAAGAGTGCTTGAGTAGAGAGGTATTAGAAAGAAACAGGTTACGAACTCAAGGTCCAGCGTTTCATAGGCAAGGCTAGTCGGTACTTCCTATCATCTAAAAATGAACCTATTTTAGGTATCGGATATTTCTATCAAGGGAGTCTAGGAGATAGGATGCAGGAACCAAGCGATAGAGACCATCAGCTCGTTTAGATAGATTTTCCAGAAGTTTTACAGAGTGTTTTTTCATAGTCATCAGATTTGGGCAATCAAGCAAGTTTTAGAGGATGGATAGGTAAGTTAACTGCGGCTCTACTACGACAAGGGCAATTTGAACGGGTGAATGCCAATTTAACGTTGCAGGGACATGTTGTAATTAGCTAGTTTTTTTGAGCTGGGTGAAGGAATTGAAATTACTGAAAGCAAGAGAAGATGTTTGAATAAATTCACTTAAAGCGAATTGACTCTCTGATGAAATTTTTGTGATTGATGTGAATTGAATAAGCTATTGTAATGTCCCTCTGACATAGAATTTACCACCAAGTGACAAAAATTGTACCACGGAATGACGGAATATTTACCACTGGATACTTAAAAAAGTCTTTCTCTTAAATACATAGATTAATCGTAGTATTGCGTAGTAGACTAGATATTGTGCAGCAAAGATCCTCAATTATTGAAGCCTTTGTAAAAAACCAAATGTTGAAATTCAACTACTTAACGTTGTTCACCCTTTAAATAACCTTCTAAAATTATTCAATGGAAGTCCTAAATATAGATCTTTATATGGACATACTGGAGTGATTGTGGTGTAATCAATCGTACTTTCATCAAACACCAATGCGTGATTTTCCCAAAAAAGTAAAGACTCGATGAGCTCTCGTTTTGTTAGAATGTTAGGATCTTCAGGTTCTTTATAAGCCCCAGTGCCGGGAAACATCGTGACTAATAAGTATTGGTTGTTGTTATTTCTACTTCTGCTAAGGATTACAACAAAGGAATTGGTTATGCTACCCTTTCTATTCTTAACAAACCTAGTATATATATTTCTCTCTTTTCGCTTAGCGTAGACGATTTCTGAGTTCTCATCCGTGTTTATCAATGATGAAATTCCAATGGGTTCGGGTGCATTTATAATGAGTTTCTCAGATTGTTTTGAAAGGTGATTGAAATAACCTCCTTGCTCATAGCTCTCTAACATTTCTTGCCAATCAAATAAAAAATCATTCTGATGAACTTCCATATGTATTTTACTTCTATTAGAAATAATTATTTTCTTTTTCATTATCCATTTAACTCCTTTTTCTTTCGATAGGATAATAGCTGTTTATATAGTTGTATTATTAATTTCTTACGGATTTTTTTATTTATACCAAATTTATCATTTGAGGTTTATAGTTAAATGATTAGTACAACGATACTGTTGAAAAATTATCTTTTTGAGACGATTACGTTCATGTGATCGTCTTTTCGTATGTGACCTATACTGCGCACCAAACTAGCTGAGCAAAGATGAGAAACAATTCTTCTACACCTTATTTGTTATTTTCTGATATTATTTATGCGAGGAAGTTAGTTGTTTTGTGAATTTTTTTCACTTACGAAGCATTTAGTGGAGAAGACTGTTTTCATTTTATGACTAAACATCCAAATAAAACGACATTCGAGGAAAGAATGTCGTTTACTAATCACTTAACATCTTATTATCCAATTTCTCTTTTTCAATAATATCCTTTACTACATCCTCAATGGTTATATTACCGAGAGCCTTTTCTAGTGCAGTTTGGGCAATTTCAAAAAGCGGACCAATTGTATTTTGAATATTTCTTCCGACAGGACATTGAGGATTGGGATTTTCATGTACGCTAAACAACTCTTTATCTTGTACAACATTAACTGCTTTATAGACATCCAGTAATGTTATATCTGAAAGGTCCTTTGCTAGTTCAGCACCTGCTATGCCAGGTCGAACATTTACCAGACCTGCATTTTTAAGCATCCCCATAATTTTTCTGATTACAGCTGGATTGGTATTTACACTTCGAATTACACTTATGTGGCTATTGTAACAAATCAAAGGTGGCAAGTTAGGTGGTAAATTGCACCAACATAAAATGTCCTGCTAGCGTGGATTTTCAGTTGGTTTTGTCTTTTTTTGGTGCCAGGCACCAAACCGATAAGGAAATTACTTGTTGTGAAAAGTATCTAATTAGAATAATATCTAATTAGATACTTTTTTGTTGATGAGGAGTCTACATTTTTTTTGTTTTTTTTTTGTTTTTTTTTTGTTTCTCTAATTAGATAACTGTTAAATTAGATAAGTTTGAAAGGAGAGCTTTTCATGTCAATTTATACAGCATGGAAACGTGAACAGAATTATCAAAAACTTTTTGGAGCAGGACTAATTAATGGTATAGGTGCACGTTTTAGTCAGGTTGCTATTTTTACACTTTTATTTCAACTAACTGGGTCTGCGATATCGATTGGAATGGTTCTAGCTATTCGAATGCTGCCATTTCTGTTTTTTGCACCAATAGGAGGGATGCTGGCCGATAAATTTTCTAAGAAGCATCTATTGATTTCAATCGATCTTATCCGTATTCCTTTGATTTTGTGTTTGTTGCTTGTTCAAGGACCAAGTGATCTATGGATTGTTTATTTTCTAACATTTTTGTTAGCAACTGGTGAAGCAATCTATTCACCAACGAGAATGTCATCAATTCCTGATTTAGTTAAACCGGATCGCTTGCTCTTTGTAAATGCTCTTGAGCAAGCCATGGTTGGTATTGTGTTAGTTATTGGTGCTAGTCTTGGAGGGATCATTTCATATTTTTTTGGATTAGAAGCTGCATTTCTATTGAATGGACTAACATTTTTACTTTCTTCGCTCATTCTGTCTAAGTTGAGGTTTCCAGCTAAGGAAAGTGATGTTAGGGTTCATAAGAAAAAGCCTGTGAAACTTTCAAGAAAAGCTATAGTAGGATCGACAGCACTTTTCACCTTCTTTTTTATCGCTGTAACCATGCCACTAGCTACCGGTATTGATAATGTGTTGGTGAACGTTTATGCTCTTGAGGTTTTTAAAATGGGGGAATTAGGAGTCGGCTTTATTTATGCATCATTAGGACTTGGTTTTATTATAAGTTCCTTTTTTTCTATTCATCTAAAAAAGGGATTATTGTTCTTGACGGTCTTATTCATCGCACTAGAAGGAATCGGGCACATGGTTCTAAGTATCTCGCCAACCTTTTTGTTGACATTAGGAATTGTGGTTTTCATAACTCTTGTCGGTGGCTTAAGCAATATATGCATTGATACCGTCATGATGAAGGTTCTACCGAAATCAAAGCGAGGGACATTATTTGGGCTGATGCAAGCAGTATCGAACACAGCTCTCGGTTTTTCGATGGCTTCAGGTGGGTTTTTATTAGAGTTTTTTCAACCTAGAGAACTTAGTATGGTGGTAGGGGTGTCTTATATCGGTTTTACAGTCATGTATGCCATCCTGTTCTTGAAGGTAAATCTTGTTATCGAAAAGAGATTTTTAATGAGAAAAATTGGATAAAGCTATTTTCAAAAAAATGAAAAGTGGTAAACTATAGAAAAGTTAAGAGGTGATTATGTGAACGTACGGAAAGCTACGGTAAATGATGCCAAAGGAATCGCAAAAGTTCATGTTGATAGCTGGAGAACAACCTACCAATCTATCATTCCAGAGGAATTTTTAAACAATCTGTCTTATGAAAGAAGAGAGAAATTATGGGTGGATAATATCCAAAGTATGAATGTTTATATTGCTGAGAGTGATAAAGGTGAAATCATCGGCTTTTCTTCTGGCGGAAAAGAACGATCAGGCTCTTATCCGGGATATGACGGTGAACTTTATGCCATTTACATCCTACAAGAATACCAAGGGCAAGGAGTGGGGAAGAAGCTTGTGGAACCAGTTGTTGAGGAGTTGCTAAGTAATGGAGTGAGTTCTATGTTAGTACTTGTGCTAGAGGATAATCCCTCTTGTCGGTTTTACGAGGCACTTGGTGCAAAGAAACTCGATACGATTGAAGTGGTGATTGCAGGGAAGAAATTAAGCGAAGCGGTGTACGGGTGGGTTGATATAAATCGGTTAACATAATATAGCAGGTAGTAGAAGGCATCCTTCATCACTAGAGGGGTGCTTTCTTGCTTGTGCGTGAATAATGCCACTATCATTGGGAAATTTAACAAGTAAAGGAGGAGATATGATGGAAAGAGCTGGATTTTGGATCCGTTTTGTCGCTATGTTGATAGATGGAATCTTAATTGGTATTGTCCAATTTGTTTTACTTGCCGTATTTGGTGGTGGGTTAGACCCGGATAATGTAAATGTGGGCTTTGAGTTGATTATTAGCTTCCTTTTACTTTTCGGTTATTACGTTTGGTTTCAGACGAAGTACAACGGTCAAACGTTAGGAAAGAGAATGATGGGTATTCGTGTTCTTACTGTTGACGGTGACCCAGTGAGGATGGGGCAAATGGCGTTACGAGAAATATTAGGTAAATTCTTGTCCGGATTAATCTTTCTTATTGGCTATTTAATAGCAGCGGGAAAAGCGAAACGTGCCTTACATGACTATTTAGCAAAAACAATTGTTGTAAGAAATGAATAAGGCTGGCTTATGCCAGCTTTTTTACTCAAGTGTAAAGAAAGGGTTACGGATACATGAATAACCAACCACTATTAGTTCATAAAAATGAAAATTTATTATATGGAATTTGTATTATTACGAGTATCTTACTTCTCGCGTATTTGGTTTTATCGATTATAGGTATTGTCTTAGTCATCTTTTTTGCTTTAATTTCCTATTTTTCTCATATTATATCTATGGCTCATATTCAAACGAACGGGGTTCGCTTGCGAGAAACCCAATTTCCAGAACTATATAAAAAAGTAGTTGATTTCAGTGAAAAAATGGAACTAACTAAGGTACCAGAAGTTTATATTATCGAGTCTGGTGGTCTTTTAAATGCCTTTGCTACAAAGGTTTTCGGTCTTTTCGGGAAAAATATAGTCGTCTTATATTCAGACTTTGTGGACATTTCGATTGATTCTGGTGGAAACGAAATTGATTATGTCATCGCTCATGAACTTGCCCACATTAAAAGGAACCATATTGTTAAATCGTTGTTTATTTTTCCAGCATTATGGATTCCTTTTATTGGGACAAGTTATTTACGAATGGCTGAATATACCTGCGACCGTATGGCTGCTTACCATTTAGATGAGACTGACGGTGCCATTAATGGTTTGTTGGTGTTAGCCGCGGGAAGGCGTTTATATAAGGATGTAAATCTAGAGGCGTACATGGAACAATATAATGAGAAAAAAGAGTTATATGTGACCTTTATGGAATTGCTCTCAACACATCCGCCGATACCTAAACGCATTCAAGAAATAGAAATGTTAATGAATGGAGCGCCTACTGTCACATTAAAAAATCGTTCAAAACAGGTAGTGGTTGTTGCTTTTATTTTGTTTTTCCTAATTCCTTCTATTACAGTTGGGATCTTCTTTGCAGGTTTCAAGGCACTTGAAGAGTTTGATTTCTTTAACGAGTTTTTCTATGAATATACACCTTTGATGGATGCTGCAATGGAAGGTGATGTAGTTCAACTAGAAGAATTATTGCTCGCTGGTACTGATGTTAATGAACTTAATGAATATGGCGAGAGCGCACTTTTAGTAGCGGTGATTTATGAGCAACCAGATGTTATTCCACTCTTATTTTTATATGGAGCAGATGCAAACATCCAAGATGATTACGGGTGGACACCATTAATGTCAGCGGTTATGTTCGAAAATCTAGAAATTACTAAATTGTTGCTGGATGCCGGTGCTGATCCACACTTAGAGGATGAAGACGGGATGTCTGCAATTGACCATGCCGAAATGATGGCTAATCCTGACTTAATTGATTTACTAAACAAGTATTAACAAAATGAGCGGTTCTAGAGACGGATGTCATCAAGGTACTTTTTTGAACTTTTTGGAAATACATTCTCGGGGATTCCCCAAGTCCATGCCCAGTCTCCTTTTTTTCTGCCTATAGAGCCGCTAATAATCATCCCTGGGTATACTGTCGCTGAAGGTAGTCCTTTTAAATAGAAGTTTTCGTTCGTTTCGAGTTCTGTTACGACTAGATAGACTCGGTTGAGGGATTTTATTTCAAAGAGGGTATCTTTTTTCTCGGGAAACTCTTCTAACTTATCTAAGCGACCGAAAAAGTCAGTTTGAATATTACAATCTTCATTAAGAAAATTAGGAAATTCATGTTTGTACAGACGATTAATTGTTGCTTCACAATCTTTCAATTCTAAAAACATTTCTTTTATGTAGCTATCAATGGTTTTAAATAGAGGGATTTTGTATTTAATATCTATCCAGTGGAGAAATCGTTTTAATTCACTTACGAACTTTTCGACTTCTTTTTCTTGAGAAGTAACTTGAATGAAACATGGGTAGTAGAGGATGATGAATTCTTCCCAAAAATCAGGTTCATTCCAAGAAGATAAACATACATCTTCAAGGTACTCCGTTACATATTGAGCTAACACACGAAGGAATTCGTTTCGTGATCTACTTTTTGGGTTTTTTAGTTTAAACTCAATTAAATCATTTCCGTAAAATTCATACACGCCTCGAAATCGCATGCCAAACTCTCGACCAATTGAGAGCTTTGTAAGGATTTCTTTTTGATGATGTGGGCCATTATTGGGGATAGCCAAAACCCTAACATTTGTGTCGCAGCATTGTTCGAAGTATTTTCCACTTCCGCATTTACATAATACTAATTTTTTCATTGAAGGATCACCTTTCTTTGGTGGGGTGGGGTAAAGTAGAGGTTGTGTAAATCATGAAGGTACTTTTAGTATATCAAAATTATGAAAATATCAATCTTTTAATTGTGAAAGTTATATTAATATATACAGGGGTTGAACGGATATTCACTAGATTTTTTCCAACTGTTAACAATTTAGTAAAAATATATTATGATAGATTTATTATAATATCCTATAAGGGGGCAAGTATGCCGAAAGTATTATTTTATCTTCTCACCAAACTAGCAGCTGCGGGATTTACGATCACGATGATGTTTGTTTTTACTTATTTCTCTAATGGATTGGACATGTTTCGGCTTTTGGAAACGATCTCTGGTGTTGATCTCTGGTTCATAGTATTCGGGTATGGGATAGGTTGTTCGCTATTAATAGATTTAATCGCACTGAAACTCCATTTTAGAAAGTTTAACGTAAAAATTGTTTTATATGTTATTTCTGGATACGCTTTTTTTATGATTAGCGCAATTAATATCTTTGATGTATTTGCAGGTACTGTTGGTGCGGTATGTGCGCTTGTTTTTTATTTTGCAACACACATAGCTCGTGAGTATAAATGGTTTTTATACGTCTTTGCTCTCGTAATCCCGATAGGTTTTCTATTGTTAACGAACATTGATTTTACTCAGAAGAAAAACTGGGTGGAGGACCGGAATGACTTCACATACACCGCTAGTTTTAGTTATTTTAATGGTATACATGAAATTCCGCTCTATCTTGAAGAAGGACAGCGTTTTACGTACGAGTCTGATATTAAAAATAGAGCTCAGGGTGGATATAGCTTTTATGTGTTAGATGAAAAAAATGATTATGTCGGTTTCATTGAAAATGAAGATAATCATATATTTGAAGTTCAAGCTAGCGGTATGTATCGGATTGTAGTTAAAGGTAACAAAAGAGAAAATGGTGGCTTCAAAATTACTTGGGAGATTGAGGAGTGATTAAGATGAAATATGAAACTGTTACAAAACCAAGATACCGGGCTATTGGTATGAAATGGGATGGGCCTTGGTCAGAAATCAGTGGGTTAAAAAGTATGATCCAAACGATGAGTGAGCGGGTGGGGGAATTGACACATGCTGTTGATCCCGATACGCAGTTAGGTTTGTCCTATCATTTACGTCCAGATGGATTTGTTCATTATTCCGTTTATGAAGTTGGTGAAGAACAAACCATTCCTGAAGGTATGATCGAGTTTTTCGTCCCGGAAATGACGTACTTAGTGACACAGCATGAAAAAGGTCAAAACATTGGGCAAAGTTATGATAACATTGCTAGGTCCTTATCCGACAGTGAATACAAGGCATTCTCAGAAGCGGATATTAAATATTTTGACAATCTTCCAATCAAGCATGAAAGGTATCCAAGAGATCGTGATCTGAATGATCCTCATTTTGAGATATTGATACCTATCGCTAGAAAATAAAGAACTCATAATGAGATCATGTTTTGAGGGTAAAACAATCAAGTTCACAATGGAATTAAGTCTTGTATATTAAAAAGCAAGAAGTTTGTCTAATAAACTATAAGACAAGTCGTCATAATTGGTACATTAGTTCATAATATTTATTAGTAAAAATCGCACCAAATTATGGGAGTTGTTTATATTAAAGCTATTTATGTGAACTCACTCGCGTTGGTATATCAACCTACGGGTAAATAATTACCTATTGCAGTAAAAATAGAAACGCTTCACCATAAAATCATTAACTCCGATACAAATGCAATTAAATACAGAAAATATGAGTGAAACGCACAGATCAGAATGAACTGTGCGTTTTTGTGCCTAGTTGGAGTGTAATTCGCTTGAAATCAGAATGTTAAATGTAAGTTACTTAATCTGTAAATTAACTTTTTCCTCCCAAATTAAACCTCGTTAATTACAATGGTAGATCTTTTCGTTTAAAGACGAGTATCCCTGCTAGATAGAGGACAAGGGTTAACCCTACTAGGATGATTAATTGTGGACCATAGCTTCCACTTTGAATGATGGCATTGGAATCGTAGAGCGTAATGATCGTAACATTTTTAAGGATTTCCAGACTGTCATTCATACCAGAAAGCATATTCATAGCAAAGAAAAACAGGGTTAGTCCTGCACCAAGGGCAAGGGATTGGCTTGAACGGTTGAACAAACAAGATGCAAAAAAAGTAATACCGCTAATTGCTATATTTAATAATAAAGAGCCTAATGTTAGCATGAAGAACTTCTCTACAGGCAACTCACCAGGCTGAACTAGTTCAGCGACTGCGTACCCTACAACAAAGATCAACCCAAACATGACTACTAGTGTAGAAATAAAGAAGATGGTGCTGGTAAGAGTGTATTGGGTTCTTGTGATAGGAGTTGACAGATGAAAGGCCATGCTGCCTTTATCTACTTGATCTGCTATTAGCTTATTTCCTATTATAACGGAATAAATCATTGCAAAGATGAGGGCGAAGTTACCAAAGTATTGATTTGCTATAAATGCAATTAAGGTTGTTATATCACCCAAGGGACTTACAGGAGCATCGATGCTTGCCTGTGCAATATCATGCATGGTTTCCGGAGTGAAAACACTCATAACAATCCCTATTAAGAGGGAAAGTGCTCCTGCAATGATAGAGAATACTTTTACATTTGATTTTACAAAATGGATAAATAAGGACTTGTTAAACATAGTCATGCTTCTCTCCTTTATAAAAGTTCATAAAATAATCTTCTAGTGAGTACTTCATTTCACGAATGGAAGTGACATCTCTTTTGGCAAGAGCACGAATGAGTTCGTTAATTTTAAAGTCATCTACTTCTACCACGACCTGCAAGGTATCCTTAGTAATCTTTTTCATGACAAAATTTTCTGTCTGCATAGATTCAAAGTCCGGTAGTTTTTGAAATGTTATCGTAAATGTGTATTTATCGAAATGTTTAAAATCCTGAGACTGCATTACCGAAATTATTTTACCTTGCTTGATCATTGCAATACTATCGCAGGTTCCTTCAATCTCCTCAAAAAGATGAGAAGACATAAGGATACTTTTCCCTTTGTGTTTTTCCTGGTGAATTAGTTCAACAAATTTTGATTGCATAAGAGGATCAAGCCCTGTTGTTGGTTCGTCAAGAATGAGAATTTGTGGGTCATGCATAAAGGCACAAACAATCCCAACCTTTTGTTTCATACCCTTGGACATTCGCTTTATTAGTGCTGATGGATCTAAGTCGAACATCTCTATTAATTGTTTAGCCTTTGCCATATCCTGGAGACCACGCATTTTAGCAGCATGCTTAATGAGTTGTGTACCAGTCATGTTTTCAGGAAAAGCAATCTCTGCAGGTAAATAACCGAGATGTTTTTGAATTTCTTTGGGCTGCTTCCAGCAATCGAAATTTAAAATGGTGGCCTTGCCACTTTGTGGTTTAGTAAATCCTAATAAATTCCGAATTGTCGTTGTTTTACCAGCACCGTTAGGACCTAAAAAGCCGAATACCTCTCCTTCCTCAATTTTTAAAGAAATATCAAAAATACCCTTATTGTTTCCGTAATCTTTTGTAAGATGTTGGATGTTTATTGCTGTCATATAAGATCACCACACCAATTCTACTTTATTTATCCGACAACATGTCGTATGATGTAAGTGTATTATGTAGAAGTGTCTCTATCAACCGACATCTTTATCTTAAATGTTGGATTTTGAGACAATAGTGGAGGAAGAATGATGAAAAAAAATTCAGCAGTTACAGCACAAACAAAACAAAATCTACTAGATGCCTTCTGGGATCTATATTGCACTACGCGAATAGAGAAAATAACAATCAAAGAAATTACTAAGAGAGCTGGTTATAATCGATCGACATTTTATGAGTACTTTACCGATGTTTATGATGTCCTAGAGCAACTGGAAAACAGTTTGATTGCAAAGTTGCAAGAGTTGCCCATTCAGCAACTTTCCGCACCTGGTGATCCATTCCAGTTGCAAGCACTTGTCAACATGTATTCTCAGCATAGTAGATATCTTATGGTGCTACTTGGAGATCACGGAGACCCAGCCTTTCAGGGCAAAATTAAAGCCAGTATGAAACCAATGATAAAAGAAATCTTAGTTGCAAGGGGAGCGAAAGATGGTTTTGAACTAGACTACACATTGGAATATGCTTTATCAGCAATGATAGGCATACTAAGCTATTGGTTTAACCAAGAAAATGGTCCAACTATTGAAAAATTGATGGAGCTGCTTGCGGAACTTTCTAGTGAAGGTGTCATGAGAAAATTAATGTGATGGAATGGAATGGAATTTCGTTTTTGAAATAGTAAATAGAAAAATATTAATGACCAAAACACCGGTACAGGAGTGATACTTAATGCAAATTCAAGACATAACGAGCGAATTTAAATTAATAGAGAATAAGGAAAAAGCAATAGGGATGTCAGCCTATATGAAAAATCATTTTGACTTTTATGGAATCCAGAGTCCAGAAAGAAGAAAGATTACTTCGAAATTATTCAAAGAGGGGCAAGTCGGTAAGACACCTATTGACTGGAAGATGGTTTTTGACCTTTGGGAACAACGCGAGAGGGAATATCAATATGTTGCGGTAGATTTTTTAGTGAAATCGAAGAAATACCTCGTAGCTGATGATTTAACACAAGTAAAAAAACTGATAACTTCAAAGTCTTGGTGGGATACAGTAGATGCCATCGCAAGTAATGTTGTTGGGCAGATTGTAAGGACATATCCTGAACAGGTTAACATGATGGACGAGTGGATTGAAGATGACAACATGTGGGTAAGAAGGACAGCCATCTTGCATCAACTATCCTATAAGGAAAGTACTGATGAAGACCGTCTGTTTAGTTATTGTGAAAAGCATGCAAATGATACGGAGTTTTTTATCGCCAAAGCCATTGGGTGGGCATTAAGAGAATATGGAAAAACCAAGCCACAATCCGTCATTGAGTTCGTAGAAAAAACGCCGCTTCAAAAACTTAGCAAGCGTGAGGCACTTAAGCATTTGGGGAAGTGAGTTTTTCGGCTTCAAGCATCTTTACCATTTCTGGTTCTCATCGCTCTCTATATTTAAATGGCCATCCGCCCACTGGAGTACCAACAGCCGAAGCTGAAATAGGGAGCATGCTCATGTATTACGGAGGAGATCTAGTTGATGCCGTTCTATTTTTTATTCTTTGTATGCAATGGTTTAAGACAGCAAGACCACGAATGATTTCTGTCGCAAAGGTTTTCCAACAATAAAAAGATAGAAATACGAACGTATGATTGGTATAATAGAAGTAACAACTACATAAAGCAGGGTGGCGGCTAATCCCCTTTAGAAAGGGGGTGACGCTTTTGACGACATTTGAGGCATTTAGTCTAATCGCTCAATTTGGCTTATTACTAATAACAGCCTTTACATTCATCATAACGATTGTCGTCTACGTAACAAAAAAGAAATAGCCACCCTGACGACCAAGTAAGGGGGCTATTTCGATAGTTCTACCTATGGGTGAGCCGCTATTACTGCGGCGTGTCGTTGTATGACCGGGTGTTGGAGCACTCGGTCACTTTTATTTTCGTAAGTGATTATGTTCATTATACATGATCATTCGAATTTTTCAAATACAAAAACAGCCCCTGTAAGGGACTGTTTCATCTTAGTATACTTTATCACCGTTGAAAATTGAATTTTTTACGATAACATAGTCAACGTGACGGATTGAATCTAATGTGTTACCACCTGCATACGAAATGGAGGACTGAAGATCTTGTTCCATTTCGGTTAACGTATCTTGTAGAGAACCTTTGTGCTCGACGTACATTCTCTTACCTTCAACATTTTTTCTTTCTCCTTTTTGGAACTCAGAAGCCGAACCAAAGTATTCTTTGCATAGCTTTCCTTCAATTTCAACTGTTTCTCCAGGAGATTCTTCATGGCCAGCAAATAAAGAACCGATCATTACCATTGACGCACCAAAGCGTACTGATTTAGCGATGTCGCCATGCGTACGGATACCGCCGTCTGCGATGATTGGTTTACTTGCAGCTTTTGCGCACCAACGTAGGGCAGCTAATTGCCATCCACCTGTACCAAATCCAGTTTTGATTTTTGTTATACAAACTTTCCCAGGTCCGATACCTACTTTTGTCGCGTCAGCACCGGCACGCTCTAATTCTCTAACTGCTTCAGGCGTACCAACATTTCCTGCGATGACAAAACTTTGAGGGATATGTGTTTTGATATGCTTGATCATTTCAATTACAGCATTAGAATGGCCATGGGCAATATCAATCGTAATATATTCAGGTACAAGTCCTTCTTCGGCTAATTGAAGGATAAAGTTATATTCTTCATCTTTCACGCCAACACTGATGGAAGAATATAAGCCACGTTCATTCATGTTTCGAATAAAGTCAATTCGAGTTTCTGGTTGAAAGCGATGCATGATATAGAAATAGTCATTTTCAGCTAAGTAAATCGCAACTTTTTCATCAATAATCGTTTGCATATTCGCAGGAACGACTGGTAGTTTAAATCTTCTACCACCAAATTCCACCGATGTATCACATTCGGTACGACTCTTTACAATACTTTTTGCCGGAATTAATTGAATATCTTCATAGTCAAACACGTTGTCCATTGTAACACCCCTAATGAAAAATCATAAATTAAACGTACAAGCTATTTTACCAATATTTTTTTAAGTTGTAAAAGCGAATTTATAGTTAGAGTACCCAAAAAAGTTCAAATAACTTGAAATAGGTGAATGAAAGCCTCAAAATGAAGATATATGAATTAAAGATTTTATGTTGATTGTGGAGGAACAACTATGGAAATTGGAATTAGTACGTTTGTAGAAACTACACCTGATGTACATACCGGTGAAGTAATAAGTCATGCAAAACGATTACGGAATGTTGTCGAGGAGATTGTTCTAGCGGATCAAGTTGGTTTGGATGTATTTGGTGTAGGTGAGCATCACCGTGAAGATTTTGCGGCATCATCTCCAGCAGTTGTTTTGGCTGCTGCCGCATCACGAACAAAAAACATCCGGTTAACAAGTGCAGTTACGGTACTATCATCTGCCGATCCTGTCCGAGTGTTTCAAGAATTTTCAACACTTGATGGTATCTCTAATGGACGAGCGGAAATTATGGCCGGAAGAGGCTCCTTTATCGAATCCTTTCCGTTGTTTGGCTATGATTTAAAGGATTATAATGAGCTTTTTGATGAAAAATTAGAGCTTTTATTAAAAATTCGTGACTCAGAAAAGGTAACTTGGAAGGGTGGACATCGTCCGGCAATTAATAACTTAGGAGTGTATCCAAGACCAGAGCAAAACCCTTTACCTGTCTGGATTGGTAGTGGTGGAAATACAGAATCGGTGATCCGTGCAGGCCTACTTGGACTGCCACTCGTACTAGCAATCATCGGTGGGAGCCCAGTACAATTTGCTCCTCTCGTAAAATTATATAAAAGAGCAGCAGCACAAGCTGGTCACGACCCATCAAAACTACCAGTAGCCTCTCACTCACATGGGTTTATTGCAGAGTCAACCCAAACAGCAGCGGATAAATTTTTCCCTTCTACTCAGTATGTGATGAACGTAATTGGTCGTGAGCGAGGTTGGGGCCATTATGATCGTGCAAGCTTTGACGCTGCAAGAAGCTTTGAGGGTGCGTTATACGTGGGAAATTCAACTACAGTTGCTGAAAAAATCATCCATCTTCGTAAAAACGTCGGTATTACAAGGTTTATGCTTCATGTTCCTGTTGGTTCCATGCCTCATGAAGATGTAATGAATGCGATCAAGTTGTTAGGAACAGAGGTTGCTCCGCAAGTTCGTGAGGAAGTTTCAAAATGGGAAGCTGAAAACCCTGAAAATTAATACGTGTAGAGAAGAGTGAAGTTATGGCGTATGAGTTAAAAACAAAAGAAACTGAAAATAGTGTGATTGAATTTATTGAGAGTGTTGAAAGTGACCGTAAACGAGAAGACGCCTATCGGTTATTAGACATTTTTACAGAGACATCCGGTTACCCTGCAAAAATGTGGGGACCAAGTATCATCGGATATGGTTCTTATCACTATAAATATGCTTCAGGACACGAAGGAGATGCGCCACTAGTTGGCTTTTCTCCGCGAAAAGGGAAAATTAGTTTGTATTTTGCTACTGGTGACACAGAAAGAGTATTAAGAGATTTCGGTAAGCATACGACTGGTAAAGCCTGTGTTTATATTAACAAGCTAGCAGATATTGATGTTGATGTATTAAAAGCATTAATTACACAATCGATAAAATTCTTGCAAGAAACGTATCCCAACGACTAAATTATAAAGTAAGGCTCTTTTCGTATACATTGTGGCTTTTCTATCCTGAAATTATCGGAAAAATAGCCTAGATGAAGATATAAGCCAATAAATTATGTAAAGAAAAGAGCATTACTTACTAAATTAGTGGTGAATTCTTAGTAATTTGTGTAAAAATCCGGCTTTTGGGATTTTTACGAAAGCAACAAACTTTGCGAAAACAGCCTAAAGTAAAGCCTAAATCCCCTGGTGATTTAGGCTTTCTTAATGTATTGGAAATTTTTTTAGTTCGGTCATCGTTAATGCAATTTAATTTAGAGGGAAATTCACTAACGATGTGCAATAGATAAATAAGCTGTTGTTACCGTTAGTGGGGAACTATTAATATGGTAACAAAAGAGCTTGGAAAAAACTGCATTGAAACGGAGAATAAAAATGAATGAAAGATTAAGAAAAAATTTGATCCAATACCAAAGTGCACACAAGAATAAGTGGAACCAACTATTGCATTATTTTGCTTTTATGTTTGCTTTTATTGCATGGATTTTTTTGTTTATAAATTTAAAAGTAACTATTTGCTTGGCTTTATTACATTATGCTTTTTCATGGGTAGGTCACTTTTATTTTGAAAAAAATAAACCTGCGGCATTTAAGTATCCTCTGCTTGGGTTTTATGCCGGATTTATTTGGTTCTTTCTGCTTAGCTTTGAGTTCATTACAAGAAAAAAGGTATTACCAAAATAATAGAGATGGAAATAAAAATATAACTTTGTTCATGTAATGAGTGCATTGCTTAAGTAACTCCAGCAATGCTTTTTAATTATGAACTCAAAGGTAATCAACCAGAAGTTTCTTCTAAACAAACGCATTACTGGGACAAGCAGAAGTGAGCCTTATTTGTAGGACATGGGTTGAGTAGAGGACGAGACGTATGAAAAAAACTGTTATGAATAACCTTTCATTTTCTAAATAGTTTGACAATGTGGGTTGTCCTGGTTTAAAGTGGTAATACCAGATGGAAAATTGATATAGCCAGGGGGATTCGAGATGAAAGAGCGCTCGTCTGATCTTATTGAAAAAGCGTTAATATCGTCTATTTTAACAGGAGAGTATAAACCTGGGGAGAGTATGTTATCTGAAAGAGACCTAGCTACATCTTTTTCTGTAGGACGCCCAACGATCAGGGAAGTTCTTCAGAGATTAGAACGGGATGGGTGGATTACCATTCGTAAAAATAGTCCAGCGATTGTCAATGAATATTGGAAACAAGGAAACTTAATGACAATTGTCAATATTCTAAAAGCATCACCAGAAATACCTGATCAATTCATTGAATATGTCCTTGAGCTTCGTATTTCCCTTACACCTACCTACACGAAGGATGCGATTACTCAACATCCTGTGAAAGTGATTGCTCTCTTTACCAATTTAGATGAACTTGAAGATGACGCTAGTTCTTTTGCTTCGTTTGACTGGCATCTCCAACAAGGACTCGCTAAGTTATCATCTAATCCGATTTATTTACTTATTCTTAATAGCTTTAAAGATGTGTATCTGAGGTTAGGTGAAAAGTATTTTCAGGAAGCTAGTCACAGAGAGGCTTCACGAAAGTTTTATGATGATTTTTTACAAGCGCTTTTTGAGAAAGATGTTGAGGGTACTGAAAGGTTATCTCTAGAAATGATGAAGAGAAGTTTAGAACTATGGAAAACTAAAAAGAGCAGGAGTGATCAATATGAAGAATAATTGGCCAATTTACCGTGCATTCTTTTTTCATGTGGATATTTTAGTAATGCTAGCCATTGGATTTTTGATTAGTAGTTTCATAGTATGGCAGGGGATTGAATTATCACTATTAGCTTTTTTTGTGATTGGTATTGTCACGTTTATGTTTAGCGAGTATTTAACTCACCGCTTCTTTTTTCATTTAAAAGCTCCTAAAAATCCATTTTTTCTGAAAATATTAAAGCGCTTACACTACGACCACCACAAATACCCAAATGACTTTCACTTATTATTTCTACCAATTTGGTATAGCTTACCTACTTTCACGTTGCTTTCTTTTATCTTTTATTTGTTTAGTCAACTACTAGTAGGGACTTTATCTTTTAGTCTTGGTCTAATTTTGATGCTGCTAGTTTATGAATGGAAGCATTATGTGGCACATCAGCCACTTAAACCTAGGACTCAATTTGGGAAATGGTTAAAGAAAACCCATACACTCCATCATTTTAAGAATGAAAACTATTGGTATGGGGTTTCAACTCCTTTTGTTGATATACTATTTGGCACATTAAAGGATGAAAAAGAAGTAGAAACAAGTGCAACTGCTAAAGAATTAGAAAAAAGAGGTAGCTGAACATTATTAGGTGCTTCTCATTTAATAATTCGTGGATCTTGTATTAGAATAAGTGTATAACTTATCAGGGCTAAAGGAGATTTTTATGACAATAGAGGCATCAGATCAAATGTTTAAACGAAGTGTAAAGGAACATTGGTACGTTCGCTATTCGGAAGCCAGTTTTCCAGCTGTTCAAAAAGGCTGGGTCTTGCCTACCAACCGGTGGTATGACTTTGACCCGTTCATTCTTATGGCAGAAGATTGGTTTAAAAAAGGTACATTTTCCGATCACCCTCACCGAGGCTTTCAAACCATTACCTATGTCATAGATGGACGACTTGAACATATCGATAACGCGGGGGGACATGATATTCTTGAACCAGGTGATATGCAATATATGAATGCTGGTTGGGGGGCGGTACATGCCGAAGAAGGGGTGGAAGATGATATCGCCCACACTCTTCAACTGTGGTTAAACTTACCTAGTGAACTAAAAAACTCTCCGACGAGCTACCAAACGGTATATTCTGAGGATGCTCCTGTTGTAGAGTTTGAAGGTGGCTCAATTAAAGTATTCTCAGGTGACATAGCAGGTGTGACGGGACCCCTTATGTCAGCCGTTCCAATTACGATGTCTGAAATTCTCTTAGAGAATGGTGGAGCGTATGAACTCATTTTACCAGAAAACCATAATGCATTTTTATACGTATTATCAGGGGATCTTGACTTTGGTGAAAGTTATGTGAATTTGCAAAAGCATGGGGTAGCAACATTAACGTTCCAAGAAACAGGAGATGTAACGAATCCCAGCTCGCTTAAGATAAAGTCAAACAGCAGACGCTCAAAGGTGCTAGTCTATTCCGGTGCTCCGATAAGAGAAGAAGTAGTTGCTTATGGACCGTTTGTGATGAATACAATGGAAGAAATACAACAAGCATTTCGTGACTTTCAAGCAGGAAAGTTTGGGAAAATAGGTTCAAATTCTAAGTAGTAGATGGAAAATATAAGCCTCCTTAGCGAAAGGAGGCAATTTTTTTTGCTGGGGTGAAAATATTGAACATTGTTTATGCCGAAAAAATTACTTCTAAACAGGAACACCAACTTACAATTGATGTTTTAAAAGAGACATTTAAAGAAGCAATTGTATTACATAGTAAGCTCCTCTCAAATCATAAAAAAATAGCCTATTTTTTCATCGATCCATTGCTCAATAGTTTTGAAGCTGCCAATCAATTTTACTTTGAAATATTCGACTGTGAAGAAATTGATAAACTGAATACATACAAAAGTGGAGCAAGTCCCATTCAAGCTCTTTCTGATGCGAAGGAGATTATTAAAACTGGATTATATGATGCAGTGTTTATTTTTGGGTTTGATCCGTTATTAACGAATAAAAAGATGTATGGCAAAGATGAAATAACAAAAGCAATGAGCATTTTTGACACGCATAGTATTATGCAATGCTATAACCAAATTGCTCACCTAGTTTGTCAGGAGTTAGGAGTAACTAAGACAGAGTTTCGTAGTTATTGTGATGAGTTATATAAGAACTACCTTAAAACTTATCAAAAATTATCTGATACTATAGTTCCTTTTGAAAGAGGTCGACAATTAGAGGAGAATCAAGCAGATTTATTCATGCTAACAGATTGTGCCAACCCTAATATTGATTTTTCAGGTGGAGTGATTGTTGCAAGTGAAGATACAACCCAATTTTTAGAGACTGCTAAAACGGAACGGATAAGAGTATCAGGAGTAAAGTACGTAAGTGTAAAAGGATCTCCAGAGCAGATTGATAGTATTGTAGGGGAAAATAAATCGATGTTTCCCCATTTACGAAAGGCATTTGTAGAAGCTCAATCACAGGCAGCTATTCATGTAGCAAAGGAATATCGTAATAAAAACCTTTATCTAGAAGCGTATACTTGTTATCCGCCTATCCCAATCGCATTTTTATTAGCGACAGGAATGATTGACACGATCGATGATTTATCAGACTTTCTATCCCGCTATGAAATTACAATCACTGGTGGTATGAATTTTGCGAGAGCGCCCTGGAACAACCCGGCATTAAATGCCTTAATTGATATGTATCAAAAACTTAGACAATGTGATGGTTCATATGGGTTAGTACATGGAAATGGTGGGATTGGGGAAATACAAGGGATTGCGATTTTGGAAAAAACCAAAAATGAGAATTCTTAGTAAACGTAAGTATAAATGAAGACTCCCAGTTAATTCTAAAATGAAAGCACATAAGGGGGCAGTTTGATGATGGATTATGAAATAAAACATATGATCATTGATGAACAATACGATGAGGAGCATGTCACAGCTAATTTTACTTTTAACAATCAGGAGTATAGCGTAACGTTTCAAAAATCAGATCTCGAAATAATTAATGCATGGAGATTGGAAGAGAATACTTCATTACCTGCCAATTTATCTGGAGAGTTGATTGATACTTTGCGTAAAGATGTCAAAAAGAGTATCTAAAACAACGAAGTCTGTTCCTTTTTAAGGAATGGGCTTTTTTGATATCTAATGGTTCAATTTTCTGATAATGGGGTACTACTTCTAAAAGTATTAGAGTTTAAAGAAACCTTCTAGAAATTATGGCGTATTCAGTAAATATAAACATTTTAAGAAACTACATATTTCCATCATTACCTACACAGGATAATTTCTATATTATTTTAAGGGGATGATTTAAGATGGAAGATATCATGAACTACGGTGAAGGAAAAAGCTTCTCAAAACGAAATAAACAAAGAGAAGAAATTTCATTAAAAGAATTATTTAAAAATCCTATCATCCATAAAGAAATTCATGGTGATAAGGTCTATACACCACTAGATCCATCTAGGTTATGGGGGATCTAATGAGTAGCCGCCTACTGATGTTAGGCGGCTATTTTTTTGAAAGAAATGAATGTAACAAATATTGGAAAGTGCCGTCTATAACGTTGTAACAATGACAACAACTTAGAATGAGGTGCTGAAAGTGTTAAAAGGAAAAAAAACAGTAATTAAAATGTTCGCATTAACGTTAGGTATGACTACACTACTAAGCTTTAACACAGGGGTAGATGCAGCTGTCCATGAAGTAAAAAAGGGTGAAACACTGTATCGCATTGCCAATGAGTACAAAATGACAGTGGCAGAGTTGAAGGAACAAAACAATCTTAAAAGTACAATTATTTTTCCAGGACAAAAATTAACGGTTAAAGATCCAGTAACCATTCACATTGTTAAAAAAGGTGATACTTTGTATAGTATCGCTCGAAATAACCAGATGAAAGTCACTGAATTGAAAGCTATAAATCAATTAACATCCCATATTATTTACCCTGGCCAAAAGCTAGTTGTGTCGAAGGAAAGCATGCGAGATCAGCTTGAGTTGAATACTCAAAAGGGATATATGTTTACAGCGGAGGAACCTAACACCTTTCAGTTATTTTCTACGAAGTACTCAAACTTTTTTGTGAGAATGGAAGTTCTAGATCAATCACTTACGTTAAGTGATCTTAAAAAACATGCAGAGATGTATCTGAAATCAACTGGAAAAGTTACCGAAGTAGATCAAAAACATGTTCAGCCTTTCTATAAAGGTGCAAAACTGTACTTTATTGCTTCTAACTCAAAGATAAGTCAAAGCATTGTAGTAAAAGAGGTAAATGGGGTACCTATTCGTTTTACTCTGCATATTCCTAACATGGAAGAGTCTGAGGACATTGTTCCAGCGTTATTAAAGCAGTTAGAGACTTTAAAAGTTAAGTAACTGTAAAGAGAAGCAGCCTAGTATGAACTGCACCCCAATTGTTAGACACAACTAACGATTGGGGTGCAGTTTTATTTATGACTAAATTTACAAGTGATACGAAATTAATGATCATTGAAGGCTATAACTCGAAAATAACTTCTCAAAAAGAATATGCAAAGCAGCTAGGTGTTACAAGAGCACAATTCCAATATTGGTTGAAGTTATATGAATTACATGGAGAAGAAGGACTTAAAAACACCTATACAAACTGTTCTGTTGGATTTAAACTAGATGTACTAAACTACATGGTTCAAACTGGTGCGTCATTAATGGATACCGCAGCCCTTTTTAAACTCTCTAGTTATACAATGGTGTATGATTGGCAGAAAAAGATGGAGGTTGGTGGTGTAGAAGCCCTTGAACCGAAACAAAAGGGACGTCTATCCATGAAAAATAAATCTACTAACCAACCAAAAGAGGCACCAGCCAAAGGATCAGTCGAGGCATATGAAGCGCGTATAAGACAATTAGAAATGGAAAATGAGTATTTAAAAAAGTTGAATGCCTTAGTTCAAAAAAAATCACCAAACAAGACAAAGCACAAGTAGTCTATGAATTAAGGCATAAATACCCGGTGAAGGCACTCGTGAAGCTCGCTGATATTCCACGTAGTACATACTATGATTTAGTGAAGAGAATGAAACGTCCAGATTCAGACAGTGATTTAAAAGCTGAAATTAAGGCCATTTATGAAGAACATGAAGGTCGTTACGGTTACCGTCGTATTCGTGATGAGCTAACAATTCGTGGGCAAAAAGTGAATCACAAAAAGGTTCAACGTATCATGAAAGAGCTTGGTCTAAAATGTCTGGTACGCATGAAAAAATATAAATCTTACAAAGGTACTGTAGGAAAAATCGCGCCGAATCATTTAGATCGCCAATTTACAGCGGATGCCCCAAATCAGAAGTGGGTAACGGATATTACAGAGTTTAAATTATTTGGTGAGAAACTCTATTTATCACCTGTATTAGATTTATTTAATGGAGAAATTATTACGTATACAATCGGCTCAAGACCAACATATTCACTTGTTTCAAAGATGTTAGAGAAAGCTCTAGAGAGGTTACCAGAAGAGCATGAACTACTAATGCATTCAGACCAAGGTTGGCATTATCAGATGAAACAGTATTGTCATGCCCTCCAAGAAAGAGGAATCATTCAAAGTATGTCTCGTAAAGGAAACTGTTACGATAATTCGGTGATGGAAAATTTCTTTGGGATTATGAAATCAGAATTCCTTTATTATAAGGAATTTGAAAGTATAGAGCATTTTATGCAAGAACTGGAAAAGTATATGAAATACTATAATACGAAACGGATGAAGGCAAAATTAAAAATGAGTCCGGTACAATACCGAACTCATTTTGAGCAAGCTGCCTGACAAAATAACCGTGTCTAACTTTTAGGGGTCACTTCAGTATAGGTTGCTTTTTTAGCACACGAAATAATAATTTGAATATTCTAAAAATAATGATTGATGATGCATGTTTGCTTGAATTATAATTAGGATATGATGGTATGTAAACGCTTACTATATGATATTGGAGGGAAGGACGATGTTTCAGCATATCCTTTTGGCGGCAGATGGATCCCCACATGCTTTACGGGCAACGGAAAGAGCGATTGAATTAGTTAGAGGAAGTTTTGAGGCAATGATTGAAGTCGTCTATGTTGTTAATGGTCAAACGGCTAAATCTGATGTGTTGCACTATGGAAGTTCAGATGACATTAAGGCTATGAGGATGGCAAAGTTAAAGAATGTCATTGAGAAAATCACGTCTGCAAATGTTAAGTATGAAATCAGAGTCATTCATGGAGAGACCGTCCCGACCATCATTGATTATGCAAATAAACATCGTTTTGACTGTGTTGTGGTAGGAAGTAGGAAATTAAACCAACTTCAAAAAATGATCGTAGGAAGTGTAAGTGAGAAAGTAGCTAAACGGGTAAAGTGGCCGGTGATGATTGTTAAATAGAGTTAGGAGAATTATTGTTCTGTTAACTTAATTATGTAAATGACCTCTTTTACAAAGACTAATAGCTGAAAACTTAGTGGGTCTTAATTTCCTATATTTATGTTATTATATGATAAATAGTAGGAAAAGGAGGAGTCTTAGTGGGCTTCGTTATTTTACTTGTCATTGCGTATGCTCCGATGTTTTACAGTATCAATAAACGATTAAGAAAACTTGAAGATGAGAACCAACCATTAATTCATCAAAGATTAAAAAAGCTCGAGGAAGAAAATCAGGCATTAAAAATGGAACTAGAGTTTATGAAGAATAAAGACTAACCGAAGCTTCCCCTTATTATTTTAGGGAAGCTTTTTTCCTTGTAGCAATTCTTTTTTCATTAATGCTAAAAAGGCTTCTACCTGAGGCAATTCTTCGGCAACCTCTGAGTAACAAAGCCAAGTCGGCCTCGTAAGAAATTGTTTGTTTAACTCAAGTGGTTGGAACGTATAGAGTTCATCGTTTAAATCTTTAATTGCGATTTCAGGGAGTATCGCTTGGCCAATACCATGTGCCATCAATTGCTTACAAGTTTCAATTTGATCAACCTTTATTTTACGAGTAGGGTTTTGATCAGGATGTTGAAGAAACCATTCATCAACCATTGAATGTAAGCTATGATCACTTTGAAACTCGATCAGTATTCTCTCTTTACTGTTCGATGTTTTTTTGTTTACCAAAAACAGTCGATCGGAAAAAAGTTCTACACACTTTAATCCTTTCATTTTTTCACCACGAACAATTGAAAGATGGAAATCGCTAGCAGTTTTTCGGATGGATTGGCTTAGGCCGGTGACTAATTCAATTTTTACGTCAGGAAAATTTGTGATATAGGTTTCGAGTATTTTCGGCAGTAAATATTGGCCGACAACTGAAGAAACTCCTAAAGAAAGTCTGCCGTTTACCGTTTTGGAAACTTTCGATATTTCATCAAATAATTGTTTTTCACCGCTAATCATGTCCTCAGCGAAACGAATGATTTTCTCACCTACAGGAGTGACGATCATTGATTTATGCGTTCTAATAAAAATCGCTTCTCCCCAGTGATCCTCTATTTGTTTTAAGCGCTGACTGATTGCAGGTTGTGAAATTAATAATTCCTTCGCTGCACCACGGATAGTCCCGACTTTCTTAATGGTAACTAATAACTTAAAATCATCTATTTTCATAAATATCTCCTGTATATAAGTTTTTCTTATCAATTTATATAAAAAATATGTATTATTCTTATCTTCTTTTATTTTATATACTTTAATAGAAACATCAAGTAAAAAATTTCCAACCTATGACTCGTGGGAGGGTGAGAATGAAAGAATTTAAATACTTATTAGGGGGATTTTTCTTATCTGAATTCGGAAGGGCAATGTACTTTGTTACGGTTTCCTGGCTACTTTACGAGATAACTAGTGATGCGTACTTCACGGGGCTCTTATTAGGTCTAGGCTTTTTACCTGGACTTGTCTTGAATTTGTTCTTGGGAGTATTTGTAGATAGGTTTAATCGAAAGAAGCTGACGATCATTGCCAATATCATCTCTTCGATATCTATTGTGTTATTACTAGTTTATATAGCAATTTTTGATAGGAATCCTTGGGTAATTATTATTGTTCATATGGTACTGCAGGTTTGTGGTTCTTTATTTCGACCAGCAATCCAAGCCTTCATGGCAGAGAGTTTTGAGAAAAAATTCCTTCCGAAGATATTTTCTCAAACATCGTCAACAGGCATTATTGGCGGCTTAGTAGGGGCATTATTTGGAGGAATCCTCATTAGTATCATTTCTGCAGGAACAACGTTAGTGATTGTAGCGGTTAGCTTAGTCATCTCAGCAATTTTACTATTAAAGATAGAAAGTAAAAAAAATCGTTCTATTTGTAAAGAAGGAAGTTCCATTCGAAAAGAGATCGTAGAAGGCTTTCAATATGTAAAAAGGAATAAGTTCCTGCTCGGATTATTTGTAATTATGTTTACTGGTCAACTTGTTTACCATAGTAGCTTAGGTTTCTTGTCTGTATACACAGTTACCTATCTCATGAAATCAGCATCCATTTATGGTTTATTGGATGCGACCATTTCGGTGGGGGGAATATTTGCAGGTTTCCTAGGCGCTTGGTGGTGGTCTATCGCAAAACAGCATTTTGCCATCTGTTCTCTTGTTATTATCGTAGTTGGATTACTCTTAGTTGGCTTAACTCCTATCCTACCCTTTGCATTTTGCGGAGTGTTTCTGATTGGAGTTGGAACAACCTGGATCCGAGTACTACTTCAATCGTTACAGCAGATGGCAACTGAGCCAGAATATCACGGCAGAATGGCAAGCTTTCGAATGATTGGGAATCAAGGCGCAGTAGTTTTAGCTGCACCAATATTAGGGTGGGTAGCATCAAATTACGGTGCTGACTATATTTACCTCTGTTTGCTTATTCCGGTTAGTGTGTGTGTGATCTTTGCTGTTTATCAAGCAAAGGGGAAAGAGTTTATAGAAATGATACGTAATGCTGCTTAAAAAAGAAGGAGGCTAACACATGGGAATTGACTTCCAAGATAAGCGAAATCGGTATACGTACTCAGCAAGAGGTGCTGATAGAAGTTGGATGCAGAAGATTGAACAGCTTGTTCCGATTGGCAACTTCAAAAATGCAGTAGACATTGGTTGTGGTGGAGGAATTTATACCAAGGCTCTAGTGGATATGGGAGTTGCCGCTGTAACGGGGATCGACTCATCAGAAGTCATCCTGGACGGAGCAAGAGAAAACTGTCAGGAGTATAAAAATATATCATTTAGGCTTGGAGATGCGAGTCATACAGGGCTAGAAAGTAGCAGCATTGATCTTATTCTTGAGCGTGCACTAATTCACCATTTGAATGACCTGAAACAGTGTTTTTTAGAGGCTTATCGGTTACTAGAGGATGAAGGAGCTATCCTTATTCAGGACCGTACCCCTGAAGATTGTCTATTCAGCGGAAGCGAACAGCATATCCGTGGGTATTTCTTTGAATGCTTTCCAAGACTTGCTGAGGTTGAAGTCAGAAGAAGATTTAATAGTGAAGAGGTTTTGACTGCCCTTAAAGAAACTGGCTTTAAAAATATAAAAGAAGTAACGTTTTGGGAAACGCGAAAGTGTTATCAAACAAAAGTGGAACTAGTAAAAGATTTAAGGTTACGGACAGGGAGAAGTATCTTGCATGAACTTGATAATGACGAACTACGTTCATTAGTAACATTTATTGAAAGTAAAATCGTAACTGACGGACCAATCATCGAAAAAGACCGATGGACAATTTGGATTGCTGAAAAATAGAGGAGTGAGTAAGGAACATGATTAACTTAAAACCTATTGGGACTGCATATAATGATCGACTGGAAATAGAGGATGACAACTGGGGTCAAGTAATGACTAGGATAGAGTTAGATAACGAAATACCAGCTGACTCATTATGGGGTATCGAGGAATTTTCACATGCGGAGATTGTTTACTACTTTCATAAGGTTAATAAAGACAAAATTGTTACTGGAGCAAGGCATCCAAGGAATAATGTAAGCCTTCCGAAAGTAGGGATTTTTGCTCAAAGAGGAAAAAATCGGCCAAATCAACTTGGAGTAACGATTGTGACCGTAGTAAAAAGAGAAGGAAATCAATTGATCGTAAGAGGGCTGGATTGTATCAATGATACACCGATATTGGATATTAAGCCTGTGATGCATGAGTTCCTACCACGTGAGAGCTTTCGTCAGCCAAACTGGAGTCAGGAGATTATGAGAAAGTATTGGTAAGTTGTTTTTTTATCGAAGGCTGTTTTGGCAAAGTTTGTTGCTTTCGTAAAAATCCTAAATACCGGATTTTTACACAAACTACTAAGAATTCACCTTACGAAAAGATCCTAATCGAAAAACCAAAATAGCTGATTGCTAGCAATCAGCTATTTTGGTTTTGGTATTGCATTCTATACGACTTTAAACTTTCAAGTAGATAGTCTACTTCTTCGGGACTTAATTTTACTTGTTGCTCTTTGAAAGTTGGGTAGTCTGTTCTTGATGGTGGGGAACTAACTAACTTTAGATACCCATATTGTAGTAAATATTCAGACATGAGATAATCTCCTTTTTTACTAAAGATAGTATTAGTATCACCAGATACTTAGGAAAGCAGACGTAACGGTATTCAAAACATATTTCACTATTTCACTTAAATTAATAGATTTATTGAAGAACTAGGAAAAAGGGACAAGACCTCTTTTTACAATTGAGAGAAATTCGCAAAGTTTGGGCACATAGGCAAGTTACCAAAACTAACTTCAGGTAATAAATTACTTGTATCAGTAGTAGGAGGTGAGAAAATGGGTAGGCGAATAAACCATAATGAACGTGATGTGGAGCATTTAGCAAGGCTCATGCTAGCGGAGGCGATCGGTGAGGGACCCGAAGGAATGGACTTAGTAGGTACGGTTGTGGCAAATAGGGTAGAGGCAGATTGTGATCCGGATTTCAGAAATTTGCGTACTATCAATCATGTTATCTATCAGACAATACCGGGAACTGGAATTCCTCACTTCGAGCCTGTTTTAAATGGATCATTGTATACACAGCGTCCCGATGAAGAAGACCTCCAAAGGGCTAGAGATTTGTTACATGGTCATAGAAATCCTCGAGCCAGACAGAGTTTGTGGTTTTTTAATCCAAGTCCGGGGAAAGCATTCCGCGATCCTTGTACGCCAACAATGCCAAGATCGCCCATGACACAGTTCGCATTTGCGTACAAAAATCATTGCTTCTATGTTGCTGTACCGGGCTATTGCCCTGAATTTTATAGATGAAATAATTATAAGGAGATGATCTTCTCATGACTTGTGGAAACTCTAGTTATTATCCAATGAACTATTTCCCTAGTTTATATTCAGATACCATGATGCCAAGTGGTGCTGCGCAACAACCGATGAACTTCCCGGCGGGGATGCCTTCTGGACCCACGTATTCTGTTCCAGTAATGCCGATGGGAACTGGGCAACAGCTACCGATGGGCAGAGTGGAAGAATCGTTTATTGAAAATATCCTACGATTTAACAGAGGCAAGGTTGGTACATTCTACTTTACTTACCGAGGTAACAATGAATGGAATGCTAGGGTTTATCGCGGCCGCGTTGAAACAGCTGGACGTGACCATATTATTATCAGCGACCCTGCTAGCGGTAAACGCTACCTACTGATGATGGCAAATCTCGATTGGGTAGAATTTGATGATCGAATTAACTATCCTCACACTGAAATTAGTCCCGATGTCCAGGCGACGCTGGATACAACTTTGTGATGTTGTAGAACGCTAAAAACTCGCTGTCAGATGAGCGGGTTTTTAGCAATTAATAGGTTTATGGAAGATTATTGGGAAATCATTAATTACGGGGTTTAGTCAGGTTGCAAGTACGAAAGAAATAAGGAAGCTGACCTGCCGACTCCAATGACATGGGATACACTACCAACATCGTCAACCCATTCAACGTTCTCTGATAAGCTAATGATGTTTCATATAACCGCATTGACCGGAGCGTCAGTCAGTCACTATGGGACAAGTATGGGTTCAAGCCCAAGGCGAGAACATCGGCGCAAATTATAATCGAATGATCCAAGAGGTTTTATTATTTGCTGAAGACGGAGCTCAAATCATGATCGATCATGGGTATTTAGAGCAACCTCCTCAAGCACCAAATCGAAGGGATCTTGCCAATAAAAAATAAGTGTTATGGAAGATTTAGAGTTGCTTAGATAGCGGCTCTTTTTTTTGCGAAAGTCTGGTCATATTTTGTGTATAATGATTAAAGGATAATTGAGGAAAATACTAAACTTTAAAAGATAGGAAAAAGGACTATGCTAAAAATATCTGAACTTAAAAAATCACTAAAGCAATTAGATCAAAAAGAGCTTATCCAATTAGTTGTTGACATGTCAAAACTAAATACTGATGTAAAAGAATTTCTTGCAACAAAGTATGGTGGTGAAGAAGTAGTCAACGAACTCTTTAACAAAGCAAAGAAGAAGATTACGAACGAATTTTTTCCCGAGAAAGGTATGCCTAAATTACGCCTAACAGAAGCAAAAAAGGCAATCGCAGACTTCAAAAAAACGACTGGGGATGACATGAAGGTTGCGGACTTGATGTTACTTTACGTAGAGATGGGGACTGAATTTACTAGGTCATACGGTGATATTGACTGGAATTTCTATAATAATATGATTGTAATGTACGGTAAAGTAGCAGGCGCGTGTGAGAAGAAAGAAGAACTATATTCTTTGTTAAAAGATCGACTCTATTCTTGTGTCTTGATGTCCCAAGGAACTGGATGGGGCTACGAAGATGCATTATGTGAAATTTACTACTCTATCAGTTGGGTTACAGAAGAAGATGATGAGTAACTATGGTAAGCATAAGTTTTCTCAGTACCTTTTGCTATTAGATGAAAACTTGAAGGTGAGAAACTAGAGGAAGTGGACAAGGTCGTTAGGGATGGATATTTTATCTACATTATAGGCTAAGACTGTTAAAGCAGTACAAGCCCTAATGAATTGTCGTTTTAAGCTTTCTGGAAAATGAAACCATTTTACTAGTTAGTGCGTAAAAATATAAAACTAGTAAATGGGAGAGAGTTGGATTGAGAAAAATCTTTTATGGTTCAATAGTAGTAGTGTTTATTGGTGCAATATTGTTTTTAAATTTTTATTCATTTTTTTCATCTAGTACGACGGTATCTTACCAGGGGCAGCAGTTTACGATCATACCGGCTTATGAAGGAATGGTAGAGTACGTAGAGCAGGCAAGAAAATCAGATGAGGACGAGCGGGAGAAGATTTTTGAGAAAACTGTCTTAGAGCCTTTTACAAAAGAATTTTGGGGCCAAACCTTTGACATCTATAGTTCTTTGCCCATACAGATGATCAAAGACATCGATAAATTAGAAGAAAGTATCAATCTTTTAAAAAATTCGAATGCCACTGAAATCATTGCGGAAGCATTAAAGACGTCGGCATCCTATTTAAGTGGTCCTAATATAAAGGTTTACGTGCTTGCATTAGATCCAGATCGTCGCTTTGAGATTGAACATATGAAGGGGCTTTATGGGATCGCATATGGAAATGGGAATATACTTATTATGATTGATCCTCATTCTCCTTGGGAAGAACTATTGCCATACCTAGTTGCTCATGAATATCACCATGAAGTAGTACTTGGTAGAATAATAGGAGGGTATCATGATGGTACGTTGTTATCAACTGTTATTATTGAAGGGAAAGCAGACACGTTTGCTTCAATTGTTTATCCAGAAGTCGTTGCCCCTTGGACGATTGCACTTTCTTACGAAGAAGAAAAAGCGGTGTGGGAGAAGATGAGCGTATACCTGAATATAGATACTTATGGGATTGTCTCAAAATTTCAATTTGGACATAGTGGTTTAAACATTCCTCAATGGAGCGGATATAAAGTAGGTTATCAGATCATGCAGGATCTTTTGGCAAATGAACCTGAGCTAACAATCTCCGAGTGGACCAACATGCGTAATGAGGAAATTTTAAGGCGAAGTAGGTTTGAGGAGAGGTTTAATTAGAAGTACTGTTTATTTTGGGCTGTAGTAGAGGAAGGATTGAACACAAATATGTAAGTAACTGTAAAATCCGTGTTCAATCCGAGGTGAATTGAGCACAAATATGTAAGTAACTGTAAAAAACGTGTTCAATCCGAGGTGAATTGAGCACAAATATGTAAGTAACTGTAAAAAACGTGTTCAATCCGAGGTGAATTGAACACAAATATGTAAGTAACTGTAAAAAACGTGTTCAATCCGGGGTGAATTGAACACAAATATGTAAGTAACTGTAAAAAACGTGTTCAATCCGGGGTGAATTGAACACAAATATGTAAGTAACTGTAAAATCTGTGTTCAATCCGAGGTGAATTGAACACAAGTATGTAAGTAACTGTAAAATTTGTGTTCGATCCGAGGTGAATTGAACACAAGTATGTAAGTAACTGTAAAATTTGTGTTCAATCACCCTGAAAACGTTGGTACATAAGAAATTGCGATCAATTCTAATTTTCCACATAGGAGGTTCATCGTTTGAATGATGCACTAAAACAAATTTTTGATGAAGACCAACATGATCTGCAAACAATGCCAGAAAACAGAGTAGAACGCGATAGAGAAAGGCGGATGAGGGTAAAAGCTATAATAGAAGGCGGAGGTGCAACTGAGGCCATAGATTTCATCCATGCAGCGATCGTTTTTCAACATGGGGAAACTCTGGACGATTGGTGGGAAGCCTATCAATTTAGCTTAAAGGCTGTAGATATGGGCTTTCAACCAAAGTGGTTAGCTGCTGTTGCACTGGATAGGTGGCTAGTAAGACAAGGTAAACCTCTAAAATACGGCAATCAAATAGTACCTTTTGGTGGGATTTATCGAATTCCAAAACTTGATCCAGCTACTACGGATGTTGAAAGAGAGAAATGGGACGTACCATCCTTTAATGAACTACATTCTTTTGAAAATCTTCGGGGGTTTGTGAGTTGTACTGTAGTAGATACAACAGAGATAATAGATTTTAAAGTGAAAATTGTGAACCTAGAAAGATTGCCTGCACATAGCCCTACTCTAATTGGCGCTCCTATTGGTACTGATGCCAGAAATCAAATCATTCTTGAAAATTCATATGGGTGGAAGTGGATAGAAGATCATCAAGGTTCTTTTAAATTAGGTTGGTTATTACTTCCTCATGTACCGACAATTGCTCATCCAGTTGTATGTGAAGGGAATTATTCAATTGAAAAAATTACTTTAAGTGGACATCCATGTGTCACGGTTAGTGTAAATGAGAGTCATACCATTTACTTTAAAACAAGTAAGGGTATTTGGGCGGTCACAGGTAGAGATATAAATGATGTCATTCATAAAACTAAAGAACTTATGTTGGAGGATTACTAAAGACTGCTCCTTGCTATAAATGTGATAGTTAATTGCTAGCACTTAACTATATTAATGTAAAAGACTACTGTAGATATAGGTGCGGGACTGCAACTGAGAAAGTTAATCCACCATTTTTACTGGAAAACTTAATTAACGTTTAAAGAAGCTGTTTTGTTGTAACAGCTTTTTTTTGCTTTTGCTATTTACAAAATATTTGAAAAATAGTAAGTTCTAGTCTAAAATCATATATAATTAGACTATCTAAATAATTCATAGAGTAGAGAAAGAAGGTACTTCATGTCTAGTCAAACGGAAAAAAGGGGTAAGGGAAGAGATTTAACAGAAGGTAATGTCTTAAAGCATTTGATATTTTTTAGTATTCCATTATTAATCGGTAATGTCTTGCAATCTCTAAATCAATTAATTGATGCCTTTTGGGTTGGGCGTTTTGTTGGACCAAATGCACTAGCAAGTGTTGCTGTTTCAGGTTCAGTAGTCTTTGTTTTATTAGCTTTTATCTTTGGATTTGTGATCGCGACTTCAACCATGGTTGCTCAATATAAGGGAGCAAAAGATGAAGAGTCATTACAGAAAACGGTTGATAGCTCGGTAAAAGCTCTAACCTTGGCTGCGATTGTATTAACGGTTATTGCCATTATTCTAACTCCTTATATTTTAAGGATCTTACAAACACCCGCAGAAATTTTTGATTTAGCACAAACATACCTAATGATTTTCTTCTCAGGACTACTATTTGTCGGTGGATATAATTACTTAAGTGCCATTTTAAGAGGGTTAGGAAATTCTAAGACACCGTTATATTTTCTTATGATAGCTACTGTAACGAATATAATTTTAGACCCAATTTTAATTATTGGACTAGGTCCAGTTCCAGAACTTGGGGTAGCCGGAGCTGCACTTGCTACAGTTCTTTCACAAGCACTAGCCTTTGGGTTGGGATTAATGTATATAAAGAAACATGATTTCGGCTTTAAAATGAGATTGTTTAAAGGAAAGGCTGAAAACTTTTATTTAATGAAAATGATTAAAATGGGAATTCCCGCTGGATTACAACAAGTAGTCGTTTCACTAGCGGTAGTTGCTGTCATCGGTGCTGTTAACCTTCAAGGTGCAGCAACTGTGGCAGGATTTGGTACCGCTACTAGGTTAGACGGCTTTATTTTGTTACCGGCGATGTCATTAGGTTTGGCGATATCAGCGATGGTCGGTCAAAATATCGGAGCTGGAAAGTGGGAACGTATCCCTAGTATTGTTCGTTCTGGTATGTTAATGACGTTTGTGATCACTGGTAGTTTATCACTTGCTCTATTTTTCTTAAGAGAACAAGCATTAGCTTTATTTACGGATGATCCTCAAGTTATAGAAGCAGGTGCTTCTTACCTTAAGATTGTCGCGTTTGCCTTTATACCTTTTAGCTTTATGTTTGTCATAACAGGAGTATTAAGAGGTGCGGGAGATATGATTTGGGGACTTGTCCTTACAGCGGCATCTCTGTGGGCAGTCCGGGTTCCTGCTGTCTATATCCTAGCTCATTATTTAGGATCGGATGGAATTTGGTACGGTATGGCGCTAAGCTTTGTATTAGCTTTTGTTATCGCAGGGGGGTATTATCTTTCAGGAAACTGGAAGAAGAAAGCACTTGTAAAACAAGAGAAAAAGAAAACGGCAATAGCTAATTAAAACTGTGTTTACCAAAAAACGACATTTCGGGAAAATGTCGTTTTTTTACTTGTCCCTTGATACATCTAGAGAAATTTTAAATATTCGAAAAACTTTTCCCGGGCAAGCGCAGGAAACGGCAAGAATATAGCAAAAACAACAAATATAAGTGGGTTTTTGTAACTTTTTGTTATAACGCCTATTAGTATATGTTGATAATTTTGGCTGAAATGGAAATATTAAAAGAAAATAAATGTTTGATGACAGAAGGATGCTCTCGCTATGCAAATAACTCCTACATTTGAAGAAATTGATAATCTACATAAACAGTTAGTTGAAATGAGGATAGACTATTGGATAAACAATAGTTTATTTTCTTTTCAATGGTGGTTACTATTATTTGTGTTTATTGTACCGTGGTTCATTTGGTGGAAGTTCGTAGACAATAAACGAATTTATGACATATTGCTGTTTGGGTCACTACTAATGATTCTTGTACTTATACTTGATGATCTAGGAGTAGAGTTTCAACTCTGGTCGTATCCACACCAATTATTTATTGTCTTACCAAGGCTTATTTCTGTTGATCAGGGAATTATTATTGTCGCACATATGTTTTTGTATCAATTTTTTCGTAGTTGGAAAAGTTTTATCCTAGCAAATACTATCATGGCCTTTGTATTTTCGTTTATATGCGAACCAGTCACCGTCTGGTTAGGTATTTACCGACTGGAAAATTGGAAATATATTTACTCATTTCCCATTTACATTTTGAAATCAATTTTTATAAAATGGATTGTTGATAGGGTAATTCGTAATAAGAAAAATAAGTTTATTAGTAAGTCTAACTGAATTGGTAGCCTATACTGTGACATTTTGCCGTATGACATATTAGCCAAAGATATAAAAGCCAATGAATGCTGAGAGAAGAAAACCGCTTGCTTGTACTTAGTAAGACTATTTCTGTTATCCATACATACCTTCCTGCCTGAGGAATAAATATTTAGTAGGATTTTGAATTCAGTCAGTAAAGAGGGGATGATATTATGTATAACGGTTACTTACCTAACGAAATGATTGATAAAGAGTTTCGTTGGGAGTATGTGAATTATGGTTTGTACCATCAGCTTAACGAGCTAAATAACGATGAACGTTTACATAGCCGCGTAAACGATTTAGTAAAAATGCAAGAAGCTCAATTAGTCGTCTTGCAACAAACAAGTACTGGAAACGGTTTGCGTCTTCGTAATTATCCTGAGTATTATTCCGCAGCAAAAAATACATCTGAACTCCTCAAAGAGTTATTGAAACGTGAGAATGAATTACTCTTAGAGTACAAAAGTTATCGAAGCTATTTCTTGCCTCCTAACGCTTTTCAGGTTGGACAAATTGATGAATTAATTTCGAATAAAGAAAACCAACTTCAAATTCTTACTGAACTATCACAATGTTATAAGTGTGAGAAAGATCAATATGTCAGGCAGGAATATTTTTTAGAGTCGGGTTATCGACTAGAAAAAATAACTGGAGGACTAACATTTCCTACAGTCATTACGTTTGATGATCAAGGAAATTTGTTTTTAGCTGAGGCAGGATATGCTTACGGTGCAGAACCGGGAGAAGGTCGTATTGTCCAAATTGATGCAAATGGTGAAATACGGCCGTTTGTTGGAGGGTTTGGCGGACCGGTCACTGGTTTAACATGGCACGATGGATACTTCTATGTAGCAGAAGGTGCTATAGGACAAAATGCTAATGGTGGTTGTGGGAGTATTATTAAAGTATCTGCAAATGGAAGTAAAGAAGTAATCGTAACGAATTTGAGAACTTGTGGGGATCATTTCACTGGAGATATAAAAGTAGGACCAGATAACATGATTTATTTTACCGTAGGATCAGCAACGAATTCCGGTGTAGTTGGAAAAGATAATCTATCATGGGTTGAACGAAATCCTCAATTTCACGATGTGCCAGCTAGAGACTATGTGTTAAATGGTAAGAATTTTTTAACAGATAACCCTTTACAGGAAGATGAGGAGGTTGTTGAAACCGGTGCGTTTAAGCCTTTCGGAGTTAAAAGTGAGGATGGAGAAGTCATTAAAGGAAATTTGTATGCAAATGGAGTATTATATCGCTGTCATTTAGATGGTAGTAATTTAGAGGTATATGCCGATGGACTTCGAAATCCCTTTGGTTTATCTTTTTCGCCTTTTAATAACAAGCTATACGTAACTGACAATGGCGCTGACGATAGAGGTAGTCGCCCAATTAATCGAGATTGGGATAATTTTTGGGAGATTAGTCAAAATGGTTGGTATGGGTGGCCAGACTTTTATAGTGGGTTGCCAGTTACAACACCACGTTTTCAAGTGGAAGGAAAACCGCGACTTAGTTTTTTAATGAAACGCCATCCTAAGCTCGCAGGTCAGCCAATTGTGAGATTCGAACCGCATACATCTTCTAATAAATTCTCTTTTTCAACGAATCGAGAATTTGGCTATACCGGTCAGGTCTTTGTTGGTCAACTGGGAAGCATGGCTGGAGATAGTGGGTTAAAGGTTGTTCGGGTTAATCTTGAGACTGGTCAAATTCGTGATTTTTATCGTAATAATCGTGGACTTGATGCTCAAAGCGGTCCTATTAGACCGGTAGGAGCCATTTTTAACCCAGAAGGTAATCAATTAAATGTTGTCGATTTCGGGTTAATGGGGCCAAGGGAGAAAAGTGCTGGAACTGGTTCTCTATGGCGAATCGTAAAAGAATAATACAGGTGTAGATTTATGTATTGGAGGAAGAATTTAAAGGATATAACCGTACCTATTAGTAAACACCTAGATACTCAGAAGAGTACTACTTACAAGCTGGTTTATACTGCACTACTCGGTTTGCTTGCGGCAATCCTTCAATCAGCTGGAGGATTTATCCCGGTCATTGGGATGCTAATCAGTCCTCTGGCAACTTTCCCAATTGTCATCGCAATCTTAATGGCTGGCTTACATGGGTTATTGGGGTATTTTGTAACCTTATTCCTATTATTGATTATCCAACCTTCAGAACTATTAATATTTGGTTTTACAACAGGGTTACTTGCTGTAGGACTTGGGATAGGCTTTCGTTACTTTATGACTCGGTGGAAAATTATCGTTTTTTCTGCATTAGTGTTAACTGTAGGTATCTGTTTTCTACTCTATACTATTCAATTTCCAATACTCGGACCTTTTTTACTAGAATTTCAGTATGTGAATATAGTGTTCATTTATTTGTTTTCATTTCTATATAGTTGGGGCTGGACAGAACTTTTAGTTTTTAAAATCTTACCTACTGCTGTCGCCATTCTAGAAAAAAATGAAACGAGTAAATAATAGGATGAAAAATAGTCAGTGCTTTTCATTTTAAGTAGTTCAGATAACGTGGAGAAAACCCTTAATTCACAATATGATTTCAGCAACAAAAAGCATTGAAAATAGCATTTAAATCAGCATATAAAAAAGCACATTCAAATTGAAGTCTGTGCTTTTTTTATTTTTATTATATTTTCATCTTTAACTGCTCTTTCGTGAAAGAAAATTCTAAAAAACATTTAGGTTTATCAACTGTTTCTGTTGATTTAAAACATTATAAAACTCACTTGTATTTATCCTTAAATCTAGTTTATCTTCGAGTAAAAGACACAACCTCTTTGTTATCTTTTATTACTAAAAGATAACTACTGTTCAAGTGAGTATAATCTGCATTATGTCCGAGAGAGAATTCCTCATTTAAGATTACCTCATAAGTGCGAGTGTCCTCTGTATCTTGATACCTATCTACATTTATACTTACAATTTCATAATTTTTATTAAAAATAGTGTTTAAGTGAGGTTCAATGACATTCGTTTCTAGTGCCTTTAACGCCTCTAGACTTTTATTTGGCAATATGAAAGGTAAAAGGACTAATATTACTAATATAGCAGTAAGAATAAATACAGATTTAGGAACTTTCTTAGTTTTCATTTATTTGTAGCCTCCTTATTATTATCTCTACTACTCATCTACGGATTTTAATGAAGTAGGTTTCAATTTCATGAAAAAATCTGTACCGTTAGAATTTCGGAACTTTAATATTCAATGGTTCTCCCCTTTAGTTCAATAGTCTATATCGTTACAATATGATGAATCTTACAATTTCCAACTTTTTCTTAATTATCCTTACAACAAAATAACGAGTGAAATATGAACCTTTTCATCAAACCTATTTTAATGGTGACAATAACCATTGTAACTTGTTGATTTAGAATGTTATTTCAAATGTTAATAAGCGAATTGACTCAACTAACATGTTGATATATCAACAAAATTAACAGACCAAATTAATATGATGTTTGGTCTGTTATTTGTATTGCTAATACTATTGTTTCTCCACGTTAAGTGAACTACTTAGTTTCATTAGCACTGACTATTTATTTTGTACTTATGGGATTATCGGAACTCGAGACCGACTTCTCCCAACCTCTCACCAGTCACAGCATCATAGTAAACATAATCAATTAACCATACAGGTACGAGAGTGATGGTCTTGGTGTCTTCGAAATTTAATTGATTAAATTTAGTTACTCCACCGTACGGACCATAGAGACTAATTTGTTGTTCTAAGTCTAAATTTTTTGGTACATAAACTAAACGAGCATTTGAACTAGTTGCTTTCACGGGTGGTTTAGAAATAGCTCCTACCGATTGACGTTCCTCCACGCTTAACCAAAAACCGTCAAATTTACATATACCAGATTCCCCGTATTCAACTTCAATTTGGGAACCATGAACTCGTATTCCGTCAATATACTGACCATATCTATACGTGTATCCAATGGTGGTTGCGTTAGGACCGAATGGGAAAAACAACCCGAACATGGTATCTGCCACTCTGCGTTGTTTAAAAAGACTTTCATAAGTGACATCGTTACCAAATGGAAATATCGTCATCAATTGGTCAGCCTGTTCTCTATATTCCTTTTCGCTTTTTACTAACTTCTCTTCACCGCAAGTGTTACGCTTCAGAAAATAAAAGTGATTATCTTCGTTAACAATCAACATTTTGTCGTCATTAATAAAGATGGTGGAACCAGGATATTCAGGATCTTCAAATCCTTCGTCTAAAGACAGCTCTTTCGCTATTTTTGTACGATCTAATTGAAACGGAGAAACGACAAGTTCAAAGGCTTCGTTTCCAACAGCACCTTTAGAACTAGGGATGTTTTCATAAGTACAACCAGAAGACAAAAGCAAGCCTGATAATAGCGAAACAAATAAGACATGTTTTTTCATAGGTCACCTACTTAATAAGAAAGTACTTCATTTGAAGTATCGTACCATCATCCCCTTCTTTCCGCAAAAAACTTTAAAAACTTTTGTGTTTTAGGAGGAATTTTTAATGCAAAAAGGCGAATGATCTTAGTGTTGCTTATGGTAAAGTATATGAAAATATAGTAAGAAGAAAGAGGATTAACATGAAAATTAAGAGTTTAACATACCTATTGTTCGTAGTGATCGTTCTTTCGTTGATCAGTTGTTCGCAGTCCTCAGCTCTACCAATTGCGGGTAATGTAGATAGGATAATTGTTTATACGCTCAATACCGATATGCAGAAGCGGGAATATATAGATGTAGATCGAGATAAAATCCAACGAGTTACAGAAGAAATAAACAAGGCTGCAAAAACCTTTTTTGATGATCCTGAACCGCTGGGGAATTTATACTTAATCGTTTTTCAACATGGGAAAAAAGAGAAGACGTTCTTTTACAATGATATGTTGGAGTATGGAGGGAAAATATACTCTGAGAAATCAGCTAAAAAAGGTGATGTGTGGGATCTTCCATATGAATTTGGAGAACTGCTTCTAGGAGAGGCAAGGATAAAATCAATAGATAATTAACGCTACAGATGAAAGGAAAACCATCATTATTGTCCTGTAAGCCCTAATTTGTAGTGAAAACGCAAATGGGGTTTTATTGTCTAACTTGTAGGGTGAATTGCCTATATTTGGATCACATATCCATCTCGGAATTTTGCTATGATTATAATATTCATCATGAAAGGAAGATTTGTTTGTATCAAAACCGAAAAAAACTACTAACTTATGTCATTGCTGCATCGTTAATACTTAATCTTGTTTTTGGCTGCTACATAGTAAATTTAACACAAGAAAAAAACGAATATATAGGTGAGGCAACTCGTCAATACTTGAGTATGTTATTTAACGCTAATCAAGAATTGGAGATAATTCTACCAATAATTAATGAGCTAGAAAATACAGAAAAATCACTTTTATATACTTTCTACCATCTGAAAGAAGCGAACTCATTAGGAATTAATTCTGACTATATTCGTCAAGAACTAACGATACCCTCTTCAGTACGAGAGTTTGTAAATTTTGCTAGTCATAACGATATGATTCTTGTATTAAGAAATTATTATCAAAATGGATCTTTATCAAATGAAGATATTAATCTACTAACAAATATACATTTGCATTTGGATAGTTTTCTAGTGTCTCTTAAAGAGAATCCTGATTTCTGGTCTAAGGAAATAGATGAATTGAAGTTTGCAAATATTCAAAAGATGATTGACGAGTCATATGAGCAGTCTATCTTTAATAACAGGTAATGGAGGGGGAACTGTGGAACTGACTGAATTAGGTTGGGGAATTTTTTTGTATGTAACACTGGCAATATTCGTGGTATGTCTATTTGATTACCCAAAACGAAGAGGAAGAGATTGGTTTGAAAGATACGAAGGTGTGTACGGTACAATGTTATCTATATATACTATCTTTTTCTTTGTCATTGCCGTAGCAACTGCTGCTATGGTGGCTACATTATCTGGGATGTTTATTTCTATGTTTGGGCCATTTAACGGGTTTATTGTTGGAATGATTGTATTCTTTCTATTCATCTCGATTACTGTTAGTCTTGTTGAACATCGCTCAAAAAATGAAATGTTTTTATTAAAATTAAAGGCGAAGTTTCCACATTTCACTGAAAGAGACCAAAGGTAAGGGAAATTTAAAGAATAAAGGTGTTGACTCTCATGAACCCGCTAACATTAGGGATTGTCTTAATTGTTACTGCTACTATCATTGTCTTTAATTATGAAAAGATCCTTGGTTTCTTTTCTAAGTTATCAAAGAAATTGTTGATCATTCATACGCTAATTGTATCTACCGCTATTCTCATAATTAATTATAGAAAAACTGTGGAATTTAGAAACGCTACCCCCTCATGGGAGTATTATCATGATCCGTTTTGGTTTACATTTCTTATTCACTCTCATACGCTAACGAATTTGTTTTTGGGGTTTATTCTTTCAATTCTATTGACAATAGTGTTAATGAAGGTGGATATTTCACTAAAAAAATTATCATAAAAAGCTACTAAACGTTTACCGTTCCAGTTACCTATCGCAAACAAAAAAAATGTAGTGTAATTTGCCTATCAAATTGTTAATTTGGTAGGCACTTTTTATTGATATAAAGGGATTTGTTCTAAATTATCAGTAGTTTTGTAATCTGTTTTATCGATGAATTTGCGTATGTATATCCAGCAGTATACATATGCCCATTAAAGGTGCAAATTCAGGTACAGTTTAACTCAAATATTTTTCCAATTCTCAATTTGAATAATAAAAAACCTCACAAGGACATTGGTATTTTATGTTAAAATATTATAGAGATTAATATTAATTTTGTGAAGAAATGCAATTAAGGTAAAGAGCAGGAATGTTCAACAAGGTACTGCTAAATGGACAAAAATTGAGTAACCCGTAAGTAGAGAAAGGAAGGGAGAAACACCTTGGACAAGATTGAAAGAAAAAATTAAAAGAAACGGATAAAAAAAGAAGACTATTGACAACATTGATGGTGGTTCTAATTATATTAGGTATTATGTTATCTTTCATTAAATTACCCGTCAATGTTGCTGGTTTATTTGTGCCATTTAAGGTAGAGAACATAACGTACATTCCCATAAATGTAGAAAAACAATATGCTAAAGTAAGCAGTTTTAATAGATTAAAAACCGTTTACGAAAGTCAAAATGAATCTATTACAGTATGGGCAACAAGTAAAATTGGTTGGAATAAAGTAGCAGGTTGGGACGAGAGCATAACACTTAGTGACGGTACAACCGCTTACTACAACAGTGTTGATAACGTACAAATGATTAGTTGGAGAAAAAATAAAGTTGAATATGCAATTGACTATAAAGGGACTAAAGCAATGCCTAAAGAAGAATTGATTAAAATGGTTTTATCGTTAAATTAATTTTAAGATGCCTTGTTCAATTAACGGGTGCTTATCTACAGTGTCTACAATAAAACGTTGATGTGGAGCACCTTTTATCTTTATGTACATGTAGTCATAGATAAGCGGTTAAGGACTTGACTTGGAGCCTCTGTGGGCATGATTGGTCCTGAAAGGCTGAAGCAGGTGTTTCAGCAGGCAAACAAGCCTATCATACCCACCCCTCCAAGTAAAGTCCTATCGTCGCATACGTTAGAAACTATAAATACTTACTGTAGATATTGCTTCCACAAAGATAGAAAATCGGCACTTTTACTATCTTTACTTACGTTGAATACGGTGGATTTTCATACTGTAGATAAGAAGGCTTTAGTGAAACAGGCTGTGACAATCGTTGTGGCGCTAACGAAGCACGTTCTGGAACAATAATCATTTATGTAATGCGAATACAGTAAAAAATTTGTGATATAATTAAGAATATTGAATACTGGAAATGGCGGTGATTGTTATGTTATCGCAACAAGAAATTCTTGAGGAGCTTTCGAAAAATTTGAAAGAATGGAAAGATAAATATGGAGTGAAACGTATCGCATTATTTGGCTCATATACTCGTGAAGAGCAAACGGAAACAAGTGATATCGATCTATTAGTCGAATTTAAAGAAAATGCGATGACGTTTGATAACTATATGGATTTAAAATTTGCACTTGAAGATATTTTTCAAAAACAAGTAGATTTGGTTATTTTCGATGATATAAAGCCCGCACTTAAACCAATTATTATTAGGAGTGCTAAGTATGCAGAGGGAGCCTAAAGTCTTTTAAGAAGATATTTACACTGCTGCAGTAAAAATTGAAACATATACAGCTGGACTTTCGTTTGATGATTTTATAGAAAATGATTTAGTTTCTGATGCGGTAATAAAAAACATATTAGTGATCGGAGAGGCAACAAAAAACTTCCTGATCAATTAAGAAAAGATAACCCCCAGATTGAATGGAGAAAGATTGCTGGTATGAGAGATATGATGATTCATGGATATTTCTCTATAAATTATCGTATTTTTGGGGATGTTGTCCAAAACAAAATACCAATATTAAAACAGTAGATTAAAAAGCTTCTCTAAGTCAAAATTAAGCAGGTGAATTAAATATTTTATACCTCTGAATATTAGAGCCGTCAATTTGGCGGCTTTTTGTATATATAGAGATTTGTAACCTGATTAGAGGAAGATCCATATAAGTACTGTGAAGTATTCAACTAACGGTGAGAATTAGTTTAGGAACTGTTGCAACGGCAGTTCCTTTTGTTATTGAACGTGTAGTTTAAATAAATGCGAATTTTGCGAGGTGTATTAGTGAAACGATTGTTTATTAGTAGTACAATTGTCAAACGAATAATCTTCAAGAAGGAGATTGGCTTTTATTTGTTGAAGTAAAAAGAGGATAGTTGAAGGGTTTGCAATTGAGAAGGAGTGGCAGTTGGTGGATAGTAAAAAGAACCATTACTTTTATATTGTCATTGGATATATAGGTGTTTTATTAATTTTGATTGCTGGTCTTAGGTACATTTTAATCATGTCTGATGTCATAGGACGTGGACTCATAACGTTTGGACTTATTTTTATCCTAAGTACTTTAAGATTTATGGAATACAAATTTCTTACAGTAATAGAAAGACGAATTGTTAATTGGTCATTCTATAGTGTGACAGCAATAATTTTTATAATTGGTTTTACTCTCTTATAAATATTATCTTAATTGAATCATTTTCCACTAAACCGGCTAATGAAATCTCGGTCTTTATTGCATTTAAGGAAGCGATAGCACAACTGCTTCTGTTGTATTGAGCAGTAATGTTGAATAGGTTAGGTATTTAGGCTTGTGCTAGTAAAATTCTTTTTCAGAATGGGAAGGTGTTAAAATGAATATTGCAGAGGAAATCATAATTTCTCCATTAAAGGATGAATTAATTGAGGACATTAATAAAACAAATGATTATTTTAAAGTGTTTGGTAAGGTTGTACCTAGTTTTCAATCAGGAAAATGGTCATTTGAAGAGAAGTTATTTGATGAAACTGAAACTAAAGAAATTCGTTTCCCAGATGATAAACTTGATTGGAGCCTTTATATAAACCGTGAAGATAAAGCTCTATTTTTAGCTTATAAGAATAATCATTGCATTGGGCAAATTAGAATAATTAAGGATTGGAATCGCTTCTGTTATATTGAAAATATCGCTACAAAAAAAGAGTTTAGAGGATATGGAATCGGGAAGTTGCTCTTAACTCAAGCGGAAGAGTGGGCAAAACAAAGAAAACTTATCGGAATGTCTCTAGAGGCTCAAGATGATAATCTTGGAGCGTGCAAGTTTTATGTGAAACAAGGATTTATACTAGGTGGAGTTGACACATTGAAGCAGTCATATAATCCAAATATAGAAACCACTTTGTATTGGTATAAGTTATTCACGTAACGCACGTTAATGCAACAAGTAAAATAAGTATATGTAAAATGGCTCGGTTCAATGTGAACAGAGCCATTTTATTTTTGTTTTTAAAGGATCATTATCGTCTACATTTTAATTAATAATTTTGCGATAGGTTACGGATCCGTTAACTAAACGTAGCTCTTTTTTTATGGACACTATTTTTTCTCCCAGTTCACTGGAAATTGTGATAGGATTTGGATAGGGAGGAATTCGTATATGTATCTAACACTAGATTTACCGGTAAACATAATCGAAGTAATGGTCACTTTGTTTTCATGGTGCCTAATAATTTTTCTAGCTTATCGCTATTATCAAAAACAAGAAGAGAAACCAAAAGTATGGAAGGTATGTGTTGCTACTCTTGTTGGATTGTTCGTGTTTTCATTTGACTTCCCTATGTTGGGTACAGTTGTTAAGATACCAATTTTACCTCTAGGGGTCTGGTTGTTGCTTTGGTATGCTTCAGGTAGAGGGTCATGGGATACATACCGACCATTTGCCTGGCTTGGATTTAAAGCAAATTTTATTTTTATTGCAGGTACGATCGCTGCTGTTTTACTGCATCATGCAGTTTACCCAAAAGAGAATTTATCGACGTATCTTGCTCATTATGAGGATGCTGTGATTATTCAATTACATCCTTCTGCAAAGGAAGTGGAACTTAACTTAGATTTTTCCGGCTTTCGAGAAGAGCCAGTTGTTAGTGTTGAGTGGTATCAACAACATATATTTGATGATGAACCTCATGAAAGAGAAGAACAATTCCCTTATCAATTAGCGGGTACACAGCCTAAATGGGGGAGTGGATTGCCTACGATGATTTATGTGGAGAAAGATGGAAAAGGTATACTAGTAGACTCCTCGGAAAAACAACGATATTTTCGGAGCGATCAGTCAATTTTGAAGGGTGGCAATGAAGAATGAAAAAGAAGAAAATAATTGGAATTGCTATCTTTCTAGTTTTGGCAGGGAGTCTTTATTTCTATTTTTTCTCTAAACCAATAGTGTTTATTTCAGAAGAGGAATTAATAAAAGCCGTTAATAATTATTATCATGATGGTCCTGAAAGAATTGAAATCCAAGATGTTATTTTTTTAGGTGATACGCATGTATTCGTACCATTTACCTCTAATGGTCGGTATGGTACTAGTTATTGGGTTTGGAAAAAGAGAAGTTGGAAGCTTGGTGAAATTAGTACGATTCAAACACCAATGATTTGGAAGGTGGACCCTAAGGATCCATCCACCTATGTTTTCGTTTGGAATATAAATCCTGATAATGATATGACCCAATTGGATTTTTATTTAGAAAACCGCAGAAACTACCGCGTTAGTAACGAGGTCCACCGATATACACCAAGAGTTCAACTAGATTATAGAGTGAAATTTGCAGAAGACGGATATTCATACGGTGTGAAAAATTTACCAAGTGATTGGATTACATTTCTTAATTCATATAACGAGGTAGAAAACTCAAAGCAGCAGGAATCTTCCATGTTTAGCTTTTTTCCACAGAACAGTGTTAATTTTGCCTGGAGGCCGCTTGATGAGAATGGTGAACTGAGTTTTCCGACATTTGTGAGTGGCACAGGGAGTGGCTCTGGACAAATACACTTGTACTATCTGTCTAATATTCACGATTATGATTTAGAGTAATAATATGGTAGATTATAGAACGTATGATTGGTATAATTTTAAACAGCAACTACATATAGCAGGGTGGCGGCTGAACCCCTAAGGAAGGGGGTGAAGCTTGTGACGACATTTGAAGCATTTAGTCTTTTAGCTCAATTTGGCTTATTACTAATAGCAGCTTTTACATTTATCATTACCATTGTCGTCTATCTAAACAAAAAGAAATAGCCACCCTGACCGACCAGTAGGGGGCTATTTCTGCAATCCTATCACGGTTAGCCGCTAATCTGCGGCATGTTGTTGCTAAGACCGGGTGTTAGCGCACTCGGTCATTTTTATTCTAGGAAGTTATTATCTACATTATACATAAAGAACGTTGCTTTTCCAATAGAAATGACATAGAAGTTAGGAATGGTGCTATTAAATGGATATTTGTTTTTGTTCACAGGTAAGTACCGATAGAGTAATGATATATGATGGAAAAGAAGTTTTATTATTAGGAGGAATGTTTCTGTGTGGTTAATACTATTGCTTAGTTTTGTTATATATGTTGTTTACAGTCTGATTGTAATAAGGTCAGAGTTGAAGTCTATCAAAGAGCACTTGAATATACGAGATACACTTAAATTTACAGAAGAGGAGATTGAAAAGCAAAAGGGTAACGAGTTTTTTGAAGAGTTAAACAAGTAGTGGGATATTCTATGATGAGGAAACTTATTAGTTAGAAAGTAGAAAGCCAGAAACGGAAATGATGAAAAAAATGAAGAAGATGTCTATGATCAGTTTTTGACCTAATTAATATTCTTTAATTAGAACTACTTATTTTTAAAGTTATCTAATAATCGGACCTTCTTTCCAAGCTAAAAAGTCTCTTATCGATTTCAGTTACTTTGTTATTAAGGTAGTCAAATTCAAAGTCTGTTATCTTTTTTGTAGCTGTTAACATTTCAATTACATCCTCAGTTTGGGAAGCTTCAATTCTGTTAACAGTTTCCTTAACTTCATGAAGGTCAGTTTGTAAACCTTGCACATCGGTTTTTAGACCTTGCACATCAGTTTGTAAAGTTTGTACATCGGTTTTTAGTCCTTGTACATCAGTTTGTAAAGTTTGGACATCGGTTTTTAGACCTTGCACATCAGTTTGTAAAGTTTGGACATCGGTTTTTAGACCTTGCACATCAGTTTGTAAAGTTTGGACATCGGTTTTTAGACCTTGCACATCAGTTTGTAAAGTTTGCACATCGGTTTTTAGACCTTGCACATCAGTTTGTAAACCTTGCACATCGGTTTTTAGACCTTGTACATCAGTTTGCAAGGCTTGTACATCGGTTTTTAAACCTTGTATATCCGTTTTTACAACTTTCATATCCTGTTGTAAGTCTAATAAGATTTCAAGTATCTTTTGTTCCATTTCTCTCACCTCCTTTGTGTCATATTATAAGATATTTTAGCGGTTATTACTATACGAACAGCTTCCAATTCCCTATGTAAAAAGTAAATATTAATAGATAGTGGCCAGTTTCAATGAGTTAATCATCATTGAAACTGTTTTTTTGTCATTTAATGTTCTTATTTTTGGATATTCAGCCATTTACAAAATATGTTATAAATCATATGATATATAACAAGTGATATACAAAAGGAGAAAGTAAGTTCATGCCACCAAAAAAGAAATTTACCAGAGAACAAATTATTGATGCAGCTTTTGAAATAGCTAAGAAGGAAGGGCTAGGAAGTATAACAATTAGAAAGATAGCGAATGCGTTGGGCAGTTCGATTGCTCCTATTTATGTTAATTTCAACGATGTTGATGAACTACTTGAAGGTGTCATGTTGAAAATTCACGAGCTAACTCAAAATATTCTACTTGAACAAAATACTGGGTATCCATTTTTAGATATTGGGATTGCTAGTTTGAAATTTGCCAAGGAATACGATGTTTTGTTCAAAGACTTAGTGTTTCAAAAGAATGATCAATTTGATGTAGATATGGAGGAACAGCTAGTTGAACTCATGAAGACTGATCCCGATTTAAAAGGTTTTTCGACTGATGAGCTCAAGGATATTTTATTAAAATTGAAAATCTTTCAAACTGGTTTATCTTTAATGGTTGCTAACGGTTTATTATCAAATAAAACCGATGAACAATTGATTGAAATGCTAATGAGTATGGGGAACGATGTTATTGTAGCCAAAAGACAATCAAAGGGAGTGGAATAGTATGCAAGAGCGTGTTGTGATCATAACAGGAGCTAATTCAGGAATTGGGAAAGCTAGTGCATTTAGATTTGCAGAAGAAGGCTATACCGTCATTATGGCCTGCCGAAACGTCAAAGTTAGTCGTCCAGTTCAGCAGGAAATTGTTGAGAGTACGAATAATGCCAGAGTTGAATTGCTAGAGCTTGATGTTTCTTGCCTTTCTTCGATTCAATCATTCTGCGAAGAGTTTCAATCACGCTTTGAAAAACTAGACATTCTCATTCATAATGCTGCTTATTTTAATCACGGGGCAAGTTACCAAGTAAGTGTTGACGGCGTTGAGTTAACGTTTGCAACAAATGTGGTTGGCCCTTACTATTTGACACATCTGTTACTTGATCATCTAAAAAAGTCGGATGACCCGAGAATCCTCCATGCAGGCAGTAACATTATTAAACACTTCTTTGATCCGAAAAAATCGATTGATTTCTCTAATTTGCAAGGCGAAAATAATGATCCAAAGTTCTCAGTCTATAAAATGTATTGTCAATCAAAAATGGCACTAATGATGCTTACCTTCAAACAAGCGGAAGAATTTAAAAACGCTGGAATTAAGGTGAATGCTCTCCAAATTAACGGAGCAAAAATGTCAAAGGAAACGCTAATGAAGGTGACACCAGGTTATCGAGTAGTTGCGAGATTACAAAATCTCTTCTTTCGCCCAACAACGTATATGGCCGACAAATACTATGAGATTTGCACGTCAGAACGGTTTCGTGATGTAACAGGCAAATTATTTAATGACGAGCTTGAATTGATGGAACCTGCATCTGAAACACCCAAGGGTATTTTGCAAGATGTTAAACAACTGGTAGGTAAAAGCTTATATCCTGCATATGCGAAAAATGATACTGTGATTAATCAGGTCTATGAATTATGTCGTGAACTAACTGTGATGAAAGGGGATGTCAGAATAGGCTAGAATGTGATGCTTTACTTTCTAAACGGAAGTAAAGCATTTTTCTCCCTATCAAAAGGGGAATAATGGTAATATTGTTATTGGAGGAGATAAAATGTTGACTAACACTGAAGAATATGATGACCCAATTTTATACGATAAAGAAAACGAAGCGTATTTGCCAGAACTACCTCTCTTAGTAAAATGGGCAGAGAAGTCAAATGGAACGATCATAGACATAGCCTGTGGTACTGGTAGAGTGACGATACCGCTAGCGAAAAGAGGGTACAACCTTATTGGAATAGATGTACATAAGGGAATGCTAGACGAAGCGAAAAAGAAATCAGCAGCTCTCGATCTCTCTATAGAATGGAAAGAACAAGACTGTACAAACTTCCATTTAGAGATGAAAAGTAAGTTTATTTTTTCGGTTGGAAATTCCTTTCAACACTTTTTAACAAATGAAGCCCAAGATGGTTTACTTTCATCAGTGAACAAGCACTTAGAAATGGATGGCGTATTTATATTCGGAACTAGATTTCCAAGTGCTGATGAGTTACTCCAGCCGAGTACTGAAGAGTATTGGAGAACGTATACTGATCAAGATACCGGAGATATAGTAGATGTTTATACGATCAGTAACTATGATTCTCTAAACCAAATTCAACACTATACGACGATCAGAAAGTATAAAAACACAGACAGGCAAATTGTTAATGAAAAGAGGACAAACATTAGTTTGCGCTATGTTTATCCGAAAGAAATAGAACGAATGTTGAAAATGCACGGATTTGAAATCGTTAATAAATATCGTGATTGGGATGAAAATCCTTTGACGAACGATAGTTACCAAATGATTTATGTATGTAGGAAGGTTGGATAGTATTAAGAGGGGTGTAGATGGTTGGACGTTATTTTTGTGATATCATTTAAGCTAGTGTGGTTAGCATTGTTCTATGGCATTTTACATTTGTTTCACAAAGCGTTATTTCAAAAAGGGTTTTATATCGCGCAACTATTGTTTTTATCTTACTTTCTTTATTCACAAAGTAAAATGATAGACAGATTTACTATCCTATCTATAAATGAAATGGTAGTAATTTGGTTTACAGCTTCAGCTATGTTTTTGTATTCCGTGTTTGAAAAGCAGAAATCCTAAATTACCATTAAGCGAAGGTTGATCACGTATGATCTTGTTCATTTGCCTTAAGTTAGGTTATCATGGTTAAATGCAATAAGGAAAATTAATAGAAGTAAAGGTGAAATTCCACTATGCGTATAGATCGTATTTTAAATAATAACGCGGTTGTGATCCTAGATGGTTCGAAAGAAAAAATTGTAATGGGGAGCGGAATCGCGTTTCAAAAACGGAAGAACGACATTATTCCAAAACATAAAGTTGAAAAGGTATTTATTCTATCTGGACAATCTTCTGAAAAATTTCAACAGTTGCTTGCTACGTTACCGGAAAAACATATTGAATTAGCAGAAAAGGTGATTGATTATGCAGAAGGCTATTTACAAGAGCCTTTACATGATCACATCCATATCGCTCTTACGGATCATTTATCATTTGCTCTAGAGAGAGTTGAACAGGGATTTACGATCCAAAATAAACTTACGAATGAAATAAAATTATTATATAAAAAAGAGTTTGAAATCGGCCAATGGGCAAAAAGTGAAATTAAGAACGAACTGGGTCTTGATATTCCTGACGATGAAGTCGCTCATATTGCGCTCCATATTCATACGGCAAAAATTGGTGGCAAATCAATGGGGGAAACGATACAAAAGGCAGAGGTTTTAAGTGATTTCGTTAGTAAGGTCGAAGAAAAGCTAAACACAAAAATAGATGAAGCTAGTATCGCATATCAGCGATTAGTTACACATGTGCGTTTTGCTCTTGCTAGAGTCGAAGAGGCTATTCCGTTTGAACCAATTGATCCAGACATGGCGAAGTTTATTCAGGAAAAGTATGGGACGGCTTATCAATACTCAGAGGAAATTCTAGAATTTATAAAGAATGAGTATGGATTAGAGTTTCCGCCTTCTGAAATTGCTTATATTACCCTTCACTTGCAAAGGTTGTTATAATCTTTTTTATTGACGGAAACGTTTTCTTTATGTAGAATGACAATTGTAAATGAATATTGTGGGATTGTTACTGATTAAGCAGGCAAGACCTAAAATGTGTAAAAGAGCACAGGGAGGATTCTATTCCTTTGTGGACTTTTGTATATTTTAGGTCTTTTTTTGATTGTAAAAAAGGAGGAAAATATGATGAAACACCAAGAAATAGCTGAAAAACTTATTACCCTACTAGGTGGAAAGGAAAATGTGATTAGTGCAGCACACTGTGCAACAAGGCTTCGTCTCGTAATTGACGATGAAAGCAAAATTGACAAAGAAGCAATTGAAGAATTAGATGAGGTAAAAGGTGCGTTTTCAACATCAGGACAGTTTCAGATTATTTTTGGAACAGGTACTGTAAACAAAGTATTTACCCATTTTGCTCCATTAGCTGGAGTCGTTTCTGAAACAGAAGAAGAGGCTGGAAAGAAGATTTCTCACAATGAAGCAGCAAAAAAGAAATTAAATCCATTTGCCCGGTTTGCTAGAACACTTTCTAATATTTTTGTACCAATTATCCCAGCGATTGTAGCAGCAGGTATGTTGATGGGTCTGCTTGGCTTAATGCGTACCTACAACTGGGTTGATCCTGAAAGTGGATTGTTTATTATGTTAGATATGTTCTCTTCAGCGGCTTTTATTATCTTGCCAATTTTAATCGGATTTAGTGCCGCAAAAGAATTTGGTGGTACACCATATTTAGGTGCAGTTATCGGGGGAATTATGACTCACCCGGCATTACTAAATCCGTGGGGTCTTGCCAATGCGGAACCTGCTACCCTAGACTTCCTGGGCTTTGGTGTAGAAATGCTTGGTTACCAAGGGACGGTTATTCCAGTTTTATTAACGGTTTATATGATGTCGCTCATTGAAAAGGCATTACGCAAGGTTGTCCCTAATATGGTAGATTTGCTCGTTACGCCATTTTTAACTGTGATTTTTACAGGTTTCATTGCGATGTTAGTTGTTGGTCCACTAGGAAGGGCCTTAGGTAATGGATTAACTACTACATTAGATTTTCTTTATCATACAGTAGGACCATTTGCTGGTTTAATCTTTGGCGGATTATATTCGACGATTGTATTAACTGGGGTACACCATAGCTTCCATGCAATTGAAGCAGAATTGCTAATTGCTGTCGGAGGTAACTTCTTACTACCGATTTGGGCGATGGCAAACGTAGCGCAAGGTGGAGCTACTTTAGCTGTATTTTTCAAAACGAGAAACAAGAAGATGAAGGGAATTGCCCTTCCTGCTGCTGTATCAGCATTTTTGGGTATTACAGAACCGGCAATCTTCGGAGTAAACTTAAGGTATCGACGTCCATTTATCGCTGCAGCTATCGGTGGTGGGTTAGGTGGCTTTTACGTTGTATTTACTCAAGTGATGGCAAACGGTATTGGTCTAACTGGTATTCCGATGTTTGCGATTGCCCAAGACCCCCTTAACTATGGTATTGGTTTCCTTATTGCCGTGGTAACTGCCTTTGTTGGAGCGTGGGTTTTAGGATGGAAGGAATAATTAAAAAGTAGGAAAGCTGTGCAACGGGAAACGTTCCCTGTTGAACATACTATAGAGGAAAAACTCCTTACTGGTAGTAATCAGTAGGGAGTATTTGTATAAGTATAAGGAGTGTAACGAATGAAAAAAGGTATTCTAGCTCTTGGAGAAGCGTTAATTGACTTTATTCCGTTGGATGACGACAATATAACTTATCAAAAAAGTCCTGGTGGCGCACCTGCAAATGTTGCCGTAGGTGTTGCTCTTCTAGGAGCAAAATCAACGTTTTTAGGTAAAGTTGGAGATGATGTGTTAGGGAAATTTTTAAAAGAGACCCTTCAGGGTTATGGTGTGCGTACAAACCAAATGTTACTGACGAAAGACGTTCGTACTGGTGTTGTCTTTGTTACCAATGGGGAAGATGGTGAACGTAGTTTTGACTTCTATATTAACCCAAGCGCAGACCGATTTCTTCAGTCGGAGGAAATCGATGATCAAGACTTTCAAAGCCATAAAATCTTGCACTTTGGTTCGATATCCATGATTGATAGTCCCTCTAAGGAGGCAACTCATCATGCAGTAAAGCTAGCAAAACAACATGGAATGCTTGTATCCTATGATCCAAACCTTCGTTTAGGACTTTGGGATTCGGAGGAACAAGCGAGAGAAACAATCATCAGTATGCTAGGAGAAGCTGATCTGTTAAAGCTTTCTGAAGTAGAATTGGAGTTTCTTACAGGTGAGAAGGATATAGAAAAAGGAACGAAGATGCTAGAAAAGTACGAAATTCCTTTAATTCTCATTACCCTTGGTGGAGAAGGTAGTTACGTCTTTACATCTGAAGGCTCCGGACATGTTCCAGTAATGAAAGTAAAGGCAATTGATACTACCGGCGCTGGTGATGCCTTTGTTTCAGGAATGCTTTATTCTTTAAATGAGTATAACGGTGATATTAAAAACCTATCTTTGAACGAAGCAATGGAAATGGCAAAATTCGCTTCAGTATCTGGAGCTTTGGCTGCATCTACCAAGGGAGCGATGACGGCTCTGCCAACAATTGAAGAAGTCAGAAAATACCTGAAAAATTTAGGAGTGTCTTAGAATGACCAATACAGATAGTCATTTGCGGATCAAAGCTTATGAAGAAGTGGAAAAGCATAAGGAAATTGTAAATCAGGATCCCTATCGACTTCACTATCACATTATGCCTCCTGTCGGTTTGTTGAATGATCCGAACGGTTTTATTCACTATAAGGGAAAATATCATCTTTTTTATCAGTGGATGCCATTTAAAACCGGGCACGGAGCAAAGTTTTGGGGACATGTGTCAACGGAAGATTTTGTTCATTGGACAGAGGAGGAGATTGCTCTAACGCCTTCTGAATGGTATGAAAAAAACGGTTGTTATTCCGGTAGTGCAATTGAGCATAACGGAAAAATGTATGTCTTTTACACAGGGAACGTGAAGGACGAAAAGGGTAATCGTGAGACATACCAATGCCTAGCTGTGTCCGAAGATGGTGTTTACTTTGAGAAATTGGGTCCTGTTGTTACGCTTCCACAAGAGTACACCCCTCATTTTCGCGATCCAAAGGTTTGGGAGCAGGATGATACATTTTATATGGTAGTAGGAGCTCAAACCCTCGAAAAAAAAGGGGCTGTCGCTCTTTTATCATCGAAAAACCTTACAGATTGGAAATACGAAGGTGATCTAGCTGGCGGAGGGAAAGGTAGCTTAAGTGACTTTGGTTATATGTTCGAATGTCCTGATTTCTTCCCTTTAGGTGAGAAAGATATCCTGATTATCTCACCCCAGGGTCTTTGTGCTGATGGTATGAAATACAGAAATGTCTATCAGTCTGGTTACGTGATTGGCAAATTTGATCGAAAGAATAAAACGTATGAACATGGTCAATTTGAGGAGTTAGACAGAGGGTTTGACTTTTATGCACCTCAAACAACCGAGGATGATCAAGGCAGAAGACTATTATTTGCCTGGATGAGTGTACCAGATCAAAATGAACAGGACCACCCAACAGTAGATTACCGGTGGCTGCATAATATGACAATTCCAAGGGAGTTAATGCTAGTAGGAGAAAAACTCTATCAAGTTCCTGTTAAGGAGTTGGAAGAACTTCGTAATGGAGGTTACTACTCTCAAGAGATGACATTAAATAATGAGATAACGGAAATTGAAGGTATAAACGGAAAAGCGATTGAATTAAAGATGAAAGATATTCTCTTACAACAAGGTTGGTTCGAGATGTCTATCCATGGGGCAGCAAGAATGGTTTTTTCGAACGGGGTATTTACACTCGAACGGAAAAGCTATGTGGATGGGACTGTAGAAAACCGTCAATGTCTCTTGGACCGATTACATTCATTGCACATCTATATTGACACGTCGTCGATTGAAATTTTTATTAATGAAGGTGAAGAAGTCTTTACTACTAGGTTTTATCCTTCAAAGTCTGAGCCATCAATTACATTCGGTGCATCAAAGACATGTTCGTTTACGATTGAGAAATGGGATCTTAAAAAAGTATTTTAGACCTAAATTTGAATGAATTTAATATGCTCTCTTTTAGGTAGGAAGAACAAATTCGACTACCTAAAGGGGAGTATTTTTCTTTGTAGAAGGTTTTTTTCGTATACATTGTGGCTTTTCTGAATATAGAAAGAAACAACCAACCCACAATTTAAGCACCCTTGAGCTTGAGAATAACTAGTAATGATCGCTATGAGATTTATCCTCCCTCTAATAGGGAATTAAAAGCAAAAAGGCGAATATATAGAAGATAATGATTTTTAGAAAGACATATAATCAGCAGTACAACTAGTACAATTGAAATTCTGAACTAGAAAATCTACTTAGAATTTGGAGTGATACAGTATGAAGGCAGTTGTTCATGTAGGCAAATTAGGTTTTGACGGACTAACTTATCGTGATATGGAAATGCCGCAGCCAAAAGCAGGCGAGGTAAGGATAAAACTTAAGACTACAGGACTTAATCACCGTGATTTGTTTGTTCTTAATCGACACACCCCAACGGAACCACCATTAATTATAGGATCAGATGGCGCTGGAATCATTGACTCCATAGGTGAAGGAGTGTCAAATGTTCAAGTCGGGGATGAAGTGATGATTAATCCAGGTCTTGGATGGAAGGAAACAAGTGACGCACCGCCACCAGGATTTGAAATTGTTGGACATCCTTTTCATGGGACATTTGCGGAGTACGTAGTTATACCGGCTGAAAATGTCATAGAGAAACCACAGTATTTAACCTGGGAGGAAGCGGGTGTATTGTCACTTGCAGCTCTTACTGCTTATCGTGTATTGTTTACGAGGGGGCGTATCCAACCTAATATGAAGGTTCTTATACCGGGAATTGGCAGTGGTGTTGCGACGTTTTTACTACAATTTGCCAAAGCAGTCGGGGCAACCGTAATTGTAACTTCTAGGTCTCAAGACAAATGTGCAAAAGCTCTTGAATTAGGTGCTGACAAGGCTATTGACAGTAACGAAGATTGGAATCAGGCACTTTGCGGTGAAAAGATGGATCTCGTGATAGAATGTGTTGGTGCAGCAACGTTCAACAAGTCTCTCGATCAGCTGCGAACTGGAGGGACTATTGTAACTTTTGGTGCGTCTGCCGGGGATGTAATGCAACTAAACCTTCGTCAATTCTTCTATGGACAGTTTAATTTGCTTGGATCAACAATGGGAAGTGCAGAAGAATACAAAGAGATGATCAAGTTTATTGAAACACATAACATTAAGCCGGTGATTGACTCCATGTATACATTAGATCAATTCTCTCAAGCGTTCCATCGTATGGAAACGGCGACTCAGTTGGGGAAAATAGGATTTACTATTAGTTAAGAATAGTATCGGCCCACGTTAATAATATATACTTTTTACTAGATTGATATTGGGGGATAAAATGGGAAATAACTTTCGAACAATCATGATGCTTCTATTCCATTTCGTTATTTTTTTCTTTGGACTGTTTAGAATACTAACAGAAGCCTTAGCTTCTACGCCATTATTTGTGGCATACATTTTTGCGATAACAGGGTTAATTGGTATTGTAGCAAACGGCTTGATCCTTTATAAATCGAAAACGTAAATTCCTTGGGCGATTCAGAAATGAGTCGCCTTTACTTGTTCATAGCATCTTTACTATAATAGTTAGATGAGTATATAGAAAAGAGGGTTTACATGAAGGAGTTTTTAATTCGAGTTGTATCAGGGTTTTTACTATTATTCTTCCTACTTTACATAGGGCCAATGATGAATATTGGTTGGCTCCAAGCTGACAGCCCGTCTCGTATGTTAGTTGTACCAATTGCATTAGTCGGAGGGTGGGGAACTCTGCTTCTTTACAAGAAATTTGTCAAAAAACCTGGAGAAGGTAAACTTTAAGAGGAGTTGCTACTATAGCAACTCTTTTGTTATATACAACCGTTTAAATAGGTGGTTTGAAACCTTTTGGGCTGTTTGCCGTATATAATGTAAAGTTTTTTTGAGTTGGAGGAACAGAGATGGGTGAAATAATTATTTTATTTATAACTTTAATACCTTTATATATTGTGCTGATCTGGACGTATTTTAACCCTGAGGAAAGTATGTTATATGGACAAAGGTGGATGTATAAAGAACAACCTGAATTCAGCAAAAGGGCAATTAAATATACGAAATTTGTATCTGTTAATTTTATAGTACTCCTTACTACCTTTTTAATAGGTTCCTTCTTTTTTGATAACTATCGTTTTAGGCTTATATTCGCTCTAGGTGTTTTTGTTTATATTGGATATTTGATCTTCTTTAAACTGCGTTCAGAAATCTTAAAGTCTGATGAGTAGAACTTTGACTTCATCTAAAAGACAGATTGTGGTCAATTTCGGTTCTATACTTAAGTACCTGTTTTGTAGAGGGATAAATTGGTATAGAGTCCTAATCTAGTATTGCTTTATAATGATTTCTAATATGAGCAGAGAGGAACAGATGATATGAACTGGGGCTATTTAAAGAAAGAAATCTTACCTGGAGATGGTTACTCAAAGGAATATAAAGATGACGTACTTTGTGCAATCGAGAAAGACTTTGATTGGACGAGTTTACCGGAAGCGTTCACTTTCCTATTAACAAAGTCGAACGGTGAAAAAGCTAGAATTGCTGAAGTACTCCATAACTGCGTTGCGAAATTAACAAACAGTGAAATGGTCAAGTTAGATGCAATTTTTCGTGAAAGGACCTCTATCGACTGGCACTATGACTGGAAAAATGCGTGTCCAAGTAACTTACTTTTGGCCAATATGTCTGTTGAGGCTAAGGTATCCATATTAGGATTATGTACACTTCATCCAAACGGATTTTATCGAGAAAAAGCATTACAAACACTAGGATCCTTTGAAACTGGGCGCGAAATTTCATTTTTTCTACTAAGGTGTAATGACTGGGTCCAAGAAGTTGGAAGTACAGCAAAACTACATGTTGAACAGAGCCTTACCATAAAGAATGCTTATGCTATTGTTCAAAATTTACCGATTGTCTTTAAGTTGGAAAAATCGAAGAGAGCTGATCATAGTGAAATCGTTGAAAAAATAATCGAGTTGTTATCACAAAAAGAAGCTATTCCCTTCCTCGACCAAGGTTCACAATCTATATCTAGTCACGTAAGATTTTTCTGTTACAGAATAATGATTTCTTCCAAGATGTTTGATAAAAATTCTCTTCTAAGTTATTTTAAAAAAGAAAAAGAACCACATTCAAGACTTATCTTATTTCGGGAAATACTTAATGACATAAAGATGGAAGAGTTTGATGAATTATACCCGTTGTTAGCGCACGATACATTTCCAAAAATAAGATTAGATGTTTTGGAAAAGTATTATCTTTTTTATCAAGAGAAGAGTTTACCAGTTTTAGAAAATGCCTTATTAGATAAGAGTGGTTCAATTAGGTCTATTGCAAGACATTTATTAAAGAAACTAAATGTATCGAATTTTTCCTCATATTACGAAAAAGTAATTACTGATGGTTCAAATGTAAATAGAAAAGGTGCTTTATTAGGTTTGGGTGAAGTTGGAAATAAAGATCATATCCCTTTAATCTTGCCTTTTTTAGATGATGACAAAGTAGGCACAATTAAAGCTGCGATACGATCAGTGTTACTATTAGATGGGAATAACCATAAGAAAGAATTTATGAACTTATTAAACCATCAGCACAGTGGAGTATCTAAGGAGGCTGCTAGGGCTCTTAGGTTCACTCACTATCAACAGGATGAAGTTTTCTCCACTTATCTAAATGCTAAGTATAGCCATACCAGATATAATGCCGCGGTATTACTTTGTTCTCTACCCAAATGGGAGTCGTTACCATACATTATAATCTTTTATGTTAATACGGAAGATAATGCAATCAGCCAGTTAGGGAAATTACAACTAACTAAATGGTTAGATACGTTCAATAGAACATTTCAGTCTCCTACTAAAGGGCAGATTGAGTGTATTCGTCAATGTATAATGGAACATGGACATGAGTTATTAAAAGAGGAAAGAGTTAAAATTGAGTTTTTGTTAAGAGGATAGTAGTCTCACTATATTACTCTTATTTCCAGTAGTAAAGGGCGAAAAAAACGATTATAGTTTTCTTATCTTAATAGAAGGCTGTTTTCGCAAAGTTTGTTGCTTTCGTAAAAATCCCAAAAGCCGGATTTTTACACAAAATACTAAGAAATTCACAACTAAGTTAGTAAGTATTGCTCTTTTCTTACATAATTTATTGGGTGATATCTTCATCTAGGGTATTTTTCCATTATTTTAGGGTGAAAAAAGCCACAATGTTTACGAAAAGAGCCTAATAGAAAGAAGGAAAAACTATGGATCATCGTCCTTGTCCAAATTGCCAGGAAGATTTCACGATTGAAGATATGATTGAGACAAAAAAGTTGTTTTCATTTCCATGTCCAAATTGTCATGAGAATATCTATGAATATAAAGCCTCTACACCGTTAATTATCTTAACATTAGTTTTCGGTCTTGGATTAGCTATGTTAGCAGATGCAGTACGCCATTCAGTGCCGTTTATCCCGTATTTTGATAAGATACCTCTAATTGTCATTTTGGTTGTGTTCTTATATCCTCTTTATACGTTTGGCGCAGGTACTATCGCTCGCTTAGCGATGAAACATGGTCGTTTTTATGTGAAAAAAGCAAAATAGATCTTACAAGCCTCTATGATATCATGGGGGTTTTTTCGTTTTTAAAATATAAGGTTTTCCTTCTTTATAATTCCATTAATTACAAGCAGATTTTAATCTGGAGATCTATTACTATTAGTTTAGAAAATTGAAAGAAGGTTAAATATGAAGCGAAAGTTTAAAAATCTATTAATGTTTTTCTTGGTAATAATTATTGTACAACCATTGCTTGTTATGGAGACAAAAGCTTCAACAATATTTCCAGATGTGAGTTCGTTCCGAAGTGAAATCCTCTTTCTTAACAAAAGAGGGGTTATTGGTGGTTATCCAAATGGTAATTTTGGACCGAATGAAAATTTAAAAAGAGTAGATGCAATCTTGATGATTATGAGGGAATTAGATATTCCGTTAAGTGGTGCTCCTAATCCAAATTTTAAGGATGTTCCAACAAACCATCGAGGCTATTTACCTATTGCTAAGGCAACACAGTTAGGAATTATCTCTGGTGATGGAAAAGGAAGCTTTCATCCAGATGGGTTATTGACAAGAGGTCAAATGGCCAAAATTTTAGTAAATGCCTTTGAGCTAAAAGGTGAGTATCGCTCGAACTTTAACGATGTGAGTAAATCTCATATTTTTTATGATAACATTCAAGTATTGGCTGCTCATAATATTACAAGAGGCTTTCCTGATGGTTCATTTAAACCTAGTCAACATATTACTAGAGCTCATTTCGCAGCATTTATGTCACGCTTACTAAATGATGACTTTAAAACAATCTCAAGTAAAGATCAATCACTACAAGATATTATAGTCCATGAACAAAGTGTAGTAATGATTGAACTCTATGATGAAGACGGGGAACTCTATTCGCAAGGGAGCGGATTTGTTGTAGCTAATCAACTTATTGCGACGAACTTTCATGTTATTTCAGGTGGAGTAAGGGCTAGGGCTATAACCTCTGACGGTATAGTTTATGAGCTAGAAGGGGTAGTTGCCTATGATGATTATTATGATATGGCGCTGTTAAAGTCTAAAAAGCAAATTGGTTTACCAACATTACCGTTAGTTAAATATTCAGATGTCAGAAGAGGCGAAAATGTTGTTGCCTTTGGTAGCCCACTTGGATTACAGAATACGGTTACGACAGGAATCGTTTCTGGGAAACACTCGTTCGAGGATGATTTTGGACCTGCTGTTTTAGTTATTCAGACAACAGCACCAATTACGTTTGGCAGTTCAGGCGGTCCACTAGTTAATATGAAAGGTGCAGTGGTAGGGGTTAACTCTTTTGGCCTTGACACGGTAAATTTTGCGATCGCAACTGATTATATTCGAGGTTTAATCAAAGATTTTAGTCAAATGAGATATAAACATATTCCAGTACAAACGTTTGCTAGTATGCCAGTGTTTGATTACGAATTTGAAGATGAATACGAAGACTATGTACCAGTTGGGCCAATCGGACCAATCGAAGAACAAAAAGATGTAAAAGATACACGAACATGGGTAAATGATTTGTTTGTTCATGCGATCCATGATCCCAATTCTCCGATTATTTATGGAATTAATGATCAGGGAGATGTTGTCTCTTTCAACTATGAAACAAATGAAAGAAAAGTAGTTTCGTTTGCGTTTCCAGCTGAACGAATTTTTCAACACAAAGATGAAATTTTCGTTACGATTGTGAAAGGTCCTCATAGCTCTTTTAGGGCAGTTCCAGGTGGAGTAGGGATAATTGACGTCCCAACTTTCACTATGAAAAACTACTTTAATATTGATCTTGCACCTTATGATGTTGTTGCTGATGACCATCATTTTTATGTATCTTCTGGGTCAAATCAATGGACACAAATAAAAAGTTATCATAAGGAAACAGGAGAAGAAGTATCTTCAGCAGGAATTAGACAAAGAAGTAGAATAGCTTTACATCCAAGTGGGGATCGTATTTACACTGTTAACTCTGACTCAAGCCCAAGGGATATGAATGTTTATCAGATTTCTAATGGTGCCATTACTAACAGTTGGGACTCACCTTATCATGGTGATTACCGAATGGCAACAGATATCAAAATCTCTCCTGATGGATTGTATATATTTAATTTTGCTGGATCTGTGTTTAGATCTACTAGATTAAACACGACAGATATGAGGATTGTAACTGACATTGGTGTGAAAACGAATTTCCGTGATATTAGCTTTAGTTCTGATCTGTCTAAATTTTACGTTGTTGACGGGCCAAACGTACTAGCCTATAGTTATTCTACCTTTTTACCAATTGAAACTTATAAGATTGCTGGTGATGGGAGATATATTTTTAATCACAAAGGGCAAGTAGTGTTAGTCGGTGAAGGATTCCAAGGGAATTCTAAACTTACAAAAACATTTGTTGCAAGACTTGATATTCAATAATCAAAAGGGAAAAGAGTACAATTTATGAACCTATGACTGAGATAGTCTAGTTCATGATTGTACTCTATTCTAGTTTTATAAGACTGATTTAGTAGATTGGTTAATTGGAAAGTTATAAACCCCATTAACTTGAAAAAAGACCTTACCAATGAAATACAGATAAGGAGGATGAATTTATTACATTCTGTAGCTTGTTGAAATATTAAAGAAGCAGGATACATAAAAGCATGGTAAAATATAGAAAGTTACACATGGAAATAAAATACAAAAAATCTAAATCAATTTAAAAGATGAAAAAGGAGGTTGTCCAATGTCTAACAATGATGAAGTGGTATTGGAAACAGAAAAATCTAAGAAACCAAAGGTTCAAATAGAAAGAAAAGAAGGTGAACCGACTGCAGCTTTTAAAGGGGCAACTTGGGCGGCATTGTTAATAGGTGTTGCAGCATACCTAATAGGGTTATTTAATGCAACAATGGAGTTGAATGAAAAAGGGTATTATTTTGCTGTATTAGTTTTTGGATTATATTCGGCAGTTTCTTTACAGAAGGCTGTAAGAGATCGTGAAGAAGGTATTCCTGTAACCAACATTTATTACGGGATTAGTTGGTTAGCTTTAGTCATCGCTATTTCATTGATGGGCATTGGTCTTTATAACGCAGGAAGTATTATTTTGAGTGAAAAAGGTTTCTACGGCATGGCATTTGTTCTAAGTCTTTTTGCAGCAATCACAGTTCAAAAGAATATTAGAGATACGCAAAGAGCGAGAGAAAGAGATTAAATCTTTGTTGTCCAAAGAACGTACGTTTGGTATAATTTAGTAAGCAATTACATATAGCAGGGTGGCAGCTGATCCCCTTAGGAAAGGGGGTGAGGCTTTTGACGACATATGAAGCATTTAGTCTGATAGCTCAATTTGGCTTATTACTAATAGCAGCTTTTACACTTATCATTACTGTTGTCGTCTATATAAACAAAAAGAAATAGCCACCCTGCCCGACAAGTAAGGGGGCTATTTCTACCCTGAGATCGGCCGCTATCTCTGCGGCATGTAGTTGCAAAGACCGGGTGTGTCCAGCACTCGGTCATTTTTTATTCTAGGAAGTTGTTAGCTTGATTATACATGAATACCGAATTTTTGCCAACAGTCTGAAACTAGGTATACTCTGTTTATTAAATCTATATCCAATTTCAGCTTTAGATAGGATTTTTTAATTAAGATTTTATTTAATATTCTAACAAAAGGAAAAAAGTGTTAAAATTGAAGTTAACTAATTTAAAACATAAAAACCCTATCCTTTTGTTAATTAGTAATTGTCTTTGGCACGCTCATTTCAGTTAAATGTTAGATTACTAAGAAAGAAGTGATAAAATGTAAGTTTCCCTTTTCTGACAACAATTAAATGATCTTTATTTGGAAATTTAATTTGGTTTAAAAGGGGATAGGGAATATGAATAAAATGTCTTTTCGTTTTCTGTGGATTGGCCAAACGTTTGCAAATGCAGGGGATGTCCTATACATTGTTGGGTTAATCACAATGATTTATCATTTAACGGGTTCAGCGATCTATATGGCTTTGGTCCCTTTTTTCATTACAATGTCTCAGTTTCTTAGTGGATTAATTGCGCCACTGCTCATTGATAAGTACCGTTTGAAGCATATCCTAGCCTACTCACAGTCTGGAAAAACTCTGCTGCTGCTAGGCTTGGGCTTAATGTTGCTTAGCAATTACTCTAATCAAATGATTCCGATTTTTTTGCTCGTATTTTTGATTTCTTTTCTCGATGGTTGGTCGACTCCAGCTCAAAATTCAATGGTACCTCTGTTAATTCCGTCAGGTGAGTTAGTAAAGGCAAACAGTTTTTTGTCTATATTAGATCAAACAGTAAGACTTGGTGGATGGTCAGTAGGTGGAATTTTAGTAGCTTTTTGGGGAAGTATTTATGTCATTACGATCACTTTTGCTCTCTATCTACTTTCAAGTTTCATGATGTTTTTGATACGAGAAACTGATTTTATTAATTCCAATGATAGTAAAGAAGAGAAGAATCCAATAGGTAACTGGGAAAAATTGATACAAGGTTGGATTCTTATTTGGAAGAGTCCTGCGTTACGGACGGTAAATATTATGGGAGTTATGGAAGCTTTGGCAAATACAGTATGGGTAGCTGCCATCTTGTATATCTATGTAGACGTCGTATTACATGCTGGCGAGCAATGGTGGGGATATATTAATGCTAGCTTCTTTCTAGGATTAATCCTAGGAGGAATACTAAGCCTACGTTTCAGTGAGTTAATAGGCAAACGTTTAAGTGTAGTGATAGTGTACGGAACACTATTAGGAAGTTTCTTTACTTTCATGTTTGCAATGAATTCACTGACATGGATAGCATTAGGGTTATCTATCTTCATCGGTTTTTCCGAACAGTTGAAAGGTATCGCACAACAAACAACGATCCAAAAGAGTGCTACTCTGAAAGAATTACCAAAGGTTTATTCTGCACAATATGCGCTGTATCTAGTAACCTATGGAACAGCAGTTTTACTAATCGGCATCTTAACTGAATTCTGGGGTGTGAGAAATTCGTTTTTGTTAGCAGCTGGTTTATTATTTTTATCATTTGTTGTTTCATTAGTGAATCAAAAGCATTTAAAGGAAGTAGAACAATAGGATTTGTGGCGACTATTGAACAGGTAGTCGCCATTTCTTACGCAGTCTTTGAGGCTTTTGGAAGGAGTGGACCATGAGAAAAATTTTTTCAATATTAGCTTTCGTTTTTATAGTAACTGCTTGTTCACCTGGAGTTAATCTAGATAAAATGAACGAAAATACAGTGATTAATAAAATGAAAGCAGAAGGAGAAAATCAATATCACCTTTATACGTTTTGGATAGAATTTCCTTCTACATATAGGGAAGATACAGACATGACTGATGAGTTAGGAGAAAAATCTGAAATTCACTCTAACACATTTGACTATTCAATGGTAAATACAGAGGTTATTCGTCTTATTTCATTTCAAAAAAAGGAGCATGCAAAGGAATATATCAAAGCATTAAATATAGATGAATTTCCTACATTCATTGTGTTGGATAACAAAGGAATTATTTTAAGAACGACTAATGTGAATGAAATTAATGAGTTTTTAGGAGAGCATCAGATGGATGGGCTATAGTATGTCGGTGTCATGAAATTACTTTAGCACAAAATTAAAAAGGAAACTTGAGGTGATAAAAGTGTCTATAAAGGGGCTTAATCATTTATTATTTTCAGTATCAGATTTAGAAAGATCTATTAATTTTTACAGAGAAGTATTTGATGCTAAGTTGTTAGTAAAAGGTAGAAGCACTGCTTATTTTGATTTGAAAGGCATGTGGCTTGCTCTCAATGTAGAGAAAGACATACCTCGTAAAGAAATAAACCAATCATATACACATATAGCCTTTTTAATAGAAGAGCGAGAATTTGATGATTTGTACCATAAACTACAAGAGCTGAATGTAAACATCCTTTCAGGTCGCCAAAGAGATGAAAAAGATAAAATGTCTATTTACTTTGCTGACCCAGACGGGCATAAATTTGAATTCCACACAGGTACTTTACAAGATAGATTGGATTATTACAGAAAGGAAAAACCTCATATGGAGTTTTTTGATTAAAGGAATTTTTGTTAACCAATAAACTAACGCTTTGACACCATTTGTAGCTATATGCATCCTATTTATTTGTCTTATACGTGAGGAGAAAATATGAGAAAATTATTAGTACCACTTCTGTTAGTAGTTTTTACTCTGGTTGCTTGTAATTCCGAAGAAGTGTATGAAGGTGTTCCATATAAGGACAAAGAAGTAATAGAAATTATCTTTTATCGAAATTGGCAGGCGCCTGGACTTTTAGGGTTTAATAGAGTTCGGGCTGTATCATCCCTTCGACACACACAGAGGATAAATGATTATGAAACTATGGTTACTTTAATTACCATTATTAATAAAACAAAAGAAACCAACGCATTTGATGTTCTTCTCAGAAACTCTGATTACGATATAATTTTGAAGTTTGATGACGATACAACCAAAATAATGCATTTGGCAGTGAACGACGAAGGGGAAAAAGGGTTACTTGTCGATAATTCAGAGCCAGCTAATGCGTTTCGAATTCAAGTTGAAGATAATATGAAGATAAGAGAAGTTATTGAAGGTAGGAACAATTAGTTATAAAATGGGTTAACTAAAAATGTTGATTGGGTATTACAGCCGTCGCTTTGACGGCTATTTTTATTTAGCCAACAGAGTACGATTAATTGATAACTTAAACTTTTTAAAACCATTTTGGTGGGGAATTCAGAAAAAGCGTTCCGTTTGTAACAAAATTAACAGTAACATCGTCTACACAGTAAAGGAGTGTGCAAGTAAATAGTTTAATTGGAGGAAATTAAATGAAACATGCTTATCTGTTAGCGGTGCTCTTATTTACGCTGAGTTCTTGTGGAGAGGTTACTACTAATCAGTACGAAAAAAATACCTCTGTAATCTCAGAAGGTATTACTACAGTTAGTGCTATAAATACAGAATTTATTCCAATCACTGAAAAGGTGATAATACAAAATTCTCCTAAATATTTAGCTCATAATGAAGGTGAGCTATCCGAACTTGACATTGAAACGGCCTATGAGATGTGTGTGAGGGCATTGACTGACTATTATAAAGCGGTCTGGAATGGTTTAAATATTAATTTGGACACATTTATTGATAGCAATAACCTTAAACAGTATACTCAACAGAAAATTAAATCACAATACGATGTGTATGCAAAGAACGATCTTACTAGCAATTTGGTGCAGGATATTGAAATTGGCGCATGGGAAGTGAAATTTACTGAAGATGGGAATGGAGGTTATCTCTATTTACACATTCCTGTACAAATAAATAAGACTATAGGTAGTTATGGTGAAGTCACTGAATTTCTCGTGCGTAATATAAACGGGAAGTTAGTCGTTGTTGATTGGTATACTGGTGCAAAAGATAGTTATGATTTCATCGAGCGTGGAGAAAATCTAACAATTAACAATCCTAATATCTGGAATGATAGTGAATGAACGTTTGCTTAAAAATATTGTTTAAACTAATGTTGGTACTACTAGAAATTGGTAAGAAGGAGAGATTTTTATTACAAAGGAAGAATTAAAAATAAAGTACAATAATCAATTTAAATTAGTAAAAGAGTTCGTTAATGATTGGGATCCAATTGGGTTACTACCTGCTGCTCCTGATGATGAATATGAGTTTGAGATAGCAAGAATTGTTACTCTACTGAGACAAGCTAAATCACCAGAAGCTCTTGCAACTGGTATCGCATCAATTTTCACGAAAGCGTTTGGTCAGGATTTTGGCAAAGAAGACTGTCTACAAGTTGCGAAAAAGATAATGGGAGAAACTACAATCTCTGACCGGAAGCGTTAATTCAAGAAGGAATTAGCGCTCTTTTTGTGGAATTTATTGGTGGTAGCTATTGAAATGGACGACCTCTGACATAATATTTACTAACTAATGACAAGAAGTGTACCAAATAATGACAGGTTGTTTACCACTGCACTATTACTAATTATAGGTAAACCTTGTTAAGTAGTAGACTCATAATGTACAGAAATATTCTTCTTTCTAATCTTACTTTATGAAAAAGGAATTAATTTAGCTAAGCAGTCAGGTTTGGGATGATCTGCAGATATGATGTAAATGGAAAGAAATAAATTATTTATGTTAAAATTAATTAAAAGCGAGGTGCTAAAATGACAGTTCGAAAAGATATTCTAAACAGGCGGGACGAAATCATTCGTATCGCAAATGAAAATGGCATAAAAAATATAAGATTATTCCGATCGGTAGCTCGTAACCAAGAAAATGAAAATAGTGATATTGACTTTCTAGTGGAGTTTGAAAAAGATCGTTCACTTTTTGATTTAGTTCGTTTTAAGCAGCTGTTACAAGAACGGTTAGGTAAAGATATTGATGTAGTTACTGAAAATTCAATTCACGAAGAAATACGCCAACAGGTTCTAAGTGAGGCTATTGATATATGAAAACAGATCGAATTTATATAACTCATATTCTTGAGTGTATTGATAACATTAATTCATATGTACAGGAAGAGAAAGACTTTCTTTCGTCTAGATTAATTCAAGATGCAGTAATTAGAAATCTTGAAGTAATAGGTGAAGCTATTAATAAGGGTTCAAAGGATTTAAGGGAACGAGAAAAGTTAGTTCCTTGGAGCGAAATGGCTGGCTTACGTGATGTCTTAATTCATAATTACTTTGGAGTTGATTTATCTATTGTCTGGAAAGTAGTTGAAAATGAATTACCAAAAATAAAACCAGAACTTCAAAAGATTAAAGCAAATTTATAGGGGGGATTATGTCTACCTCTATTTAATTCAATGTCCACAGATAACGTTAAAGGTGAAAACAAATGAAAGTATCTAAACTCAAAGAATAGTAATATATGGTGCCATTTCATTTGCTTGCAATTCATTTTCCATAAATATAATGAGGAAATCAAATTACTTTTCTCAATGTCTTTATAAGGTAAAAAATTGAAGCTGTTCACTTTTAATAGTCTTAAATCGACATTTACCAGTTTATTTAAATCAGATATATTTTGAGAGGTTACAGTACAATGAATTTAAAAAACATCTATATAGTAGGTTTCATTGCCTTATTTTTAACAGCTTGCGGTAATCATTCTACCTCTAGTTCACCTGAAGTAAAGGAGACCGCTAGCACTCCCGGAACAGAAGCAGCAGCATTTGTTCCACCTGAAGTTGCAGAGATCTCCTTTAAACTCCTTGAGCTTGATGAGTTGGTAGAAGGTGAACCATTAGAAACCTGGGAATATATTAAGTCCGTTCCTTTAGGGAGACTAATTGAAAAAGACATTACTCTCCATGTTTACAAGGATACGGATCCAAACAGCTTGTGTCACTATGCTACCGTTTCACTTTTAGATTATGATAATAATACGTATAAATTTAATGATTGTACAAGTGAGGGTTTATTACAAGAAGATGCAGATGGGTTATATGTAATAGATATCCTCTTTGAAAGCCAAGAGAAGAAACAAATTGTTCATTCTAGTTTTGAATTGCTTGCGAATGGTCCAGGAAGAATGCAGTATATTGTATTTGATGTCTCTGAAGAAAAGTTTTTCACATTTGAAGACTGGGGAACCCCTTTTACTGCAGATCTGGATGAAACATTACTTGTCATTCAATTTCCTGGGCTACACATGGATTGGCCAGATGTAACAATTGTCAGATGGCAAAATGGACAGTTAGAAAAAAGTCAAAGTATAAAAGAGGTTCTAGGACTTGGCAATCAGCAGGACTATGTACAATATGATGAAGACAAAAGTTTATTTATTGCCTACGTAGTGGTCGATGAATTTAGTGAGGAATACTCTGAAGTAAAGTATACGTTTGAAGAGGGCAATTTAATTAAAGATTAATTGTTTCCAAAACTACTTTTTCTTCTTTAGGTCTAATACTTAACGGAGCAATCGTTTTGGTATGGGAAGAATTGCGTTTCTATTGTAGGAACGCTTTTTTGCGTTTCATAGAGTGGTTATTGCTGTATAATTATACAGACAATAAACCTCAAGGCTAAAAAGAACGGGTTGAAAGTAAAGAGATGTAAGCGGAATTATTACTTTGGTCATTTTAATCTTGATTTATCTTAAAGTAGGGAATAATAAATTATAAGAAAACAATGTAGGAAGTGAATTCATGAGGAGCTACTCAATTATAATTACAATCATTCTTATAACAGGTTTCACTCTGCCGACTAATGTAAACTCTAAGAATATGAATGAAATTGATAAAAATAATTTTTTATTGGAACTAATTTTTCCTAGTATAATCTCATCTGTTTTTGATGAATACGGAGAGTCGGTAACTGGAGGATATCGAAATTGTAGGCTTATTCATTTTGAAAAACAAAGTGCAGCTACATACTTATTAGAAGTAGAAATTGATGTAGTTGATCATCATGGCTCTGTCATTAGTCATGACCATCTAACATATAAGCTACTTTCTATAAAGATATCGCCGTACAAGAATAAAGAGATGAACAAGGTAGTTGAAAGAGAGTTCAAAGGTGACAAGATAGAACTAATCAAATACCAGAAGAGGCCAAAGGCTAGTTAACGTATGTAAAGCAAGTGGAAAAGGTGAATGCTTTATAAGAGTGTTGGGAAGAGATAAAATTCTTTTCAACACTCTTTGTTTTTCATAAAAGTTCTATGAATTAATTAAAATAGTTGCATCTGTGTTACTGACTTAACATCAGATAATTTATATCCCAAATCTTTATATTCTTTCATCCTCTTTTCGAACATACTTTTAAGCATAGGCTCGTTATTATCCACGTAGTCATAGACTTTGACCACTGTTTTCTGTTCATGGACACGATGTAATCTTCCGACATATTGCTGTAGTGTCCCTTTCCAAGAAAATGGCATAGCTAAAAATAATGTGTCTAGTCTAGAATAATCAAAGCCTTCGCCTATATATTTACCAGTGGCTATAATCACCATTCCTTGATTATCCGTTATTTGACTTAGGGCACTGAACTTCTCTTTTTCTTCTTTATTACTCATTCCACCAGTTAGTGTGATAATGTTTTTCGCAAAGCCATTGAGCATTTTTACTAGGTCATTAACGTGTTCGAGCCGTTCGGTTAGTATGAGTGGTACTGATCCTTTATCAAGTTCGGCTAGTACATCATTAAATATCATTAGATTCCGTTCATGATTCTTAATTAGTTCTCTGTATATTTTTTGAATGTCTTTGTTTTCCTCTTCAAGGGCACTTTTAAAGGTTGTATACTTTGGAATTAATATGTGTTCAAACGGAAGGACTTTCGCTTGGTCTTTTGCACTTACCTTGTATCTAATTGGCCCCAACTGCATGTTCATTATTGGATGAAGGCCATCTTTTCTAGTGGGAGTAGCTGTCAATCCATGAACATACTTTGCTTCAACCTCTTTGAGTACTTTTTCAAAACTATAAGCAGAAATGTGGTGACACTCGTCGACGATAACTTGACCATAATCTTTGACTAGATCCTTTATATGTCCCTTATAGTTTAAACTTTGGATTGTGGCGATATCAATGATACCAGTAGCTTTGTCTTTTCCTCCGCCAATTTGACCAATAATATTTACTGTATGACCTAAAAAACTTGTTAAGCGTTCTTTCCATTGTTCTATTAACTGCTTACGATGTACGATTATTAGTGTGTTTACGCCTCTTTTAGCAATTAGTGCAGCCGCGACAACTGTTTTACCAAAGCCGGTTGTTGCTGCTAAAGTCCCTGTAGTATTTTTAAAGAGTAGATTTACTGCTTCTTCTTGATCAACTCGCAACTGCCCTTGAAATTGAATAGACCTTTTATTACCTATGTTAGTTTGGTCGATAATTTCTAGTTCAATATTTTGATCATGCAAACTTTTCTCAAGCACTTCTAAACACCCTCGTGGTAAAACAATATAGTTGTCCAAATCGTCTGAGCAATTAATAATTCTTTGTAATCCATACGTAGAAAGACGCTTTGCTTGAGCCTTATAAAACTCTGGATTTTTAAAAGTAGCTATACTTATTATCTTACTTAACACGGAGGACGGAAGCCCTTCTTTGTTAATGAAGATACCGTTTTTAACTATGACTTGTACCTTTTTAGGCATAATTATAGGGGTAGTAGTGTCTTTTGTTGAAGTAGTACGTAAACCTCCTAAACCTGTGATCCGTCGAACCTCTTCATCACTCATTTTCTTTACTTTGGCTAGGAATCCCCATTGGTCAGAGTGAGTGATAAAGTTTTCATCAACAAATACACTATTCCCAACCTTTCTTGGTTGTCCTTGAAGTGGGAGGGCAATAAGGTTTCCAAATCCACCTATTGGTAAGGTATCCTGGTTTGGAAATAGACGATCAAACGATTCAATTCCCACTTCATATCTATTTTCCAGGGTACGAGAAAGTAACACATTGCCTAGTTTGCGTGCAAGTGAAGATGGAAGAGGGCTATTGAAAAAGATCCATACATGACATCCGTTCCCGGAACGAGAACGTTCAATGCTTGCTGGTACGTTAAGTTTCTTACATGTATTAAGAAATTCTTTAGCGTCTTCTTGCCAATTCTTTTTATCAAAATCGACAGCCAAAAACATACAACTGTCATCCGGTAATATAGGGTAAATACCGACCGTAGTCTTTCCAGAAAGGTGGTCATATAGAACTTTGTCAGTCAAAGGTAAGAGTTCTCGATTTGAACATTGAGCACATTTTATTGTCGGCTTGTTACATAAAGTAGAATGCCATTCGTTTTTACACGCAGGGGAATACCCAGACTTACCATTGGCTGCTTCCCAGCGAAGTGCGGAAACATCTGTTCGTCCTTGAAATAATTGTTTGAATAAATCAAGCCTTTCTTTAATCACTTGCTGGTTTGATTTAAAATTTTTATTTTGTATTAGTTTAGGTTCGTCCACTTGAATGTTATGCAGTTTCAGCAACTCTCTTAATTTACTGTTTTCTTGCTTCAGTCTATTGCATTCCTCAATTTTCAGCTTAAGCTGTTCCTCAAGTTTATTCATTTTTCTCCTTATATGTCATCCGTTTATTTTAAATAATTGATAGGATATACTTACTATATTAACAAAAAAAGCAGGAGTTTAAAAACAATGGTCAAACGAAAGAAATCGAAGTCAGAGAGAAAACGTGATAGGGAAATTGTCGAGTTATACAATAAGAAAGTGACTGAAGATGCATTAGAGCCGTTATATGCAAACTTTCAAGCATGGAAATCTGGAGAGCTCCCATACTATGAGCTAACTTAACATATTCACCAATTCCATAAGAAAAATCAAGAGATTTGGAAAATGTTTAATTACAATGGCTGGGATGATGAATTTTTAATTATCCAGGCAAAAAAGGACTTAAACATGTTAACCGAAGAGGAGAAAGAAACCTATCAAAATCTATTAATTGATTGGGAGTAAAAAAGAGATACAGTGTAGTACAAAAATAATTAATAAGGAAGTCGTATGTATGGGGAAGAAGAGGAGCGGACACTATTGCTTTGTATGTGGTCGCTATCGAGCAAATGAAAAGTTTAGTGGAAAAGGTCACCGCCAACACATCTGTAAAGATTGTAAAAGCAAGGGGAAACATAAGGATATTCCTAATTTAGCAACTCCATCTGGTCGTATCTTAAAACACCTTAAAGTGAAACTAGTAGTAACTACTGAGTTCGCCAGTTATTTATTTTTTGAAATTAACGGGGCAGTATATGCTACGTATGACTTTGATGACGTAACCGATGAAACTTTTAAATATATATATAAATATAATAAGAAAGAGCTTTTGTTTTCTGAATTAAGCGACGATTTGCCATACAAAAAAGTAGATATCGTAGAGACACTTTTTATTAAATCGGAACATAAATACGAAATAAGTATCGACATAGATGAATTTGGCTGTTTCTACAAGGATGATTTGGATTACGAACCAACTGAAAAACAAATGAAATACATAAGACTTGTACCTGCAATAAACACGGCTACGATAAATCGGATATTTGGTTGTTTTGAGCAGGATACGATTAATATTATGATTGTTGATACTGATTAGCATAGTTTATGGGGTACTTCGCAGTATAATAAAAAGTAGTATTTATAAGAGGTGATTAAAATGGATAATGAACAACTACTCAAAATCATCTTAGAAAGATTTGATAAAGTAGATTTTCAATTTAAAGAAGTTTTATCCAGGTTAGAACAAATAGAAAAATCAACAGAATTTTTTAAAGAATTTATAGAGTAACAACCTTTTCTATGCCAGAAAATTAACAACATTGCTAAATTGAATGTATTGCAATATTGGAACAAAAAAGTCCATATTTTCAATTAAAAACTAGTGCTAATTTACCAGTGATCTATTATAATCTTGATAGAGGTGATAACATGGAGAAACAAATTCTTGATCTACTCACTGAAATGAGAAAAGAAATGAAAAGTATGAAATCGGACATTAACGACTTAAAATCAGATATGCATAATCGATTTGATGGTATTGAAGCAAAGCTTGAAGGTGTCGGTGGACAGTTTGAATTAACCAATGAATCAAGAATTACTGACGTTGATTTTATTTTTGATAAGGTAAATAAACTGGAGAAAGAACTTTATATTTTAAAAAGTAAAACCAGTAACTAAGAGTGCGTTATGCACTCTTTTTTTTGATAGTTTTTCTTCAATTGAGTGTAACTGTTAATTCGGAAGTGTAACAATGGCAGTTCCTAACTTTGCTGTATTAACCTAGCTGTTTGATATAGGAGAAGAGTTGTGGTAAATAGCAACTTACTTACTATAAGCACTCCAATAAATTGGATATTACTCTAGTGAAACTAGTGGTGAAATGCGATTGCTAATAATTGTATGTTGTATGAGGTGCGTGTATATGAGACGGTAATAAGAGAAGTATCTTAGGTATAGAAAGGGTAGAACGCAACTAATTAATATGTCAGAGAGAAAAGGTTAATTAAACTTTGTTTTTTAGGAACGATGGAAAGGAAAAAGGAATGGAACATTTAAAAATGAAGAAGTGGCTCAAACGTGCTACATTATTGCTAGTCATGGCAATTATGATCTATCAAGCTATGGAAATAAGAAGTTTATCAAAAGACTACCGTATGTTAAATGAAGGCTATGTCGCTAAGGTAGACACATCTTTTAGGCACGCCCTTCATGACTGGAATACATCGCGTGAGCTTGTTGCTATTATTAATCAGATACAAGCGAGCGAAGACTATTTAGAGACTCGGGAGCTTATTGACTCTGCAAGAGAAATGGCAGCAACGTGGTCGAAGCAATTAGTGAATCTTATTCATTTAAGTGATTCGGTAAGCTTGAATGAGCCAAGCCAAATAGAGTTTTACCGTGTCAATGAATTTTGGTTTACGAGCGAACAACAATACGATATGTTCTTTGAAAACCGCAGTATTGATTGGTATATTTTCCGTAGGATGAGTTACTTATATTGGCAAACAAAACATATCGATAATTTTATGGAGCAGGTGTTGGGAGACTTGGCTCGTAAGCTAGTGTTGTTCGATGAAAAAATAGCAGCAATTCAGGAACAAGATCGCTATTTCTGGTATGAGTCTCAACGTCAACCTGTGATGCAACAAAGGTATTTACATGAAATACGAGAGATCTACCAACAAATTAACGAATTAGGGAATGATCTAAATCAATATACAGGTGAGGTTACCATCATTTCTAAAAACGAGGAAGAAAACACATTGGTAGTCATGTATGGCGTGACAGTAGAGGAACTCGCATCTACTTCACTTGAACTCTTAAAATCTGATCAATACCGACCTCATATTACGATAGATGGAACAAATATGAAGGAGTTTCCAGAGCTTCAGGTTGGCCAGTCAATTGCTGTCTGGAATGACGGGTATAGCCAGAGGGGAATGGAACCATTCAAAGTCAGAATGCCGAGTGAGCTACAATAATGAGGTAATGGGTTGGAATAAGAAAAGTTACAATATATGCACTATTTATTGACAAAGGTGTATACAAGGTATAATTTAAGAATAACAGAACCCACCACGCCTCTTAGTATGCGGACCACGGTGGGTCATTTTTGTATATAGTAAAGGATCTTCAAAAGAAAAATGTTAAGCCGTCTAACGTATATAGAACAAATCGGTATAGGAAGTAGAAACTTACAATAGATAAGCCTAAGTCCAACGGCAATTAGTAAGTTCTTTGTAAAATATTATATTTGTAGGTGAAGATGAACGAAATATAAGGGGCAGCATTTGCTGTTCCAATTTGATTTTTATCTAGTTTACATAATATATATTATGCGCACCAATTTAGAAACCAAGAAGAGGGGTCTCATTTAATAAGTAAACTCTTAGTTTTGAGACAAAACGAAAAATTTCTTGAGAGACTCCAGGTTTTCTATGTTCAGTAGCAAAATTGGTTGCATTTGAATTTAATCTATAACTTAAACTCTTTAGTATCAATTAAATTGATAATTAACTACAGTTATTTGATTAACACTTGTTTATAACCGGTCTATATTTTGTTCCTGTATTGATCCTTAATCTGTGTTATGTAAACTAACTATTCGGTCCATATCAAATTTGCACAAGTTTAATCTTGTTTTCATAGATTTAAAAATTTAATCCTAATTTGCTAATTTATGATTTGTTAATTACTATTATTATCTCCTAGATTAGAATTATTATCATTTTATATAAGAAAAAGCCCAGTTCACTGAACCGGGCTTATCTTAACAAATTGTATATTCAAGCCGTTAGGATCCTCTTCAATTCTTGCTAACGACTAAGCGGAAATTACGGCTTATATGCTCATATTCACAGCCAGTTAAAACATAAGCTTCTTTTTCAGTATCGTCCTGAATTAAACCAGAACAATAAGTTGATTGGATACTATCTGGACTATTATTGCTACCTGAATAGGCATCCTGGGTATAGTCAAAAGTGTATTCAATTCTCTCGTTAAATACGAGATTATGATATATCGGTGCTCCTTCATGAGTATAGTACGTAACCCGAATAAGATCTGATTTCCCTTCTTCCACATTTCTCAAGAAATCATAAAACCTCTCCAGGTTTTCTTGCGTTCCTACCAAAATATCTCCGTTCTTTGCTGCTTCTTCAGCGGTATAAGGATTTTCCAGAGTATGAACGGGATTTCCAACAATATTTGTCTTGAACCCGTCATTATCATTACAAGCTGATAGTATTAATAGTAAAAACGCAAAGAATAAAAAATGTATTCGTATTTTCATCTTGTTTGTACACCTCCGGTAGTCTACTTCTTCAACAAACATGAGTAAGTAGTGATTTAATAAACTAAATACGAGTTGCTGTTGCAACTCGTATTCTACCAATATATTCACTCGGATTATTATTAGGCTAATAAATAATAATAAATTCTATCCTGTTTTAGTCCAAATAATTTCCGGGGTATATTTTAGTTTATTTCTCTTATTGATTTTTTAGTATGCGTTTAAAATCTTTTATCTCGCTTTCATGCTTAATTGAACGAGCTGCTAATATTTCAATGACTCCTTGCTGTTCTTCTAATGCATGTTTAATGTCGTCGGTTTTTGCATCGATGTGTTTCTCAATTTGTTCAAAGTAAGGTCCAAGTCCATTAATAATGTTATCTTTTAACTGGTCTAGTCCTAGTTGAAGCTTTTCTTGTCCAGAATGAAGACTCTCTTGACCACGCCTAAGACTCTCTAGTCCAGAATGAGTCCTTTCCTGTTCGACACGTAGACTCTCTTGACCATGCCTAAGACTCTCTAGTCCGGAATGAGTCCTTTCCTGTTCGACACGTAGACTCTCTTGACCATGCCTAAGACTCTCTAGTCCAGAATGAGTTCGTTCCTGTTCGACACGTAGACTCTGTTGACCAAGCTTAAGGCTCTCTAGCTCAGACCGAGTTCTTTCCTGTTCGAAATGAAGGTTTTCTTGGCCTTTATCTAACCTATCAAGTCGGTTGTTAACATGTTGAAGTTCATCAAGTATTTGCTTTAATATTTGCTCCACTATAATCACTCCACTTTTCTTTCTTTCATACACACATTATAGCATTAGATTAAGGACTACTAGAAACAAAAAATTGTGTCAAAGTAGATAACAATTAAGGCCAACATTAAAGGAACAATCTAATTAGATATGGCCTTGATGTTGAATTAGAATTTTACTAACTAAACATCAGATTCGCGTTATGGACGGAATGATACTACACCCTTAACGAACCACGAAATCCCCTTGCCCCATAGTAGGAATCGGCACCATTATGGTACATAAAGACAGTGTCGTAACGACGATCACAAAATATGGCTCCACCAAGTTTTCTAATCTGATCAGGTGTTTGCACCCAACTTGATGTTTTTAAGTCGAATTGCTCAAGTCTTTGCAACTCTCTGTATTCTTCTTCGGTTAAAAGTTCAATGCCCATGGCAGTTGCCATATCAATAGCGCTATTTTCTGGTTTATGTTTTTTCCTAGCCTCTAATGCCTCACGGTCGTAACAAATACTTCTGCGACCTTTAGGACTTTCGGCAGAACAATCATAAAAGATATATTCGTCTGTCTTATCGTCATATCCTATAACATCTGGTTCTCCGCCGGTTTCTTCCATTTCATTGAGTGACCACAGTTTTTCTTTCCTAGATTCTATTTTAGTTTGTACTTTCGCCCATTCAAGACCTTCATGGCGGTGCTTGTTTTTCTCAAAACGTACTTTCAAAGTTTTGAATAGTTGTTCACGTTGTTCTAGGGACAATTCTTTATGAATATTTGTCATACATAGTACCTCCTCATATAACTGCTTATTAAAATAGCTGCTGCTCTTTTTCTACCAAAACAAATTGATTTTTTTAACCATTTCTTAATTTTTCAAGTTCTTTAAAATTCTAATTTTGTCAACAGGTTCAAACCTTAGTTCTACAGCTAAATCATCATTATTATGTAGGATAAACAAATAATCTAAAAGTCAAAAAAGACCATTACAGGATATGTGCCAAATGGTCTTTTTAATACTAATACACATCACCACGATTATCAATGGTTAAGATATATACCATTTTTTCGTTATGATCTATTTCAAATTTAACTCTATAGCTTCCAACTCACAATCCCTAGATACCATGTACTCTAAAACGATCTCAATAGCAATGTTTTCTACGGCTTTGCATTAATAGTATAAGCCAGAATGAACATTAAAATAGTAAATACCAAAATAAAACTATTTAAACCGATCCCCCACCATGCATATAGTCGTGATCTATTCCTGGTAAATAAGCCAATGACTCCTAAGAAAAATCCTAATATCGGCAGTTGAAAGAGAAAAAACGCTGGAAATTCTTCTGTTTTAAGTAGCAGGGTGACATTAAGAACGGCTAAAGAAATTAATCCGACTAAAAAGGAAATTAACCCTGACAAAGTTTGTAACTTTCCTATTTTTCTTTGTTTTATTTCCAGTTCCATAGTTTTACCTCCCCTACCTTGACTGCTCTAATGCCATCTAGCCCACGAAGTTTCCTTAGTTCAGGTACTGGACCAGTAACAACAGCACCATACACTTGGATACCATGCTCGTTGATAAAGCGAAGACGTTCACTAATCTCTAGTGATTTAGCTCTAGCAGCTTTTACGGCAATTTCTTCATTTTTTTCTAATAGTTCTAAAATCTCTAAAAACACTTGTTCGTTTGTTTGTTCTCTGCCGTTAAAAGGCGACCATGTTGTCTTATCGATTTGAGCTGGATAGCCAATTGGTGTCAGTGGTAATCCATCACGACTCAACTGTCTTGCTTCAAAGCCACTGTGAACGGCAAACCAACGCAAATCTGTTTCAGAAGGTAAACTTGCTGCTAACTCCTGTGGCTCCATTAGGTTCGAAAGTGAGACATAAACTTCTGCCACTGTTCCATCCGGTAGTTTGTCTAGCATCTCCCACTCTTGGCTAATGCCAAATGGTATTCTTGCATTAGGATGAAAAAGTGTTTCGGTCTCAATTCCTGGTATAGTTGGAAGTGGACGCTCTAGATAATAGGTTCTTTTCGGAAAACTCGGAGTGCTCATTGAAAATGGAATTTTATAATCACTTGCTTTATAGTCCTCTTTCCCAATTCGTTTAAAGGTTTCAAAGGAGATCTCCATTGAAAATAAACCAATGTGATCTTCAATCCTCATCATCTCAAGGCTCGTGTTTGGTTCGGTAACATAGATCGTTTTTGCAACGACCTCTAAATAATTATTTGCTTTTCCACTAATGCCGCCGTAATACATATAAGTGAACAAGGTCATCATCGGTAACAGGAGTAGGAGAATTGCTAAACTGATAAGAATATTGGTTAGCCGTGCAGTTTGTTTCCCGGTATTAATAATCTTCGTTTGCGCTTCTTCAGATAATTGAGTATGCGATAGTTCTTGTTTGATGTTTTTCATATATTTTTCGTAGATATTTTTATTAGGATCGTTTGTTTGGTTATCTTCTTTCATCTCGTCTCATCCTTTCTTTAACAATTTCGGTAAGCTTCTTTCGGCCTCTAAGCAAGTGGCTTTTGAATGTATTTAACTTTAGATCAAGAATAGTTGCAGCTTCTTGATACTGAAGTCCATGTAAATCGCATAGAAGAATGGCCTGTTTTTCATTTTCTTGTAGAGAATTTAAGTCTTCTAGCAATTGATCAAGTCCTTCACGCTCCAAAATCTTTTCTTCAGGGGAACGTACATTCGACACTGTTACTTCTTCCATATTTTCGCCTAACACAATTCGTTTGTTCTTCCTCTGTCTATCGATAAATGCGTTATAAGCTACTCGAAACAACCAAGCTTTAATATTGCTAATTTCATAATCTTCTAATGTTAAAAAAGCTCGAAAAAATGTTTCTTGTACCAGATCTTCTGCAACAAAATGGTCTCTCGAAAGGGAAAACAAATACCGGTATAAGTCATTTACATAAAGTTTATATACCTCTTCAAGCTGCATGATTGCTCCCCCTTTCACTTAAACAACGTTCCACCCCTAAAAAAAGTTGCAGATTTACTAAACTTTTCCATAGTACTTACTATAACGAAAAAAAGACATCTATCACAATGATAAATGTCTTCGACTCCCCTATATGTTTATTCATATAAATGACAGGCTGTAAAATGTCCTGGTTTTACCTCTTTCCACTCTGGAATTGCTTGCGCGCAAATATCCATCGCAACTGGGCACCTGGTTCGAAACACACAGCCACTTGGTGGATTGATTGGGCTTGGAACTTCGCCTTCAATAATAATACGTTCTCTCGTAATTGTTGGATCAGGAATTGGGACAGATGTTAACAACGCTTTTGTATAAGGATGCAACGGGTCTGCATATAGTGAGTCACTATCTGTTAGTTCCACCATATTCCCAAGATACATCACAAGGATCCGGTCGGAAATATATTTTACCATAGATAAATCGTGTGCAATAAATAGATAGGTTAGATTTAGTTTTTGCTGCAAGTCTTTTAATAAGTTCACAACTTGGGCTTGGATCGAAACATCTAAAGCAGAAATTGGTTCGTCGCAAACAATAAACTTTGGATTTAAAGCCAGCGCTCGTGCAATTCCGATCCGTTGTCTTTGACCACCGCTAAACTCATGAGCAAACCTGTTCATATGTTCTGCGTTTAGACCTACTAGTTCTAACAACTCCTTAATACGTTGTTTCCTCTGTTTTCCTGTTGCAGCCTTATGAAGATCTAATGGTTCACCAATGATGTCTTCCACGGTCATTCTCGGGTTTAATGAAGCGTAAGGATCCTGGAAAACGATTTGCATTTCTCGTCGTAATTTATTCATTTCCCGATTGGAAAGGTTTACAATATTTTGCCCGTTAAAGATAACTTCCCCATCGGTAGGAGAGTAAAGCCTTATAATCGTTTTACCAGCGGTAGATTTGCCACAGCCACTTTCGCCAACCAAACCAACTGTTTCCCCTTCTTCAATCCGTAAAGATAAATTATTAACAGCCATTAATTGTTTCCCGTCGACGTTAAAGTATTTTTTAAGGTTCCTAATCTCTAATAAAGGTGTATTGTTCATCTAGACTTCCCCCCTTACTGCCTGTGCCATTGGATGATATAGCCAGCAAGCCGCTTGTTGTTTTCCACCAATTTGTTCTAATTGAGGGTTAAACTTTTTGCAGACGGCCATTGCGTGATCGCAACGAGGATAAAAAGCACAGCCTTTTGGCGGAGCTAATAGATCTGGAGGTGAGCCGATAATCGGATCTAAAGCTCTACTACGATCCATATCTAGTCTAGGAACAGACTTCAAGAGACCCTTGGTATATGGGTGCTTGGGATTAGCAAATATCTCTTCCACTGTTCCTGTCTCAACCACTTGACCAGCATACATGACGACAACCTTTTCACAGGTTTCAGCTACAACACCTAAATCATGTGTAATCAGAATAATCGACGTATTTAATTTTTCCTGCAAGCTCTTCATCAGCTGAAGAATTTGCGCTTGAATCGTGACGTCTAGCGCAGTTGTCGGTTCATCGGCAATGAGGAGCTTGGGTTGACAGGCTAGGGCAATTGCAATCATGGCTCTTTGTCTCATCCCTCCTGAGAATTCATGAGGATATTGAGTCGCTCGCTTTTCTGGGTTTGGAATCCCAACTAATCTCAGCATTTCAATCGCTTGTTCAAAAGCTAGAGTTCTAGATAGTTTTTTGTGTCGGAGTAAGCCTTCAGCAATTTGATGTCCAATCTTTGTCGTTGGATTTAATGAAGTCATCGGATCCTGAAAGATCATCCCGATTTCATTGCCTCGTATTTTTTGCATTTCTCGTTCTGACTTTGTGGTAAGATCAATGCCGTTAAATAAAATACTACCATTCTTTATTTTTGCTGGAGGTGTAGGAAGTAGTTTCATAATGGTTTTGGCAGTCACACTTTTTCCACAGCCAGACTCACCTACAATTGCTACTGCTTCTCCTCGTTTCACTTCGAAATTGACCCCTCGAACTGCTTGGACTTCACCAGCATACGTATGGAAGGACACTTCTAGATTTTTTACCTCTAATAATGGCTTCATGTTTTGTAACTCCCTTCTCTAGTTACGTAGACGTGGGTCTAGTGCATCTCGGAGCCCGTCTCCTAGAACATTAAATGCGAACATCGTTAAAGAAATAAGAATGGCTGGAATAAACAATTGATAGAAGTTTCCTACTAAGATACTGCCTAGCGCATCACTGGCCATCGTCCCCCAGCTTGCTTGAGGAGCAGGAATACCTAATCCTAGAAAGCTTAAAGTAGCTTCAGCAAATATGGCTGTTGGTACTGTTAACGTAACATTTACAAGAATTGGTCCCATTGTATTTGGGATCATATGCTTTCTTAGTGTCCACCAAGTACTTGCGCCCATGGCATTTGCAGCTTGAATAAACTCATATTCTTTTAATTGGAGAACTTGACCACGGACAAGTCGTGCCATTGGAATCCAACCGGTGATGGTCATTGCAATGATTAATGGCCATATGCCTCGTTCTAAGATAATCATCATCATGATGACCATTAATAAATATGGTATGGCATATAACACTTCAGCAATCCTCATTAAAATGTTGTCAGTTTTCCCACCACGAATGGCTGAAAATCCACCGTAAAGGATACCAAGAACAAAATCGATAAGTGCTGCCATAAATCCAATAAACAACGAAATTCTCGCTCCATGCCATGCTCTGGTAAACAAATCTCTTCCAGATTGGTCAGTACCGAACCAATGTTCTGAACTTGGTCGTTGATTCTTTTCCATAAAATTCTGTTCGTAATACTTGTAATCATTTAAATGTGGGCCAATGATCGCCATAATTACTAGAAAAATAATAATAAATAAACCTAGCATCGCTAGTTTGTTTTCCTTTAGGCGTCTCCACGCATCAGACCAATATGAAACGGTTGGTCTAGCAATTTTTTCCGCTTCTTTTAAATTCCTTTCAAGAGGTTGAAAAAGATCCTCGGTTAAATGTCTTTCTGTTCCTTTTTCCATTTATTTACTCTCCCCTGTAATTTTTATTCTTGGATCAATCAACGTATAGGCAATGTCCACTATAAAAATTAGAAAAATTAGGATGAAGCTATAAAAAATGGTGGAACCAAGGATCACTGGGTAATCACGGTTAGCAATACCTTTTACAAACATTTCACCCATGCCTGGAATACCAAAAATGCTTTCAATGATGAAACTACCAGTAATGAGGTTCGCCGAAATGATTCCGATAACTGTGACAATTGGTAGAATTGCATTACGTATCGCATGTTTAATAATGATGACAGGTCTTGGCAGCCCTTTTGCTTTGGCAGTAACAATATAATCTTGATTCATCACTTCAAGCATGCTTGAACGCATCAGTCTAGCGATATAAGCCATTGGCATCATCGCTAGAGCAATCGATGGAAGTATCGTATACTCCCAGCCCTTCCATAATGCAACGGGTAATAGTCCCCATTCAACTGCGACAAAGTTAATTAAAAAAGTCGCTAAAATAAAATTCGGAACAGATATCCCGACAATGGCGAGGATCATTGATAGATAATCTGGCCAACGATTTCGATGTAGTGAGGCAATCACGCCTAATATTAATCCAAACGTAACAGCGATAATTAAAGCTTGAAGCCCTAAATGCAACGAAACCGGAAAGCCTTGTTTTATGTAGTCGTTGACAGTCATAGCTGAGGATTTCATTGAAGGACCAAAGTCTAGTTTTGCTAGTGATTGAAAATATAACCCATATTGAACGATTTTCGGTTTATCTAGGTTATAGTGTTTCTGGAGATTTTCATAGACAGAAGGTGGCATTTTACTTTCCTGTAAAAATGGATTGCCGGGGATACTATGCATTAAGAAGAACGTAATTGTAATAATCGCCCAAAGCGTGACCAATGACCAGAGAAACCGTTTTCCGATATATTTCCACATAACCTACACCTCCTTATAAAAATGTGGTATGTTCTCGGGGGTTGAGAACATACCTTCGAATGAATTACTTGTTAATATCAGCGAACATAAATTGGGGGTAACTGTTAATTGGATCAAAAATGCCTGTAACATAAGGTTTCAATGTGTATGGTTTTGTGTAGAAATAAATTGGGATGACCGGCATTTCTTCCATTAATAACGCATGTGCTTCATGCATAGCTGTCATACGAACACTTTGATCCATTGTACTTTGAGCCTTTTCCACTAGTTGGTCATAGGTTGGATTGTTATAGCGAGCATCATTGAATGGCGACTTAGAATGCCATAAATCAATGAATGTCATTGGGTCAACATAATCTCCGATCCAACCAGCACGTGAAATTTGGAAGTCACCTGCTTTTTCGCGGTCAAGTTTCACTTGGAATTCAACGTTCTCAAGGGTGATGTTCACATCAAGGTTTTTACGCCACATTTCTTGAATAGCTTCAGCAATTGCTTTGTGACCTTCACTCGTGTTATACGTTAAGACCATGTTCGGGAAGCTTGAAAGGCCTTCTTCTGCTAGCCCTTCAGCTAATAGTGCCTTTGCTTTTTCTGCATTTTCTTCAAATAATTTTCCGCCGTTCTCGTTAAAGTCCCCACTTACATCAGGGATCCCTTTAGGTACAACACCATAAGCTGGTGTTTGGCCACCTTGAGAGACGTGTTCAACAATCGCTTGGCGATCAATAGCCATACCTAAAGCTTGACGAACCTTTTGGTTATTTAGAGGTTTGACAGTTGTGTTTAAGTTATAGTAGTAAACAGCTAAGTCAGGTCCAATACGGAACTCTGGATCGTTGCTTGCATTTAATTGACCTGTCACATCTTGCGGAAGTGGATAGACAAGGTCTAATTCGCCTGTACGATACATTTGCCAAGCGGTATTCTCATCATCAATGATGACAAAATCTACTTCATCAAGTTTGATAAGATCTTTGTCATAGTAGTTTTGATTTTTTACTAGTTTCATACTTTCTTTCTGTTTCCACTCAGCCAAAACAAATGGCCCGTTAGAAACGTAATTGTCTCCACTTAACGCCCAGTTTGAATGAGCTTCAGCATTCCCTTTGTGCACTGGGTAGTACGTATAGAAAGAAGTTAAATCTAGGAAATATGGTGTTGGTTTTGCTAGTTTAACTTCTAGCGTTTTGTCGTCTACTGCTTTAACCCCTACAGCATCACGAAGGGCATTCATGTCTGCACCATCTTCTGCCGTATTGTACTCTTCCCCACCTTCTAAGTAATAAAGTTGGTATGAATAATAAGAAGCATTGGCAGGATCTAGCGCGAATTTCCATGCATATTCAAAATCGTGAGCTGTTACCGGATCTCCGTTTGACCATTGAATATTGTCTTTTAATGTAAATGTCCAAGTTAAACCGTCATCACTAAATGTCCAATCTGCTGCCATTCCAGGAACAATCTTGCCTTCAGGCGTTTTCTTTGTTAAACCTTCAAACGAGTGCTCAAGCACCCAAGACTCATGTGTTCCTTGAGCTAACTGAGGATGAAGTGAGCCTGGATTTGAAACGTTGTTCAGTTTTAATACTTTCTTTTCAGCTTTCGGTTGTTCTTTCTGATCAGTTGGTTTTGAGTCAGTCGTGTTAGTCGTTTCTTTTGGGTCTTTTTTGTCTGTTGTTTCTTGATCCTGACTAAAACAGCCTGTAAAAACGAGGAGTAACATTAGAAACAATGAAGCTAGTAATATACGTTTTGCTTTCAAAAAAATAACCTCCCTTGTTTGGTAACATTTGTAATATGCATTAAAGTTTATTAACAATTTCGTTAAATCATTCCAAAGTTTATAGAGACAAATAGTTACAAGGCTCCGGTTATTTTCCTAATGTTCGTCATGATTGAGTTACTTTTTTTGTCAGATCATCTTAGTTACCTTAAAAATAGTTTAAAGAAATATTTCGTTATTGTTACATCTGCGTTGTGATTGTAACAAAAAAAGCCATTCCTTTAATGTAAACTGTACCCTATAGAGTAGACATTAAAAAAAGTCTGCCTATAGGGTACTTTTTTGTATAATTAAAGAAAAAATGGGATTGGGGAAAGATCAAATGAGTAAAAAGATATTTACAGAAAGAGAAATAAAGTTACTATCAGGTAATCCATACGTGAAGTCTGTCAGTTCTAAGGGGATTACTTATACTGATGAGTTTAAACGTCTCTTCATAGCTGAAAACGAAAAGGGAAAAACACCGAGACAAATATTTGAAGAGAACGGTTTTGATATTGAAATTATTGGGATGGATCGTGTTGAATCTTCAGGGAAGAGATGGCGTGCTGCTTATAGGGAAAACGGAGTAACTGGACTAAGAGATACTAGAAAAGGAAACTCAGGTAGACCAAACGATAAAGAACTCTCGTTAGAAGAAAAATATGCACGGTTGGAAGCTGCAAATAACTTATTAAAAGCTGAGAATGAACTGTTAAAAAAGATCAACTTTGCCGAAAGGAGGCTGAAGAAGTAAAGTTATCAGCCGAACAAAAATTTTTACTTATTCACTCTGTTATTGAAAAATATCAACTTAAAAGTATGGTTAGCTATTTATGTGAAACAGCTGGAGTATCACGTTCTGGTTATTACAATTACTTCACTTCACAATCAAAGGAACATAGAGAAAAAAGAGATGCAGAAGATGAGATTGTAAAAGAGATCATCCTAAAAGCCTTCAATTTCAAAAGGCGTAAGAAGGGTGCTAGACAAATTAAAATGACATTAGAAGGTCAATTTGATACTATTTACAATTTGAAAAGAATTAGAAGGATAATGAAGAAATATGACATCGTTTGTCCGATTCGTAGAGCCAATCCGTATAAAAGGATGATTAAAGCTACACAGGAACATAGGGTCCTACCTAACTTATTAAATCGAGAATTTAAGCAAGGAGTCCCAGGGAAGATATTACTCACAGATATCACTTATCTGTACTATGGAAATGGTCAGAAAGCCTATTTATCTACCATTAAAGATGGATCAACTAATGAAATTTTGTCCTACCATGTGTTAAAGCGAATTACGCTCGATTTAGCCACTGATACTTTAATAAAATTAAAGAAGAATAAGAAAGTAAAGTTAGCTAAGGATGCCTTTATTCACTCTGACCAAGGCGGACACTATACAAGTCCTACTTTCCAGAAACAAGTAAAAAAGTTAGGGTTAGGTCAATCCATGTCTAGAAGAGGAAACTGTTGGGATAACGCTCCACAGGAATCGTTTTTTGGGCATTTTAAGGACGAGGCATTCATAAAACCATGTTCAACCTTTGATGAACTAAAAAGGGAAATTAAGAGTTATATGAATTACTACAACAATTATAGATACCAATGGGATTTAAAAAAGATGACCCCTGTACAGTACAGAGATCATCTTCTTAACGCTGCCTAGTCTTTTTTTAAAATGTCCTTTACAAGGGGTACAGTTTAATGAGTAGGAATGGCTTTTTTTGTAAGTGTTTTTTGACATTATTTTTTTCGTATGCCGAAAAATATTTTATTCACCTCGAAAAATGGTCATCTGGATGTAAATTGTTTTGCATTAATGCTTGTACACGACCAATTTGCTCAGTTGTTGCTTTTTCTGTTTTGTACCAGCCTCTTTGCTCCATGATCTCGTATAAGGAATATTGATTATTGCAGGCTGTATCAAGACAGTCTCGATAAATATCTCTCAATTCTTTATGACTTGCTTCAACCATTGTGCTACTTAAGCTTAAGACCCTTCCTTTTTCAAGCTCTAGACAAAGCTGTAACATTTCACGATCGGTTAAACCTCGACCTTCCATATTGTTTGGCATGTGAACACCCCCTTTGGTTATTGAACAATCCCACGATTAAAGTATTGAGATAAATCCGCAATCTTCAATTGGTGTTGTTCAGCAAGTTGTTCCAAATTACTTTTTAATTCTGGGTCGCTACATTGTGTTGCACACCAATTCATTGTTTTTGCAATAATTGCTTCTGCTCGGATTTGATCTTCAATGAAAGCTAATTCCTTTGTTGTTAGTTCAGCCATGGTCTTCACCCCCACTTACCGTTGCTAATTTCTGTAATTATTATTTATTTAATTTGAATTTTTATCCTAACTGTAAAAAAATGATTTTCTAGTTCTTATAAGTCTCGTTTCGTTTTAGCGTAATATATCAATTTCTTATTATTCCCATGTTTTTCAATTGGGGGAATGATTCATACTAAAATTGTTTGGGTTTACAATTCAAACAACTCCGTTTTATCCAATCCACCATTTAAGGAGATGTTGTCGATGCTAGGAATGGGACGAAGAAAAAAGAATGGTGACATGAACAGGCCACTTATGATGACGATCGTAGGATTGGGCGTAGGGGCAGCCGCATACAGCATGATGAGAAATCGTAATGACAATGGAAACAACAATATGATGCAGGCTGCACAAAAAGCTATGGATGAATTTAGAAATTAATACGGAGTACTGTGAAGAGGAAAAAAGTTAGCTGCTTTTTTCCTCTTTTATCATTTCACACTTTGCTTTTTCCCCTCATATATTGGCCTATATGCTAGATGGAGGGTAGAGTGATTATGAGAATCGAAAAAAAAATGACCTATTATGGCTATGACCTCTTAATCAATCAGGTCCTGTATAAAAAATGCTTAAACTGTTGGCAATGGTATGAGTTTGATGGAGAAATGGGTTACTGTCAGGATTGTCTCCAGAAAACTACCTCACAATGTAAAGGAAAACATTAATACAACTGAAATCATTCCAATAGGAATGATTTTTTAACTGGTGAAAAAAAACACTTACCTAATAATTCTGAAGTAATTTGACATGATAAGAAAGAATGATTGGACAAGGAGGATTAGAATGGTTTTAGGAAAAGGATTTCAACCAAGTAGTACTCATCCAGACGGCAAAAAAGAAAGTATACTTAACGACAGTATCGGTAAGGAAATCGGAATTAGTGCAGATGCTAACCCACGGAACGTTGATCAGAAATTTAATAACCTAGAAAACCGTGTTCACAACACAAGTGATAAGGATATGGAAGAATTAATTGAGGAAGTCAATATTGAGCGGGACGCGTTGAGGTAATGAAGAAAGCACTGTACCCTCAAAGTACAGTGCTTTTTGTTAGCTGGCTTTTGCCAACTTTTTAACAGGTTTTTTATATTGGTAGACGAGATCAATTACCTTTGTGGATAACCATTGGCAAAAAATTGCTAGTAGAATAATTTTCCAATCCTTAATGACAGAAATGAGCAAGAATATAGATGTATTAATATAAAACATTGATTTTCCTGGTGCTTTGCCCCGATATTTTTCAATAAGTAAAGCAACAATCGCCATTCCCCCAGAAGAGGCACCGTATCTAAATAAAAATCCTACACCAAATCCAAAGATAATAGCTCCAATAACTAGATCTGCAAATAAAGATTTTCCCATAGCAGCTGAGAGATTGCTAGTTTCCAAAATTGAAATTGTTAGTGAGGTAATTGTTATTGCCGAAATTGTTGCTACAGCTTTTCTCCAACCTAACCATTTAAATGCAATAGCCAACACCAAAATATTAAATAACCATAAGGCAACCCCTAATGGTAAATGAAGAAAATAGTTTAATAAGATGGCAATACCTGCTGCTCCACCAGAAGGTATGTCATGAGGAAAAAGAAACATAGCCATTGCGAAGCCTTGAAGAAAAGCTCCAAAGCTAATAAATATTCCGGATTTTAACGTAAATTCAGTCATATTCCACACCTATTTTCAGGAAAAACCTGAATAGCGAATGCTACTCAGGTTTTTTCTCATCTTCTTTCCGATCTTCCCATATATCAACGATTGTACCGTCTTTAGCTGTATCAATGATAAATGAGCCGTTACTGTAACGGTCACTCGGTCTAATTTGATCAGAAACTAGTGCATCTTCAACGCCCTTATCTGTTTTCAAATAGAAAACAGTTTGATTGTCTGCTTTCCGTAACGAAATCAAGCGATGGGGGTTACTCTTTAGCTCTCGGAGCATAATTAATCCTCTCTTTGCTCGAGAGGTTTTTTCAAATTCAGATACGTTCATTTTCTTATATGCCCCACGTTGTGTGAAAGCAAACAAATGAGTTTTTTGATCTTTATTTAACGTAAACCCACTGATGACCTCGTCTTCTGGCTTTAAGTTAATGCCTTTCACTCCGGAAGCTCTTTGTCCAACAACACTGATTTCTTCTTCATCAAACCATAATCCATACCCAAAAGCAGTAGCAATAAAGACATCTTTCTTTCCGTCGGTTAACTCAACATCGACAACGACATCGTCTTGTTTTAGCTTTAAGGCCATTAATGGTTTCGAATATCGCTGTGCTTGATACTCACTTAATGGCGTTCGTTTGGCCATCCCTTGCTTCGTAAAGAATACTAAGAATTGGTCTTCAGTAAATTCTTTAATCGGCATAGCTTTAAGAATTTCATCGCCACGTTCAAGTGGGACGATATTGGCTACATGCTGCCCTAGATCTTTCCAACGAATGTCTGGGAGCTGATGAACTGGGATGAATAAGTAATTTCCTTTCATCGAGAAAATTAACAACGTGTCTGTCGTATTCGTTTCAAATTGACCGATGACACGGTCTCCTTCTTTCATTCCGGTTGGTTCGCCACTTGAGGCAGTAAACGAACGTATGCTTGTACGTTTGACATACCCCTCTTTTGTAACAGTTACAATCACATCTTCAGCAGGTACCAACACTTCTAAATTGATCTTGATTTCCTCAATCTCATCTTCAATTACAGTGCGGCGCTCGTCGTTAAATGTCTTCTTGATTGTAAGTAAGTCTTTTTTAATTACAGCAACAAGCTTTTTCTCGCTATTTAAAATTTCTTTTAGTAGCGCAATTTTCTTATCGAGCTCATCACTTTCCTTTTGCAGGATCGTAACGTCTGTATTTGTTAAGCGATAAAGCTGTAACGTAACAATGGCTTCTGCTTGAGGTTCCGTAAATTCAAACTTACTAATTAAGTTATCTTTTGCGTTACGCTTATCTTTTGACGCACGGATCGTTTCAATCACTTCGTCTAAAATGGATATGGCGCGAATTAACCCTTCAACAACATGCTGACGTTCTTCGGCTTTTCTTAGCTCATACGTCGAGCGTCGAGTGATAACTTCTTTTTGATGGTTTACATAAGCTGTTAATAGCTGCTTAAGTCCCATAAGGACTGGACGCTTATTAAAGATCGCAACCATGTTAAAATTGTATGTTATTTGTAGATCCGTATTTTTATATAAGTAATTTAAGATACCTTCTGCATCAGCATCTTTTCTCAATTCGATAACAATACGCAATCCTGTGCGGTCTGTTTCGTCACGAACTTCCGCAATTCCCTCGACTTTTTTATCAAAGCGAATTTCGTCCATTTTTTTGACGAGATTTGCTTTCACAATTTCATAAGGAATTTCGGTAATGACAATTTGTTGTTTTCCACCACGGACTGATTCAATCTCAGCTTTACAGCGAACAACAACTTTCCCTTTACCAGTTTCATAGGCATTACGAATGCCATCGACCCCTTGGATTATACCCCCGGTTGGGAAGTCTGGACCTTTAATATGCTCCATTAGTTCAGATAACGTACAGTTAGGGTTCTCCATTTGGAGGATCGCTGCATCAATGACTTCACCTAGTTGGTGTGGTGGAATGTCTGTAGCGTACCCAGCAGAAATCCCAGTAGACCCGTTAACAAGTAGATTAGGAAACATCGCTGGTAAAACGACAGGCTCCATTTCTGAGTCGTCAAAGTTAGGAATAAAATCAACGGTTTCTTTTTCAATATCTCGAAGCATTTCTGATGCGATGGATGACAGACGCGCTTCTGTATAACGCATTGCTGCTGGTGGATCACCGTCAATTGAACCGTTGTTACCGTGCATTTGGATTAGACCATAACGAACCTTCCAGTCTTGACTCATCCGGATCATCGCTTCGTAAACGGAAGAATCACCATGAGGGTGATAGTTACCGATAACGTTACCGACGGTTTTCGCTGATTTACGAAACGGCTTATCAGATGTATTTCCTTCTTTATGCATCGCGTATAAAATTCTGCGCTGTACTGGTTTTAACCCATCCCGTGCATCAGGTAATGCGCGTTCTTGAATAATGTATTTACTATAACGGCCAAACCGATCCCCGATTACTTCTTCTAAGGGGAGGTCTAAATATTTATCGGCAGATAACAAACTTATTCCTCCTCATGTAAGGTCAAATTTTCATTTTCTAAGATGTTCGTTTCCTCGTCTAAACCGAAGGCAACGTTGGCTTCAATCCACTTACGACGTGGCTCAACTTTATCCCCCATCAGTGTTGAGACACGACGCTCAGCACGAGCAACATCCTCTATTTTTACACGGATCAGTGTTCTTGTTTCAGGATCCATTGTTGTCTCCCAAAGCTGTGTCGCATCCATCTCTCCTAGACCTTTATAGCGTTGGATTATATAGCCTTTACCGACTTTTTTGATAGCCTCTTTCAGACCACTTTCATCCCATGCATACTCAATGACTTCTTTCTTACCGCTACCTTTACTCACTTTATAGAGTGGTGGAAGTGCAATATACACTTTTCCAGCTTCGATGAGCGGTCGCATATAGCGATAAAAGAAGGTTAATAGTAACACTTGAATATGAGCTCCATCGGTATCGGCATCTGTCATGATGATGATTTTGTCATAGTTGATGTCTTCAACCGTAAAATCAGCCCCAACATCGCCACCAATGGCATAAATAATGGTACGAATTTCTTCGTTCTTCATAATATCCGCAAGCTTGGCTTTTTCTGTGTTAATAACTTTTCCTCGAAGCGGTAGAACAGCCTGGAATTTTCGATCGCGTCCTTGTTTGGCAGAACCACCTGCAGAGTCACCCTCTACTAGGTAAAGTTCGTTCGCTTGAGGATTTTTTGATTGTGCTGGTGTAAGCTTTCCGCTTAATAATGCATCTTTTCGCTTCGCCTTTTTTCCACTTCTAGCATCTTCACGAGCTTTTCTTGCGGCTTCACGAGCTTGAGCAGCTTTAATCGCTTTTTTTATCAATAACGAGCTAATATCAGGGTTTTCTTCTAGGAAAAATGATAGTTGCTCACTCACTACTGCATCTACAGCAGATCTTGCTTCTGTTGTTCCTAGCTTGCCTTTTGTTTGTCCCTCAAACTGAAGCTTTTCTTCAGGGACACGAACAGAGACAATCGCCGTAAATCCTTCACGAATGTCTGAGCCATCAAGGTTTTTATCTTTTTCTTTGAGGAGCGCCATTTTTCTCGCATATTCGTTAATAATTCTTGTCATCGCTGTTTTGGCACCAAGTTCGTGCGTTCCACCGTCTTTGGTACGAACGTTATTTACAAACGAGAGTACATTCTCGGTATAAGCATCGTTAAACTGAAATGAAAACTCTACTTCTATTCCTTGGTTCTTTCCTTGGAAAAATGCGACAGGATGTAGGGTCTCTTTATCTTCGTTTAGGTACTCGACAAAGGCTTCGATCCCGTTTTCATAGTAAAATACTTCTTGTTGATCGTCTTTACCAGAACGAGTGTCCTTTAATGTGATTTTCAAACCTTTTAATAAAAACGCAGCTTCGCGTAAACGTTCCGTTAGTGTTTCAAAATTATAAGTTGTGACTGAAAAAATCGTTTTGTCAGGTTTAAAGTGGATTGTCGTTCCTGTTTTTCGAGTCGTTCCTATTTTTTCAAGTGTTGTAACTGGCTTCCCACCGTTTTCAAAACGTTGTTTAAAAACAAAGCCGTCACGTTTAATCGTTACTTCTAACCATTCTGAGAGTGCATTTACTACTGAAGCACCTACTCCATGTAGTCCACCACTCGTCGAGTAACCACCTTGTCCAAATTTTCCCCCAGCATGTAAGACTGTTAAGATTACCTCAGGTGTTGGTTTGCCCATCTTGTGCATTCCTGTTGGCATCCCACGTCCTTCGTCTTCAACGCTAATACTATTATCTTTATGAATTGTTACTTTTACTTCATTTCCGTAGCCAGCTAATGCTTCATCGACAGCATTATCGACAATTTCATAAACGAGGTGATGTAAACCTCGTGAGTCGGTACTACCAATATACATCCCTGGGCGTTTTCTAACTGCCTCAAGTCCTTCTAATACCTGTATGGCATCATCGTTATATTCGAATTTTTCTTTCGTCGCCAAATAGTTGGACTCCCTTCGTAACTACGTTAACCATGTAAGACGTTATATCTTCACTAAGTGCCTATTCGAGAGGCAAACGGGAATAAGGTTTTATTATAATGTAGGATACCTTATTAGCCTCATACAGATTACATCAATGAGGCTTTGTAACAGTACACAGGTACAAAAACTCAGTGATGTAGTCTTCGTCTTTCAGAATTTTTTCGTAGTTGTCATAATATTCTTTTGTTACGGTTTCATATAATAACAGTTTCTAGTATTTTAACTATAGTACGAACAATCGTTTCTATCAATAAAAACTTATAGAGATACGTAAGAGACACTGTCCTTATTTACAATACTGCTTAAATCCTTATTTTTCAAGCTTGTTTTTCCATATAAATAGAAAAATCCCTCTTAATCACAAAAAAAGTTAAGGGGATTTTCCTATTTTTTATCTTTTTACTCAAAAGCTTTTCCTAGTAATTACCTGATTTACAGATATTATTTTGTAAGCGCATGCTCAACTTTAATGCAACGATCCATAATTACGGTCATCCCGTGTTCTTTTAAATAATCATACGCTTCTTCATTTTCAACACCGAGCTGTGCCCAAAACACTTTTGCGCCAATTTCGACAGCTTCTTTGGCAATCTCCGGAAGAAATTCACTTCTTCTGAAGACGTTTACGATGTCAACCTGGCCTTCTATGTCTTTTAGGGTTGGCACCGCTTTTGCACCAAGGGCCTCATCAATGACTGGATTTACAGGTATTATTTCGTATCCAGCATTTTGCATCGCTTCAGCGACCATGTAAGAAGTACGTTCTGGATTGTTCGATAAACCTACAACAGCTATTCTCTTGTTTGTTGCTAAAATCTCTTTAATTTCGCTACGATCAGGATTTGTGATTGCCACTTCTTTCACCTCTATATATGAATTAGTTACAGATTTATTTTACCTTTTTTTGGAGGGGGATGTAAAATGTAGAATGTAGATTGAAGAATGGTGATTTATAAATTGAAAAAAGAGTGTTCTGTTGCGCTCGAATCGGCGATGAAATTGTAAGGGACTGGAAAACTTATGATCGGTTTAGAGTGAATCGGCGATGAAATTGTAAGGGACTGGAAAAGTTATGATCGGTTCAGAGTGAATCGGCGATGAAATTGTAAGGAACTGGAAAAGTTGTGATCGGTTTAGAGTGAATCGACGATGGAATTGTAAGGGACTGGAAAACTTGTAATCGGTTCAGAGTGAATCGACGATAAAATTGTAAGGGACTGGAAAAGTCGTGATCGGTTCAGAGTGAATCGACGATAAAATTGTAAGGGACTGGAAAAGTTGTGATCGGTTCAGAGTGAATCGACGATAAAATTGTAAGGGACTGGAAAAGTTGTGATCGGTTCAGAGTGAATCGACGATAGGATTGTAAAAGACTGGAAAACTCGTGATCGATTCAGAGTGAATCGACGAAGTAATTGCAATAGACTGGTAGACTCATCATCGGTTCAGGGCGAATCGACGATGTAATTGTTGGCAGACTACCCGAAAAGTTATTAAAAAACCAAACAGAGCCTCTCTCAGCTCTGTTTGGTTGATACATACTATTCTTTTTTCAATACATCAGCTAACGCTTCCCAGCTTTCGGCATTAGTAAAGAACCGGTTCCAAGAGGCTACTCCTGCCAAGTTATAATCATGGACCATCTGCCCGCGTCTTGCGATGGAATCCGCATTTTCAATCCAAATTTTATAAGTGGCTTTTTCTGCTTCGTCATAAAATTCTACGTAATCTTGTCCGCTAGCTTCATCAAATACTGGTGTTAGCTGATGCTCAGCGACCCACTCTTCTACTGCTCTCATACTTAGAGCTTTGGAAGATACTTCGATGTTGCCACCTTCTGTTTCTTGCTCTTTCCAAATACGTGTATAGGTAGGTATTCCTAGTACTAATCTCTCGCTCGGAATAATTTCTAGTAATCTCTCTAAGTTCCGTTCTACCCATGGAAACGAAGCAACGCTCCCAGCTACAGGTGAAGAGCCCCAATGCTCGTCGTATGCCATTACAATCATATAATCAACGATTTCAGTTAGCGCTGCACGATCGTAAAAAATCGACCACATCTCGCTCGTAGAAATAAATGTAATGTCCATTGAGATAATCAATCCTGCTTGATGCGCTAAGGCAGTAAGCTCTCTCACAAATTGAGTGACTAAATCTCGATCTTTTAAATAGACGTTTTCAAAATCGACGTTAATGCCATCTAGGTCATACATTTCACTATATTGTAAAAGCTGACGGATCATTTTTTGCCTGGTTTCATAGGTTTGAAGTGCTACATGAGTTTTTTCAGGGTCAAAATCATTTGAGAAAAGTCCCCAGATATGGTAGCCGCGTTCTTTTGCCCATTGAACATATGAAGTCGATGCAAGACTGTGAATGTCGCCCTCTTCATTTTTTAGCTTAAACCAAGTTGGTGAAACGACATTCACTCCTGGTAATGGAGGTAGTGTGTTTACATCTGGATTTTTCGAGTAGACAGCTTCCCAAGTCAAGTTAATTGGACCCTCAGGATACGCCAATTGACGAAACTGTTTTTCACGTTCAACCGTGATCATTTCGGTAGCTGTAGATTCCATCATGTCTTTTCTTACATACCCCGAGATCCCTTTTTCATTTTGTACGTGAAAATATTTTTCATCTTCTTCTAAAATATATAACTTCTCACCTGGAAGAACGAGATCATAGTAATCTGAAAAGTGGGTCGGTGTAACTTTTAACCGTAGATCTCGCTCTTTTGTTGTTTCCAACACGTTAGCGAACGTTCGTTCCTCGCCGTCTATTGAGATCACAATACTCTCATCAAAAAGGGTGTATTCGATTGGATAGATATTTTCTAATTGCTGTATTTCTACATATAGCTCGTCATTTTCCGAGATAAACGTTTCAACGGCGATTTCAAAAGATTCTTCGTTTACGTATTTTTCTAGTTTTTCAATTGGAAAACGGAGAATGTTTTCGTTTGAAATGATAATGACCGACTGTGTTTGTTCATCGACTGTGACCCCTTGATCTAGGTGCTCGGAGATGAATGAAAGTGGTAAATAGAGCTGATCATTATGAAACACAGCACTCTGCTCGTAAATTTCTCCTTGGAAAATGATCGGGTTTTCTATTTGAAAATATGAAACTTGTTGTTGTTGGTTGTAGTAATAATAGTATACGCCCACCATAGCTGCTAATAGGATAGTTTTAATAAGCAAGACAATGAGAAATAATGATCCTTTCCCTTTTTTCCTGCGTTCTTTCCTAAATGCATTCGACATAATATCGCCTCCCTTCTACATCATACGAGAAAGATTGACAAATTTAAAGACATAAAAAAAGGCAGTCATGGAAGACTGCCTAAGTAACCGCTTACTTTTTATCGTTCAACAATTAATGCTGTTCCTTGTCCGCCACCAATACAAAGAGTTGCAAGACCAGTTTTCGCATTTTGACGTTCCATTTCATATAAAAGTGTTACTAAAATTCGAGCACCTGAAGCTCCAATTGGATGACCTAACGCAATGGCCCCACCATTCACGTTTACTTTGTTCGGATCAAGTTCTAAGTCTTTCGTCACTGCTAATGCTTGTGCAGCAAAGGCTTCATTTGCCTCAATTAGGTCAATATCTGCCATTGTTAAGTTAGCTTTTTGTAATGCTTGCTTTGTCGCAGGAACTGGTCCGTAGCCCATAATGGCAGGATCAAGAGCTGCATTTCCATAAGATTTAATGGTCGCTAACCACGTTAACCCTAGCTCTTCTGCTTTTTCTTTTGCCATAAGTACGAGCATCGCCGCACCATCGTTAATTCCAGATGCATTCCCTGCTGTTACTGTACCTTCTTTTTTAAACGCAGGTCGAAGCTTTGCAAGCTTATCGATCGTCATGCCACTCTTCGGATACTCGTCTTTTGCAACAACGACTGGGTCTCCCTTACGTTGAGGAATGCTTACTGGGACGATTTCCGCATCAAACTTTCCTTCGTTTTGCGCTTTTTCAGCTTTTAATTGGCTATTTAATGCAAATTCATCTTGTGCTTCGCGTGAAAGCTCCCACTTCTCAGCAATATTTTCAGCAGTAATACCCATGTGATAGTTTTGGAAAGCGTCCGTTAAGCCATCTTTAATCATCGTATCAACGACTTGGTTATCGCCCATACGTAAGCCAAAACGTGCATTGTTTAATATGTATGGAGCATTACTCATACTTTCCACTCCACCGGCTAAAACAACGTCAGCATCCCCTAACATAATAAACTGAGCACCCATGCTCACTGTTCGTAAGCCTGATCCACAAAGTTTGTTAATTGTTGTCGCTGTTGTTGTTTCCGGAATACCCGCTTTAATTGCTACTTGTCTTGCAGGATTTTGCCCTAATCCAGCTGATAAGATGTTTCCAATGAGGACATCATCAACTAAGTCTGGACTTACGCCAGCTCTGTTTAATGCTTCTTTTGCTGCGATGACTCCTAAGTCAACCGCTGATACTGAAGATAATGCACCACCAAAACTACCAATCGGCGTTCTAGCTGCGCCAACAATTACAACTTCCCTCATATTTTTTCCCCCTTAGTAATAATAAAACTAGTAGACTCTTTTTTCTTGAAAGTATAAAACACATACCCAATGTAAATAATTTTATCACAACTTCCTTAAATCTGGCTAATTTTTCTAAATTTTCATAAAGGAGCGAATTTGATGTCATTTTATACATTCGGACCCATTACCAAAGTAAAAGGGCGAAGAAGTTTTAGTAAGTATCTTCTTCTCTCAATTCTCATCTTTGGGTTTCTTCTTTTCCTTCTATCTAACCCTGAACAAATAGAGACCAAGCAATTTTTTCAGTCCTATGAAACACCATTAGTCATTGCTCATCGTGGTGGTAGTGTATATCCGGAAAATACGCTTTCTGCCTTTCGACATTCGTTCGATATTGGTTCAGATATTCTTGAATTTGATGTTCATATGACTAAGGACGGCCATCTCGTCGTCATTCATGACTTTACGGTTGATCGCACCACAAACGGTCAAGGTCGTGTCGACTCTTTGACGCTTGCGGAACTAAAACAATTAGATGCCGGTTACTATCATGCTAGCGAGGAGGGGTATCCCTATCGGAACCAAGGGATCTCAATACCAACAGTTCGTGAGGTGTTTGAGCAATTTCCCACTTCCTATATGAACATTGAACTAAAGGCTCAATACCCAGATATAGAACGTAAGCTCCTCGATCTTATTCATGAATTTCAGTTGGAGAACAAGATTTTACTTTCCTCCTTTGAGCAAAAAATTATTGATGCATTCAATAACCTTGCGAACGGAACAGTAGCAATTAGTGGTGGTAGAAGTGAAGTAGCGAAATTCGTCGCTCTCCATAAATTTTTCCTGGCACCATTTTATCATCCAAAGGTCGATGCCATTCAACTTCCGACGAAAGTGAAATTCTTTAATCTGATAGACGAAAAGCTCATAAAAGGAGCTCAAAAACGAGGGATGCAAGTCCACTATTGGACAATCAATGATCGAGAGGAAATGAGAAGACTCCTTTTATTAGGTGCGGATGGCATTATTACTGATGAACCTGAAATTCTACTTGAGATACTTCATGAGTTGGGATTGCGATAATTATACTAGAAAAATGTCGTAATTTATCGAATTTATAGTAAAATTGTCCCTATGTTATATTTTAGTTTTGCAGCATGGGGGAGGATAATATGATATTTAGTAAACAGAAAAAAAAGGTACAAAGTGTATTTTCTCAAGAACTTGATGTAGAGGTTAGAATTGATCGTTCATTATCTCCGGATATTCAACTTCAATTAGCAATGATTGATTTGACTGAACGAGACTTAAAGATTTTAAAAATAATGCAGCCACATATAGTCGAGAATGTGGACCAAATGACTGCTGGATTTTATGAACGTGTAACAAAAGTACCCCATCTTACAGCAATCATTCAAAATAATAGTAGTGTTGAAGGCTTGCAAAAAACTTTACGTACTCACCTACTAGAAATGTTTAACGGGATCGTTGACAATGTGTTTGTAAGTAAACGAGAAAAAATAGCCCATGTTCATGTAAGAATTGGACTTGAACCTAGATGGTATATGGCTGCATTTAATGTGATTTTTGAGATTTTACAAAAAATCATCCTTGAAAACTATAAGAGTACAGAAGACAGAGTCCTTGCAATTAATGCTGTGAACAAAATTTTGAATTTCGAACAACAATTAGTTTTAACTGCATACGAGTTAAAAGGAAAAATGTTACGAGAAGAATCGGACAGACATGCAAAAACGGAGCTAGCTAGTAATGTAGGTACAAGTGCAGAACTTTTAGCATCAACAGCTCAGGAAACTCATGCAAGTACGACAGAAATGGCTAATCAGTCAAAAGTAATTAAAGAAGCATCGTCAACAGGAAAAAGTCTTTCAGAAGAAGTACAACAAAAATCACAAGCTGGAACTGAAAAAATGAACCAATTAACTCAACAGATCTCTGTTATAAAAAATCGAGTTGAAGGCATTGTTGAAAATGCAGAGACATTAGATAATAATGCTAGGGAAATACAAGGAATTGTAAGGATTATCTTAGATATAGCGGAGCAAACCAACCTATTAGCACTGAATGCTGCAATTGAGGCGGCTAGAGCTGGTGAAGCGGGAAAAGGCTTCTCAGTCGTTGCTGAGGAAGTTCGTAAATTAGCTGATCAAACAAAGAGTTCTTCATCAAAGGTATCTGAGATTAGTGGGCGAACAAATGAACAAATTCGAACAATGGAGTCATCAATTCAAAGTATTAACGAAATCGTGATCAGTAGTGTGCAAACAACAGAATCTGTTCACAGCATTTTAAATCAAATATTAACCCAAGCAAAAGAAAGCAATTCGCAAAATACCTTAATTGAAATTGAAATCTCTAGTTTAGTATCCATGCTTTCAGATATTTCTCTAGCTAGTGAGGAAGTGGCTAGCACAGCCACACGCCTATCTCAAACTATTACAGATTATACTGGTATGTAAAATTTGGACTCATTTCACACCGATGAAATGAGTTCTTTTTTTAGGGAAAATTTACCGTTGAATTTTGCATTGATATTTCTGTAATTAGGATATTATAACAATAAAGGAAAATTTGAAGGTTACATGGAAGTAATTCTTGATTTGTTTCTATTTTAGGAGGTAATCAATGAGACGAATATGGCCAGGTTCCATATTATCTTACAGTCAGTATGGACATCTGAAAATTCCCAAAGAACTGAAATGCAAATGTCCACATTGTAGCAAAAATGCTCAATTTAATTTAAAAGCAGATTCCCATGCGAATCGAATTGGGATGTTTTCTAAAGGGAATTGTTCCGAGTGTAAGTCTTTGACTTCCTTTGTTATCATGCTTTCCCATTTAAACGAGGCTACCAATGATGAAGTAAAGGTATATATATACGATCATAAAATGCCATTTGAGCAAGTAGAAAACGAAGCCAAAATACCAGGTGATCTTGTCCGAGTGTACCGATCGGCCTTGAATGCTCATCAATTGCAGGATCCTTTTGCAACCGCAGTGTTAACCAAACGTGTGTTTGAAAGCGTGATGAAAAGCTTTCTTGGTGAAAAAGCCAAAGGTCAAGCCCTCTCTACTCAGGTTGAAAGCTTATCTAAGCATTTGGATTTGACGAAACCACTTGTAACACTTAGTCAACTCATTCGGCCAGATAGTCATTTTCATCAAATTTTAGAACTTGATCGTGATCTTGATGAAGATATGGCAACGTTAATGATTGAGTTATTGGATGGTATTATTGAGTATTTATATATTCTTCCTTCAAAAATTGAGCTGACTCATGATAAAATTCAGCAAAAGCTAAGTTAAATGTACGTGAAAAAGAGCTACCGTGATTTGGTAGCTCTTCTTAGCTTTATTCGAAAAAATCAAAACGTAATTCTGGCATCCATTGAGAAATATGTTTTTTGGTTTGCTCTAAGTGGTTTTCGGCATCTGGTAAGATGTGTCGTTGATCAAGGATCTCATGAAGCGGATAAAGCTTATAGCTCCGCCAATTTTTTTTGTAGGTAAACACCGGTAAAAACCTTGGATCTCGTAATTCAATCGTAATTTCTTCACCTAGTACTGTCTTCACTACCTCTAATTGGGCTATTCCACCAATTTCACGCTCAATCCCCTTTTGCCCAGATAAGAAGTTTCCTAATGAATATGCGACAAATGATCGTCTCCCATCTTCTTGTTTAATCCACTCCATTGGTTGCAAGACATGTGGATGATGACCAAAAATAATATCTGCACCAGTACGAGTGAATTCCTCCGCTAGCATTTTTTGAAGCTCGTTCGGGTAAGGTGCATATTCATCACCAAAGTGAAGACTTAATACGACAACATCAGAAACTTCCCTCGCACGAATGATTTCATCATTAATTTTGTCGACATCAATTAAATTAATTAAATAGTCTTTCCCCTCCGGAAAACGCATACCGTTTGTCCCGTAAGAATAGGCAAGGAACGAAAATTTGATGTTGTTACTTTCAAGAACACGGATCGTCGCACGGTCTTCCTCAGATTTATAAGCGCCAGTGTAAAGTAAACCATTCGTTTCAAAGTAGTCAATTGCGTTTAAGATCGCCTTTTCACCTTTATCTAGCGTATGGTTGTTCGCGATACTCACTACATGAAACCCTGCATCGATTAAGGCGTCTCCTACTTCATACGGACTATTGAACATCGGGTAACCAGACAACCCCAATTCTGAGCCACCTAATATCGTTTCCTGATTGGCAAAGGCTACATCAGCTTGCTGTATATAGGGCTTTACGAGCTCTAGCATCGGTTTGAAATCATATGTACCATCCGGTTGTTTTGCATCTTTATAAACCGATTCGTGGATCAGAATATCACCGACACCGGCAATTGTTGCTGTGAAGACCTCCTTTACAGGTTCTTCCTCCATCACATCTTCGGGCTTGTCTGCTTCTGGAGTTCCCTCAATTAGTTCTCCAAGCTGTAGTGGCTTTTCCTTTTCATAAAATACTTCTTCAGTTGAGTTCTGAAAGAAATAAACAAAACTAACTAAAAAAATAAAAAATATTGCAGCTGTTAAAATATATTTTTTCATCGTTTAACTCCTTAACATTTTCTATTCTATTAATTTACCATAAAATCTGTCAGGATTTGTCAGATTTATAGATTTATCTAAAAAAAATTTTTGAACGATAAAAAGTGGGTTATCTAAAAAAACAAAAAAAAGAACCTAAATGAACTATACCTATGAGAAAAGTAGGTTCAGAATGGTAAAGATGTGAAGGAATATTTATATGTGGTAGATTTCTAAAGTAAGGAATTTCGAGGTTTATTGAAGGAAACAGAGGTTATTTTGTATATTTATTTGCATAGGATGAAGCTGCATATGACTCGGGCTTAATTTTAGGTTGTAGACCAATGGCCAAAATTCGATCGCTCATCTCTTCAATGAAATGCTTTGTCTTCCCTTTTTTACCTATATCCAAATGAACCTCAAAGGTAAGGTCAGCTCCGTTGTCAATATGAGGGATTAGTGGTTCAGCTAGATTAGAAATATGGTCATTGGAAAATAGTGATGCTACTTCCTGACTGTACATTGTTTCTAAAAATATTTTCTCTTTTAATGATGTTACTCGCCTCGGAATAATCTCTTTCTTTAAGCAACCCCAAGCACCTTTGCCAACACGGTGAAGATGGACAGAAGTTATGAACTTCGTACCAGTCGGATGTACTTGCGAATCTGTTCCAATGGCCAACCGATAAAAACTCGTTGGTTCTCTTTTAATAAATTGAAGTAAGTGGTCAAAAACCATATCAAAACTCATCTGATCGATTGAGGTATTATAGAACACTAAGTCGTTATTCATACTCTACTCCTTTTTCGTGAGTCTTTTTAATGCGCCTGTTTCACCAAAAATTGATGTTTTTTAGATAAGAAGCATAGGCATTGCACAAAGTTTGACGGGCATCTTTTCTAACCTCCAAACTGAGTAATCAACAAAATACGAATTAAAAACGAAGCATTTTGTTGTAATAGCCACAAAGTTTACGAAAAGTGTCTTGAACAATTACTTTAAAATAATTTTATTCTTAATATATTGTATCTAGAAGTAGAAAATGTGTGACAAGGTTAGGTAGGGAAAGTGTACAGAACGATAGAGGAAATAGCGTTGTGTTTAAAGAAGAAGGGTGAGCTGAATTGAAAAAAACGGAGTTGAAATGTTTGGAATGCATGAACCGAGCACAGATATGTAAGAAACTGTAAAAATGGTATTCGGTTTAGCCTGAACCGAGTACAGATATGTAAGAAACTGTAAAAACCGTGGTCGATTTAGCCTGAACTGAGCACGGATATGTAAGAAACTGTAAAAAATGTGGTCGGTTTATCGTGAACCGAGCACGGATATGTAAGAAACTGTAAAAAACGTATTCAGTTTAGCGTGAACCGAGCACGGATATGTAAGAAACTGTAAAAAACGTGGTCGGTTTAGAGTGAACCGAGCATGAATATGTAAGAAACTGTAAAAAACGTGATCGGTTTAGCGTGAATATGAAAGAAACTGCAAAAAGATCTTCGATTTCACCATTATTAACTAAGAATCCCCCCTCTCCCCCTTCCCGACGTTCAGCAAACACAAAAACGCACCATCCAATGTTAGAATGGTGCGATCTCCTAAACCTCAATAATAATTGGCAGGATCATTGGCTTTTTCCTTGTGTGCTGGAATAAGTGTTGGCCGACTGATTTTCTTATCGAGGATTTCATGGCATTCCACGAGACTTTATTCGATTTAAGTAAATCTTTTACGTTTCTTGTGATCAAATAATTTACATCTTTCATTAACTCATCGAAATTTTCACCGTAAACGAAGCCACGGGAAATAGTATCTGGTGAAGAAATAAGCTTATGATCGGACTTACTAATCGTTACAACAATCACAAGCATGCCATCTTCAGATAGTTGCTTACGATCACGTAAGACAATGTCTTCAACATTACCGGTACCAACCCCGTCAATATAGGTATTTCCAACTGGGATTTTTCGAGTATGGCGAGCAACCGAATTTTCAATATCTACGACATCGCCATTATTTAAAATAAACGTATTTCCCTCTTCTACCCCAACTGATTCTGCAAGTAAGCGGTGGTGATGAAGCATGCGGTACTCGCCATGAATTGGGACAAAGTATTTTGGTCTCATTAGTGTTAGCATTAATTTCAAGTCTTCTTGATAACCATGACCAGAAACATGCATTCCAGACGAACTTCCTGAGCCATAAATCACGTGGGCGCCCATTGCGAAAAAGTTATCAACGATTTTTGAAACTCCGCGCTCGTTTCCAGGGATTGGACCTGCGGCTAAAATGATAGTATCTTCAGCTAAGACTTCTACTCCACGAAAGCTTCCGTTAGACAACCTGGCCAATGCAGCCATTGGCTCACCTTGGCTACCTGTACAAAGAATCGCTACTTGGTCAGGAGAAAAACTATCGATTTCATCTTGGTCAATTAACATGCCTTCGGGAACATCTAAATAACCACGTTCCATTGCTACTGTAACCACGTTTACCATACTTCTACCAAGTAATGCTAGCTTGCGACCGGTTTTTTCACACGCTTCAACAACTTGCTGTACACGATTAATATTTGATGCAAATGTTGAAATAATTACCTTACGTTTTGCTTTTCTAAAGGCTTCAATGACATGATCACCAACTAGCTGTTCTGAAGGTGTTAAGCCTTTCCGCTCCGCATTGGTACTCTCAGATAATAAAAGTAAAATTCCCTCTTTACCGATCTCAGCCATCTTGTGAATATCTGAATATTCATTGTTGGCCGGTGTTAAATCAAACTTAAAGTCACCAGTATGAACAATTCGGCCTTCAGGTGTGTCAAAGACAATTCCTAAACAATCAGGTATACTGTGGTTAACTTTGAAGAAGCTTACTGCAATTTTTCCAATCGATAAATTAGAGCTTGGAGTAATTTCGACAAGTTCTGTTTCTCTTAAAATTTTATGTTCTTTTAATTTCAACTCAATTAACCCTAATGTAAAACGTGTTGCATAAACGGGAACGTTTAATTTTTTTAGGAAATATGGGATTCCACCGATATGGTCTTCATGTCCATGTGTGACAACTAAGGCTTTAATCTTTTCTTTGTTTTCCACCAAATATGTAATATCAGGTATAATTAAATCGATTCCTAATAAACTTTCGTCTGGAAATTTGTTTCCGCAATCAATTACAATGATGTCATCCGCATATTGAACGGCATACATATTTTTCCCGACCTCATGTAAGCCACCTAAAGCAAAAATAGAGATTAAACTCATGGCGATTCCCCCCTACTACGTTTTGCTTTTAGTATGGCTTCTTTTATTAGAAAAGATTTATGAATTTTAAAAAGTATAAGTGACTACGAACAAACAAATTCTACTGTTAGACCAAAAGAGGAGGTTACTTCTATGTCAGAGGAAATTACTGTTCAACCTGGAGACGCAATTCAAATTACTGCCGGAGATTTTAAAGGAGAAAAAGGGACCATTATCGGCGTATACAATAACTCTTCATCGATTGAATTAGATACTAGAGAAGAAAATGATAAGCCAAGAAAAACGGTTGTCCAACATAAGAATTATAAAAAGTTATAAGTAAGATAAAAGGTCGTTCCCATTAGAAACGACCTTTTTGTCTTAATTTGATTCCTTTGCATAATCTGGCTGCTCTTTTGGTAAAAAGCTAGCGACTAATAAGACACAGACGGTTGCGACAACCGCTAAAATAATAAAGACAGAATGAAGCCCTGCAGCTAGTAAGTCAGGTGCCACATCGGTACCATTATTGGTGTGCCCACCTATGTGTTGATTAAGTACAGCACCTAATACAGCGATTCCGAGCGTTTGCCCTAATGTTCGTAAAAAGGCATTAGATGAAGCAGCTGCCCCACGATTGTTCCAATCAACTGAGGATTGAACGATAACAGTAAATACGGTAAATGATAGACCGAAGCCTAAACCGATCACAATCATGATGATGATCAGAAATAGATTTGAGGTCAGCTCCGTTATAAATGTAAGTGCAAAACTCCCTAGTGCTATCAGAATGACACCAGCTAAAGATATTGGTTTCGTCCCTAATTTTACAATAAAGCGTCCACTGAAAAACGCTCCTAGTGGCCATGCGAGCGACATAGGAATTAACGTTAGTCCTGATGAGGTCGCTGGTAATAAAAGTACTCCTTGTACCCAAAGTGGCAGGTATGCAGTTAAGCCAATCAGAATGGAGCCAAGTAATAATCCACTTAAATTGACGATAAGCAAATGGCGATTTGTAAATAAGTGAAATGGTAGCATTGGCTCTGTCACTCGTAATTGTATCATCACGAAAACAACTAAAAATACGAACGCCGTTCCAAACAGTGTAAACATAATACTATCGTTCCAATTGATCTCATTACCACCGGAAAGAAGCGCATAAAGTAGTGCGGTCGTACCGATAATGAAAGTAATTGCTCCTCCATAATCAATTGAACGTTTCTTTTTCTCAATCGTTTCTTTCAGGTATTTGGAAATTAGGTACATAGAGACAAGTCCAAACGGGATGTTGATGTAAAAGATCCAGTGCCAAGTGAAAAAATCAACGAAAAATCCTCCAACAAGTGGTCCGAAAATACCGGCTACACCCCAGATAGAACCTATAATCGCTTGTGCTCTGGCTCGTTGTTCATATTTGAACACATCACCAACAATGGTAAAGGTCATTGGCATTAAGGCCCCTGCCCCGATTCCTTGTAATGCTCTAAAGAAAATTAATTGTTCCATTGATTGCGAGAGTCCGCACAACGCTGAACCTAGCAAGAAGATCGTGGCTCCGGTTATAAATATTTTTTTCCGACCAAATAAATCTGCTAGCTTTCCAAAAATCGGTGTCATAACGGCGTACGTTAACAAGTAAATCGCAAAAACCCAGCTAATTAAGTCAAGCCCACCAAGGTCTTTTGTAATTACAGGCATAGCCGTACTAATGACCGTTACTTCGATTGCAGCTAGAAATGTTGCAATAATAAGTGCGATGATAATGTTGCGTTGATAACGATCCATATAAGTCCTTTCTCTTTAAAAAAATGTAATGTCCATATTTTACCTTACTTCACGTTATTTTTCTAATGGAAAATACGCTTTCCTAAAAAGATCTATTTTTGCTATAGTTAGGAAAAACCCTTGATATTTTTAAGGAGTGAGAAACGTGTACATAACCAAACAATCCTTTACAGTCCAGGAGTTTCTGTTTGAGGCTGGCGTAACGATGCCGGTAACTGCTGGATACGAAACATACGGAGAATTAAACGAAGACAAGTCTAACGCCATCCTAATTTGCCACTACTTTAGTGGGACAAGTCATGCTGGTGGTGACGGCTACAGAATTGGTTCTGATCAAGTCATTCAAGAGCCTGGGTGGTGGTCCCCACTTATTGGACCTGGAAAAGCTTTTGATACCGAACAGTATTTTATCGTATGTATGGATGTGATTTCGAACGTGAACGTAAAGCATCCGAATGTGATCACGACAGGTCCGGCGACGATTGACCCTTCTACTGGTCAACGCTACGGTCTATCTTTCCCTCAGGTTACGATTCGTGATTTTGTTCGTCTGCAGAAGTTGTTACTAGAAACACTGGGTATCAACCATCTCGTGTGTGTTGCTGGTCCATCCATGGGAGGTATGCAAGCACTGCAATGGGCAGTCGATTATCCAGATGATATCGATCATGTGATTGCTGTTGTTTCAACTGGTCGGACGTCTACATATACATCCGTCAACCCACTACAACTAGGAATAGAAGCAATTCTTGCAAATGAAATTGCCGGCGTTTATTCAGCGATTAAAGGAATGACGATACAAGCGTATAGTTATCCGTATGCAGAACAATTATGGGGGTACGAGGCTGTTAAACCAAGCCTGCGAGGAGAACTTCAGCCAATCCATTTTCATCAAAAATTAGATGAGATCGTCAATAAACGCGTTGAAACAGTGGATCCTTACCATTGGCTGTATATTAGTCGTGTTTGCCAACAGTTTACGCTAGAAAAGGGATATGACTCTTATGAAGCTGCCCTATCTAGGATTAAAGCTAACGTCCTCATAATCCCGACTGTTTCAGACTTGATTTTCCCTGCAAGTGAGAGTAAGGATTTAGTTGATCGACTACATCGTCTTGGGAGAACCGCTTACTACCATGAGCTGGTGTCAGACAATGGTCACATGGAGGCCATTATCAATTCACCCTCCTACTCTGAGATAATTAGTGATTTTCTTGGTGGCAAGTTATAAAAAAAACGAACTCAAGGGAGAGACTGCAGATAGCGTAATTAGAAACGAGCCTTAGAATTGATCGAGAGGCTCGTTTTTTTCCATCTATGTTACTATTGCAGTACTCTCCGATTAAGTTCGTTTTTTTAGTTTCGTCGGGCAAAGTCAACGAAGCGGAATTTATCTGGACGGTGCCTGGATTCCGTATACTGAAAGAGGTTTGCATTATCTAGATAGACGTAATTCTTTACGACGACAATGTTTCATGCCCTACGATATCTAGATACATATGATCTTCTTCTGTAGGCGTTTCTACGGTAATTTCTTTTTTCGCGAAGCTAATCACAAGGCCAAGTTCATTTTCAATGTACTCATAAAGTGAATTTTCGCAGATTTCTTCAGTTAAACCAGGAATTAATTTCTTGTTTAAAAAATCCTTGTCCAAAATCACCTTTTCGTCATCTAACTCACGAACTCGCACAACTTCCCAAACATTATCTGAGCTTTTCACCTTTAATTGATCTCGAATGTAATCATTTGGGGTGTTGCTTTCTAGCTTCTTCAATGTTGTCTTCGCCCGTTGTCCCATTTTTTCAGCCAGCTCTTTGAAACTAACCAAGCCAGAAATAGGAAAATCAAATTTTTTTACATCTAGTACAATCGAGCCTTTGCCTTGCATTTTCTGTATGTACCCATGCTCAGACAAAAGCTTTAGTGCCTTACGGATCGTTTCTCTCGTTGTCTGATAGTGCAGGGCAAGATCATGCTCAGAAGGTATCTTTGTATGAGCCTTTAAAGTCCCATCCTGAATGAAACTAACTAACTCATCATAAATTTTTACGTACTTATTTTTCATCCTAACCACCTAAATGTAGTTTATCATTCCTTTGTAAAATGATAAACAATTGATTCGTATGGACGTAATACAATCTGGTTTAAGTCAGGACTCGGGTCTGGATAATTGGAAAGTAAGATCTGAACTTGATTAAAGTCATTTGGTAGTTCAAATGTGGTCTCTTTCTCATAGAAATTGGAAACCACCACTAACCCTTCGTTTTCAAACGTTCTTGAATAGGCAAAGATTTGTTCATGATCCGCGTTTAGTAACTTATAATCGCCATGAGTAACGACGTCGTACTGCTTTCTTAAACCATTTAACTGTTGATAGTGATAAAAAATCGAATTTTTATCCTCTAACGCAGCCTCAGCATTGATCGTCTGATAATTTTCAGGTATCCCAATCCATGGCGTTCCTGTCGTAAAGCCTGCATTTTCACTAGCATCCCATTGAACAGGTGTACGGGAGTTGTCACGGGACTTTCGTTTAATAATCTCCATGATTTCTTCAGTTGGAATACCTTTCTCCTCCATGATTTGGTAATAGTTAATCGTTTCCACATCACGATACTTTGTAATGTCATCAAACTTCGGATCTGTCATTCCGAACTCTTCGCCTTGGTAAATGTAAGGAGTACCTTGCATCATATGAATGGTGGTTGCCAACATTTTCGCTGATTGCTGATGGTACTTTTCGTCATTACCATAACGAGTGACAACACGAGGTTGGTCATGATTACACCAGAATAATGCGTTCCAACCGCCGCCTTTGTGCATTTCTATTTGCCACTTCGATAAAATTTGTTTTAACGCGTGAAAATCCATCTTGCCGAGGGCCCATTTTTCCCCGTTCGGATAATCCACTTTTAAATGATGAAAATTGAATGTCATACTCAGTTCTTTACTTTCAGGATTGGTATATTGAATGCAATGCTCGATAGTTGTAGATGACATTTCCCCTACCGTCATCGCATCATATTTTGAGAATACCTCTCGGTTCATTTCCTTCATATACTCATGAACTCTTGGTCCATCTGTATAAAACCGGCGTCCATCTCCAGGTGGTGTGTCATTTGGAAACTGTTGATTTTTTGAAATCAGGTTAATTACGTCTAAGCGAAAACCATCGACACCTTTATTAAACCAAAAGTGCATCATGTCATACACTTTTTTTCGAACTTCTTCATTCTCCCAGTTTAAATCGGCTTGTGTAACATCAAATAAGTGAAGGTAGTACTGAGCAGTCGTTTCATCGAACTTCCATGCAGAGCCACCAAATTTAGAAACCCAATTGGTTGGCTCTTTTCCGTCGACAGGGTCTTTCCATATATAGAAATCCCGGTAAGGACTTTCCTTTGATTTTTGTGATTCTTTAAACCATTCGTGTTCAGTTGACGTATGATTGACAACAATGTCCATGATGACTTTAATCTCACGTTCATGAGCCTCTGATAGTAAACGGTCGAAATCCTCCATTGTTCCGTATTCCTCATGAATGGAAAAATAATCACTAATATCATAGCCATTATCAATTTGAGGCGAAGCATAGATTGGTGTTAACCATATCACATCGATCCCAAGTTTTTTTAAGTAATCTAGTTTGTCAATAATTCCTTGGATATCCCCTACTCCATTTCCCGATGTATCGTTGAAGCTCTTTGGGTAAATTTGATAGACGACAGCTTTTCTCCACCATTCATTGTGTTTCATTACAATTCAACTCCATTTTTTGATATGTAAATGGACAATACCATTGGCATGAGCGCCAACGGTATGTCTAGTTCATTAAGCTTTTTTAATTTTTGCTACTGTTAGTGTAAGGACGAAAGGTACTATTACCGCAATTAACATCCCGAAGAAGAACGGTAACCATTTTTCCGGGAAGATTGAAAAGATACCTGGTAAACCACCTACACCAATAGAAAACGCCAGTACCTTATTAACAGTAATGACAACAGCAGCAATTCCAGATCCAATGATTGCACAAATAAACGGATATTTATAACGTAGATTTACCCCAAACATTGCTGGCTCAGTAATACCTAGATAAGCTGAAACAGATGAGGTTAGTGATAAACCTTTTAGTTTTTCATCTTTCGTCGCAAACATCATCGCTAAAGCTGCAGACCCTTGAGCAATATTTGATAAAGCTAAAATCGGCCATAAGAATGTTGCACCAGTAGTACCAATTAGCTGAATATCAACAGCTAAAAACGTGTGATGCATCCCTGTAATTACTAGTGGTGCGTAAATAAGCCCGTATAACAAACCACCAATGACTGCAAAGTTGTCAAAAACACCAACGAATAACGATGTAATTGCATTACCGATTGCAAATGTAACTGGTCCGATAATGATAAACGCTAGGAAACCTGTAACGAGTAGTGCAATTGGAGCTACTAATAATAGTTGGAACGCATCAGGAATTCGTTTACGCAATGCGATTTCTAACTTGGCTAAAACGTAGGAAGCAAACAAAATCGGCAATACTTGTCCTTGATAACCAACCTTTGCAATATCTAGCCCAAATAAATTCCAGTATGGGATTGTCCCCGCTTCTTTCGCAGCACCGTATGCCCATGCATTTAGTAAATCAGGGTGCACCAGCATTAAACCTAAGACGATCCCAAGTAACGGATTTCCACCAAATTTCTTAACTGCCGACCAACCGATTAAACCTGGTAAAAACACAAACGCCGTGTTAGCTATTAAATGAATGATGCTAGCAAAGTCTGCCCACTGTGTGTGAACATCAATAATTGACTGCTCATCATAGAAAATTCCAGCACCTGTTAGGATATTGTTAATCCCCATTAGTAAACCAGCAGTAACAATGGCAGGTAAAATCGGAATAAAGATATCTGCTAAAGTTTTAATTGCTCGTTGAAGTGGATTAAGTTTCTTTTCAGCAGCAGCCTTTATGTCTTCTTTTGAAGATTCGCCAATGCCAGTTATCTTGACCAACTCTCTGTAGACCTTATCTACAAGGCCTTGTCCAATAATGACCTGATATTGTCCGTTTGTACTAAAGGTACCTTTGACAATTTCGAGGCCTTCTAATTGTTCTTTGTTTACTTTTCCTTCGTCGTGTAAAACAAAACGTAATCTAGTCACACAATGAGTGGCAGAAGCTATGTTCTCTCCCCCACCAATGGCTTCGACGATTTGTTCTACTGTTTTTCTTTCAACTGTTGCCATTTGTATTCCCCCTGGTAGCGATTTCATTAATCGCTTTCATAAAATTCGGAACTTGTATATACAAGTTGTGATTAATTCGAATTATAACTTGTATATACAAGTCAGTCAACAAAGAAAATGGGTAACAATAGTACTCCGGGCATTTTGTAAATGTAATGTGATAATTTTGACAAGAACGTATTGAGCTTTCTTACCTAGCGCTACCTACCTCATGGTGTAAAAATTCCTATCTAAGAAAATCCTCTCCTTTTAATATTCTCCTAGTAATAAAGGATATTCCCATTCATTTGTAGAAAAAAAATCAGTGTAAAAACAATCTGAGGAAAGGGGAGAACGTTTTTTGAAGATATTAGTATTAGGTGCGGGTGCCGTCGGTGGTTACTTTGGAGGTAGATTAGTTGAAAAAGGTGAAGATGTTACGTTCCTTGTTAGAGAAGCAAGACAAAAACAGCTAACTGAACATGGGTTAGTTATCAATAGTGTTCATGGCGATGTCAAGTTACAGCCTAAAACTATTCTTGCTGGAGAAGCAGTGATACCATTTGACCTAATCTTGTTTGCAACAAAATCCTATCATTTTCATAATGCGATAGAAGCTATTAAACCTTACATAGGAGATCAAACGTTGATTTTACCACTTCTAAATGGCTATCAACATTTTGATCAATTAAAAGAGATGTTTGGTCAGGAGAAGATTTTGGGAGGACTTTGTTTTGTTGAAGCAACACTTAATGAGAACGGTGAGGTCGTTCAAACAAGCCCGACTCATCAATTATCATTTGGTGAATTAAAGGGTGGCACGAGTGTTCGGGTCGAAGCGATTAGAGAAGTATTTAGTGGTACCAAAACAGTCTTTCATTTAAGTGAAAATATCGTACAAGACATTTGGCATAAATACCTCTTTATTACGACTCTTTCGGGAATTACAACACTGATGCGTTCAGCGATTGGACCGATCCGTGAGGAAGGCGAAACTTTTATTGAACAGCTATTTGAAGAAACAGCAACAATTATGAGAGCTGTTGGTGCTCCTATTGCGGATGGTATTGAACGTAAACACATGGAAACGGTGAGAAAACAATCCTACACAATGAAATCTTCCATGCTACGTGATATGGAAAAATCGTATCCAACAGAGGCAGATCATATCCAGGGCTATTTACTACAATTAGCAGAGCAACATAGAGTTCAAGCTCCCCTTTTAACACTTGTGTATAGGAATCTTAGAGTTTATGAAAAGAACAATTAAGAAGTTGTCCCAATTAATTGCAGTATTTTGAGTTGGTTTTTAGGGTGTAGTTAAGTCTTAAATGGTAGCGGGTCATTTACGAGGACACACTGTGTCCTCTAAAGTTAAAAAAAGGCAAAAACTACGAAAATAGCTGAATATATGTCCTCCAAAAAAATCCTGCTGCAAAAAGAGGGTGTCCTAAACTTCTGGGACAGCCTCTATTCCCTTTTAACAACACACATCAAACGGATGTGGCGGTGATGTTTCCGTCCAAACCCATGTAGGTTGCTTGTTTGGATCTGCCCAATGCCAAGCAGCAAGTGCTGCTGCACAAGCATCGATACGATGAGAATTTTCTGAAACCATGGCGGGAATACCGTCTAACCCAACTGTTGAAAACCATTCAAAAACTACCTGTCTTGAAGACAATTCTTTTTTATAGTGAAGCGCATGACTTATATTCTCTATTCCTATTCTCGTTCCTATCGCTGCACCAGGATGCACTTCGACAATCCGAATATTACTAGCCGCAGGATCGGCAAGTACCCTACGAGTTAATGCAACTCCTCTTAGTGTCAAATAAACCATTTTGGTTAAAGTTGGTGGCATAACGGAACTGCCTGAAAGACCGAATTCCTTCATACATTGACGTAAGCCTTTATCCTGAGGCCGATCACCACCACCATCCTGATAAGATAAAGGAGCATCAATTCCGATAGCAACCTCCCCTTCAGTTGCAAGTTTCATAATGGTGGAAACGATGATTTCATCTGAAGCCTCGAGTAAGATATTTTCAAATACAAGTGAAGTTTCTCCTGGCTCGAACACGGTCATTACCGTATCATGGTGGTTGGCAGGACCAGACAAATCGATCCCTATAAATTTCATCTCATTTTCACGTCCTCATGTTCTTATGTCTATACTATTCCCCAAACTTTGCCACGTAGTGACCAATAACCAGAATTCTAACATTAATTTCTTCCTTTATAGCTCGGGCTTAATTCACTCCAAACATCAAACTTGTTACCATCTGGATCATAGAAGACAAAATTTCTGCCGATATGTCCTCTATTTTCAATTACTCCGATGGTTACACCTTTTTCGTGAAAATCATGATAAATGGTTTCAAGCGCTTTTAGTCCGTTCACCTCAAAGGTTAGCGAAAATCGCTCATCACCATAAATATCATAAAAGTTTGCATTTTGTTCTGGAGCCGATTTCACGAGAAAAAAGCTTATATCAGCCAAATTGATAATTGCTTTATCCTTGTCTTTATAAGTGACTACCGCCCCTAGTTTACTTTCATACCAATCAGCTGAGCGTTCGACATTTGTTACCGGTAAGTAAATGGTCCCTACTCTTAGTAATTTGTTATTCATCGTATACCCTCCTTATGATAGTAATCCTATTCAATAGTAATATGGAAAAATCCTTTTTATACCAAAAAAACACCACAAAAGCTCTACGCTTTTGTGGTGCCATAATTTCATTACAAGATCTCTTCTATTTGGTTGATAATATCCTCAGATAAAACTACTTCTACTGCTTTTACGTTTTCTTCTACCTGACTTGGTTTACTTGCACCTATTAACGCACTAGCTACGTTCGGTTGGCGAAGGATCCATGCTAAAGCTAAAGATGGTAACGTTATATCTAACTCTTTTGCAATTCCCTCTAATTTTTCCACCTTCGTTAATACGTCATCATTTAACATGTTGGTGATCCACATATTAATGGACTCATTTGAGGCACGGCTATCAGTAGGAACTTGCCCACGTTTATACTTCCCTGTTAACACCCCTTGTGCTAATGGAGAAAATACAACCTGACCAATGCCATGCTTCTGACTCGTTGGAATGATTTCAGGTTCGATGTAACGATTTAGCATGTTATAAACTGGTTGGTTTACAACGATGCGGTCAAGCAAGCGGCGATCAGCGATCCTTACTGCTTCTTCAATTTGAGCAGCGCTCCACTCACTCACACCAGCATACAAGATTTTTCCTTGTCGAATTAAATCATCAATCGCACGTAGCGTTTCTTCGACTGGTGTTTCAGGATCATAACGGTGGCAGTAAAAGATATCAACATAATCTAAATTCATTCTTTTTAGACTAGCATGAACCTGCTCTGTCACATGTTTTCTAGACAGTCCACGGTCATTCGGTCCGTCCCCCATTGGCCAAAACGCTTTTGTTGTAATGACGTATGAGTCACGTGGGTATTCTTTAAGAGCTTGAGCCATGACGCGCTCCCCTTCACCACGCTCATAAACATTGGCCGAATCAAAGAAATTAATTCCTAGTTCGTAAGCTTTATGTATTGTTTGTTCTGCTAAATTCTCTTCAACTGATTTTCCGTAAGTTAACCAGCTACCTAAACTAATTTCACTTACCTTTAAACCTGTGTTGCCTAGACGTCTGTACTTCAAGGGATCCCCTCCTACAAAATTATGCTAATACAAGTTTATATTACAAAATAAATCGGTTTAATGCTAATTCTAGCATCGTTTTTGCTATAATTAGTATATTATTTGTGAATGGAGTACTTTGACATGAGTAGACCTTTAACCATCGTGTTGTTGCTTTCTCAGCTCGTTTTCTTCCTACTCATGCCAATATGGTTTGAGTTAACAAGTTATCTTCACCCGATTGTAATTGTTGTTGTTTGGTTTTGCTTCACATCATTCATTTTCTTTGCTGTTTGCTGGCTGACAGACGAAAAAATCCTAATTTCTCCTGTCATTCTACACGCTGTTATCTATCTGTATCTGGGAAGCCTCCTTGTTTTGCTTTTTTTTCGTCCGGCAAACCAAACCTATGGAACGATAAGTCTACTACCTTTTGAAACAATACTCTACTATCTCTTTGGTGAGGTCAGCTTTTTAGTATCGTTTTATAATCTTGCTGCAAACATAGGTTTATTTATCCCCTTTGGCGTTTACTATCGTTATATAACAATGAAAGCATCGTTTCCAATACTTCTAGGTTTCGCGATAGTAGCGATTTGTTTAATTGAAGGACTACAATTTATAACGAAAAGAGGCAGTCTTGATATTGATGATTTGATTTTAAATGTAGGTGGAATTTGCCTAGGATATTGGTTACAGCCTATAGTGAAGAAAATTGTTTTGGTAAGTAAGAAGGAATAACCAATACTTATATAAGTTTTGAATGATACAATAACAAATATAAAGGTAAACTACCAATTTAGGAAGGTAGCGTAGCTATGCTAAAAAAATATAATAAAACGTTTTTAAGAAACGATCTCATTGCCGGTCTAACTCTATTCGTCATGCTTGTTCCACAAAGTATGGCTTATGCGATGCTTGCAGGGGTCCCCCCTGTTATGGGGTTATATGCTTCAACCATTCCACTGATGATTTATGCGGTGTTTGCTTCTTCCAAGCATTTGTCTGTTGGACCTGTAGCCATTACTTCATTATTAGTTTTTACTGGTGTCTCGCTTTATGCAGAACCTGGATCGAGTGAATACATTTCGTTAGTTCTAACACTGACTTTAATGGTAGGGGTCATTCAATTTTTGCTAGGGCTCTTAAATGGCGGGTTTATCGTCAAATTCATTCCTCATTCGGTATTAAGTGGATATACATCTGCTGCTGCGATTGTTATTGCTGTTAGTCAGTTTAAACACTTATTAGGGATTGATGTCGGCAATTATTTGCAGGTTCATCTCTTGTTTTTTGATATTTTACGAAAAATTAATGAGGCAAACGTACTGACTGTTTTCGTTGGACTACTTGCGTTTAGTACGCTCGTTCTCTTAAATAAACGATCACCACGAATACCAGGAGCGTTATTACTAGTTGTGGTGGCGATCGTGTCTGTCATGTTGTTTCGATTAGATCAACAAGGACTTCAGATTATTGGTAACGTGCCTCAAGGAATACCACAAATGACATTGCCAAGTATTTCTTTTCAAACGATACAATTGTTGCTACCAATGGCAATCACGATATCCTTAATTGCCTTTATGGAATCTCTGGCTATTTCGAAGTCCATTGCTAGAATTGAAAACTATAAGATCATTCCTAACAAGGAGTTAACTGCATTAGGAGTTTCTAATATTGTCGGTTCGTTTTTTCAAGCATTTCCGATTAACGGCAGTTTTTCGCGAACAGCGATCAACCACCAATCAGGTGGTAGAACTCAAGTGACATCATTTGTCACAGCCATTTGTGTCATAATTACGTTATTATTTTTCACTTCACTATTTTACTATTTGCCAACAGCCATCCTAGCAGCAATCATTATCGCTGCTGTCTATAAATTAGTAAACATTAGAGAGTTACCTACTCTTTTGAAAATTAAACCAGTAGAAGGCTGGGTTTGGTTGCTCACGTTTTGTGTCACCCTTTTTGTTGGAATACAGTGGGGAATTATTATTGGTGCAATCCTTACTCTTATCTTACTAATAGAAAAAAGTGCGAAGCCGGATATTGCTCAATTAGGATATGTTCCTGAAGAAAAGACGTTTCGTGACGTTAGGAGGTACACGAAAGCAATAACTTCAGAAAAGGTCTTACTCGTTCGCATCGATGCTAGCCTTCATTTTGCTAACATTTCTTACATTGAGGAACATTTAAAAAAGCTGATGAAACAAAATCCTCAAGCAAAGTGGATGGTTTTTGATATGAGTGGAGTAAATGACATTGATACAGTCTCCATTGATAAGTTAGAGGAAATGCTTGTTCACTGGAAGATCGAGGTCTTATTTGCGAATATGAAAGGTAGCATTCGTGAAACTGTAAATCGAGTTGATTGGAATAAAAAATATAAAGAGCAGCAATTACATTTAAATCTCGAGAAACTGCTTGAAATAAAGGGATTATTTCGCTATTTTCAGAGACGGGACACGAAATTAAGCGAACGATCTAGGGAAAGTAGTTGGGTGAACGATTATTCGATCTAAACACAGTACCAGTTTAAAGACTAGTACTGTGTTTTTTCATTTGTGTAATCAGGGTACAGATCTCGGATAAATCGTGAATGGTGAACGTTGAATGTCCCGTCTTCCAAAAATCATCTTTTTTCCAAATTGCTTTCATTCCAACCGCTTGTGCCGCTTTCACATCATTTTCTGGATGATCTCCGATAAAGACTGCTTCATGAGGAAGGATTTCAAACTTTTTTAATGCTCTTTGGAAGATGCGCGGATCAGGTTTTTTTAGACCTTCTAGCTCTGAAACAAAAATACAGTCAAAATAGTGCTCAATAGAAAGAGCTCTGATGTTGTCTAACTGGAATTGCCCCTTTCCGTTGGTGATAATTCCTAACGTAAGCTGATCCATTTTTAATTGGTCTAGCATGGATTGTAAGTTTGGAAAAGGTACACAATGGTATTTGAAATGAGTGAGATAATCTTGAAGTAATTCCTCCCAACCTACACCGGAAATATTACATTCAACAATTAACTGTTTGTATACCTTATCCTTCCATACATAACCTCTTGCGTCTAATTCAATGAATCTACCAATATAAAGATCTTTGGGTATATGATGTAAGTATGTATGGAGTCTATGGTATTGGTCGGATATAAAAGCTTTGATTGACTCTTCTCTGTTTAATAAAGTTCCATCTAGGTCGAAGAATACAGCTTTAACCATGGGTGTGCCATGCCCCCTCTTTTGATCATGTGCGAGCCTAAACCCCTTCATAAAACTACTGTTATTAAATTCCATATTAAGTAAAAGATATCCTTCATAATAATAACCTCTGTACCATCCAACATAAACTATATGGAAATTCATACAAAATCTCTTGTTTTATATAATGCAAAGTGTAATAAAAACTCTTTAGGAAATAATAAACCTAGTCCTTTAAGGAATGGAGAGTTGATATGTTTTTTGGAAAGAATAATCGATATCCTTATTTAATTTTATTGATCATTCATTCGACGTTACTCTTGTATACTTTTGCAAAAGTAAAGAATAAAAAACCTTTAGTTGTATTGTTATTATCCAACATGGGATTAGCGTATCTTTTTGAGTACCTTATACTCTCGTTTTTACATTTATATAGATATAAACCGAATTTTTTTAAGAAAAAATTCTTAGACGATATTTCAGGAGCTATTTTGTCGCAAGCAGTCTATGTCCCGTTTACAGCTCTATTCATTACGGCATTTAAACTAAAGTGGCCTGTAAAAATGGGATTTGCTATTTATTTTGCATTGATTGAAAAACTCTTTATTAAAATGGGAATTTTTAAAAAACGCGGCTGGAAAACAAGATACACGTTAGTATTAATCTATCTTTATTTTCATGTTAGTGACCAATGGCTTCGTCTTTTGAAAAAAGGAAACTCAATCATCCAAAAATTTACCCTTTATAACATGGTACAGTTTACAGGCATCAACAGCTTAGTTACGTTAGAAATGCTTCATTTATTAAGTTTTGGAAGAGGAAAACACCACTCTCTGATGGAACAGCACAAAATGGAAACATCCTATTCAAGTATAATGTCAGCTATTAAAACCTCATTTGCTTATACTGAAAGTGTAGCAGTAAAGATAGGATTACTAAGCGTTAAAAATATAATTGACCGTGCTCTCAGAAATATGAAGCTTATAAATATAAAGTCAATTTTTCCAATAACTCTCATCGACGTTCTACTCCTGTCTTTAGGTCCAGTGTATAAAAAATGGATTGAAGATATTGCGTTATCTGATGGACCTAACACGCAAACGGACCAAGAGGCAAATGGGTCACGCTAGCAACAGATTTCTCCTCCCCTAGTACACTTTCTGTAGAAGATCTAAAGGATATCCCTCTTACTTGTGATGCTAGTGTTCTTAATCGTGGGAAATACCTATATAACAGAAAAAAGCACGAATTGAGTCATTGTCAATTCGTGCTTTTTGTTATGCGGCATTTTTCACATCTGATTTATTTTTGAAAATGAAGCTCTTTAAATAAGGTATCACCCAACGGTCTCCACCAAAGCGTCCTGCGTTGTAACCAGCTACTAGGATAAAGATTGAGATTAAGATCATCCAAGGGTTAGTTGAAATAGTTCCTGCAAACATAAACGCGAAATTCATCACTACCCCAAAGAATGCTGCCCAAGTAGTTAAAACACCTACAATTAGTCCAAGTCCAACAAGTACTTCTCCCCAGGCAACCATAAAGCTAAATAGGTCAGCGTTTGGTACTGCAAATTTTTCTAAGAAAGCTATATAGGTAGGATAAACAATGTCGCCGTGACTAACCACAGGGTTAGCAACTGCATTATTTAAATAACCACCAGCGTTAAAAGGTTCACCAGTTACTTTGCCCCAACCGGCTGAAAGCCAACTCCACCCAAGATATAAACGAAGGAATGCTAAGATACCTGCAGCTATTTTATTATTTCTTAAGAAATTCATGACCATGATTGATCCACTCCTCAAAGTATAATTTTGATAGTGAGTGATTGGTCTTGCTTTCGTCTGGTAGTCCTTTTGTTGGACTAGGTTACTAAGTAATCACTAACTATCTTCACTATTAGTATATAATGATCGACTCAGTAGCGACTGTCCTACCTGTGAACATTGTATTGTGAAATGGTGAACAATATGTGAAGGGCTATTAGATTGAGAAAATATGAGTTTACTTGTAACTTTTTTCCATAAAATGGAGTCTAATATTGTGACACCTTAGAATTGGAGGTTTTTCTCTCGTGAAAAAAATTCCATTACTTATTCTTTTGTTTTGTTTTTTATGGCCACTTGACTCCCACGCTTCCGAGCAATCATTCATTATTATTAACAAAGCTAGCAATGAACTAGCACACTATGAAAATAATGAATTGTACGAAATATTTCCTGTTGCAACGGGCAAAAGTCCGCTACTAACACCGGAAGGTCATTTTCAAATCGTCAACAAGATCGTGAACAGACCTTACTATAAGGAAAATATCGCTGGAGGCGATCCAGTGAACCCACTTGGTGATCGGTGGTTAGGATTAAATGCACGTGGCACAATGGGTAGCACTTATGCGATCCATGGAAACAATAACCCAAACTCTATTGGAAAGTACGTAAGTTTAGGTTGTGTTCGTATGGATAATGATGATATACGATGGCTTTTTGATATGGTCAATGTCAAAACTCCAGTCATCATTGTTCACTCGTTAAATTCGTTCGATGAACTTGCCCGTGCGAACGGATTTACGGTAATTTCCACAGATATCGGTAAAGCACCTGCGATTACGCATACGCTTTTTGGTCTCGGTAGTACTGGGGAAGAAGTGAAAGCTCTCCAACAGCATCTAAGCTTACTAGGGTATGAATTTAAAGAAATGTCAGGTATATATGACGAAGATACCATAGAGGTAGTCAAGCAATTTCAAAGAGACTATCAGCTGATTGTCGATGGTTATGTAGGACAGGAAACGAAAAGAGCACTAAGAAGGCTACCCATGGTAATTACTCCCGATCCAGAGAAGATTCAAGATAATTTCAGACGATTAGGTTTTTATTTAGGCGAAAGTGATTTTATATTTGGGTATTCTCGCATGCTAAAATAAATGAAAAGCACGAATTGATGATTGGTCAATTCGTGCTTTATCTATGTTTAATCAGAGACCTAGGGTATGAAGATGTACCAATGAATAATAATAGTAACAAGGGTAGAAACTTTTCTAGGATATTGCTAGCATTTGTATATCATTATTCTAGCATCGGATATATTTAGAATGTAAGTATCCGTTTCAGAAAAACTCTAACCAGACATGTAGTAGATTAGCTTTCAATTTGGTGCTCCCATAAGCCTAACTGCCCTTTGGCTGGTAAAAAGGTGTCTAACATCTTCATATTTGAAACCACCCATACGTAATTCCCTACATCATAATCTCCTAGAAAAAAGTCGTTTCCTGATACTTCACGACCATCTTCTAAAATCGCCCATGTGTGATGATTTTCAATGACTTTTAGACAATTGTCGAGGGAACATACAGCAATAATTTGTCCGGTTGGTAACGTATCAGTTGTGTACCCGTGCTTTGCTAGTAATGCTTGAATTGCCACATGGTCACAAACAGCTTTGTTTATTTTTTTACTGGTATGGATTGCTAGTGGGCCACGATATTGCGTTCGCCATGTCCGAGTTTCGTATTGTGCTTCTCTAAGCACAAATAGATTTGCCCAAGGTTGAATCATCGACAAAACTTTCACTTTACATACCTTCTCCCTTAATTGAATATTTGTTTTAGATTGTCCTTTGAAAAAAATAGTTATGAGATATTCAGAGGGATTATTTGAAATATGGTGTTTTTTTTACAAAAATTATCATTTCAGGATAATTTGTTTTGAAAATAATGTAAAAAGTGGTATATTAGTAGTATACTAATATTTGGGAGGGTGAAAAAAGTCATGACTGCAAAGTTCATTAAGGAACTAGAAACTACCACCGAGATTGAATACGTCAGATCTAAAATGATCGCAACAGGAATGAAAAAAGGCTTACACCACCCTGCTACTGTTCGTTTAAGTGATAAGCTTGATAAATTATTAAATAATTATAGCCCCAAAAATAGAATGAACTTAAATTAAACTACATATAAAAAGGTTTGTAGCAGTTGCTACAAACCTTTTATGTTTACTCCTCATTTTTTCTAGGAATACAAGCCATTCGTTAACTTTCTATCTTTGAAATTCTACTATGTTTGCCAATCTCTTCTTTGGTAACGTTAGCTAATTGGTTAAGTAATTCGATTTGAAAGCTCCCTGGTCCGCTGTGACCTACCTTTTCTGCAGCGATTTCTGCGGCAACACCGTAAAAGGATAATGCGGCTACAGCTGCATGAATGCGCTGATCAGTTATGCCAGCAAACGCAGCTATAACAGAACTCACTAAACAGCCAGTTCCAGTTACTTTTGTTAAGATTGCATCGCCATTGCTCACTAGAAAAGTCTCGTTCCCATCCGTGACGACATCATCTTTTCCAGTAACGACAACTACGCAGTCTAATTTACGAGCAGCTGTTTGAGCTAGGTTTACGACATCTCCTCCATCCTCTTGACTATCTACACCTTTTATTAGCCAATTTTGACCAATCACATTGGCAACCTCAGCACTATTTCCTCTTAAAATATCTACTTTCACTGTTTTTAATATTCTTTGGACAGTTTCGGTTCGATATGGTGTAGCTCCTGCACCAACTGGATCTAGGATGACTGGTACACCTAAATGATTGGCTGCAGTACCCGCAATTAGCATGGCTTCAACCTGGGTACTTGTTAATGTTCCAATATTGATGACTAATGAGTTTGCGATTTTAACCATATCTGCGACTTCTTCCACTGCATTTGCCATTACAGGTGAAGCCCCCATGGCTAAAAGTCCGTTTGCCACAAAGTTGGCAACTACAATATTTGTAATATTATGCACTAATGGCTTTTCTTCTCTGACTTGTTCTAAAAGTTTTGAAATATCCGTATGCTTCATTGTTTATCCCCTTCGTAGCATTTTTTCCTTATTTTACTTTACTTTCTTCATTTTGGCGATCAGTTCGGTTGGAATTAATGGTTAACGTATTTAAATGTCCAACGTTAACCACCGATATTTTCTTAAAACCTAATAATCCGATTCCCACTCCGACGAGGATGCCAATTCCTATGTATAATCCTTTTTCTTTCATGTTTCATTCCCCCATTATTTGTTTATTTATAAGGCTCTTTTCGTAAACAATGTTTTATCCTAAAAAATTATCGGAAAAATACCCTAGAGAAGATATCATCCAATAAATTATGTAAGAAAAGAGCAATACTTACTAAATTAGTTGTGGATTTTAAGTATTTTGTGTAAAAATCCGGCTTTTGGGATTTTTACGAAAGCAACGAACTTTGCTAAAACAGCCATTTATAAGGCTCTTTTCGTAAACAATGTTTTATCCTAAAAAATTATCGGAAAAATACCCTAGAGAAGATATCAGCCAATAAATTAAGTAAGAAAAGAGCAATACTTACTAAATTAGTTGTGGATTTTAAGTATTTTGTGTAAAAATCCGGCTTTTGGGATTTTTACGAAAGCAACGAACTTTGCTAAAACAGCCATTTATAATATTATATAATTTTCTTTCATTAAGTTAGACCAAAATGGAAAATTTATAGTAGTTTCCATTACATTCGGCAATACTAGTAAGCGTCAACCTGAATTTTACTTCATTAATTCAACATCATACCCGTAAAAAGTATATATTTTCGCATAGAGGTATTGATTGGCAAAATGTAAGCGTTACAATTAACTCGAGTAATCTTAGTAAATTTATCATTAAGGAGAAGATACCATGGAAAAGAAAGTACAACCAAATACACCGTTAGTTACACATATTTATACTGCAGATCCTTCTGCTCATGTGTATGAAGGGAAAATCTACATATATCCGTCTCATGACCTTGATCATGATGGAGAGTCAAATGATAATGGCGACCAATACAAAATGGAAGACTACCATGTCTTATCATTAGACAATTTTGATTCACCTGTTGTTGATCATGGGCAGGTATTACATGTAAAAGATATTCCTTGGGCAAGTAAGCAATTATGGGCTCCTGATGCTGCATTCAAAAATGATACATACTACTTATTCTTCCCTGCTCGTGACCATGACGATATTTTCAGAATTGGCGTAGCGACTAGTTCATCACCAGCTGGTCCATTCACACCACAAGAAAACTATATGCCTGGTAGCTATAGTATCGACCCTGCAGTATTAGTTGATGAAGATGATAAAGCATACATCTATTTTGGCGGACTTTGGGGTGGCCAATTAGAAAAATGGCAAACAGGAACATTTGTTGCTGATGCGCCAGACCCTGCTCTAGATGGACCTGCGTTAGGGCCAAGAGTAGCTGAACTTTCTGATGACATGCTTACGTTTAAAGAAGAACCAAAAGAAATCTCAATTGTTGATGAAAATGGCAACCCAATTTTAGCTGGTGACGAAGACCGCAGATTTTTCGAAGGTCCATGGGTTCATAAGTATAATGGTTTATACTATCTTTCTTATTCTACTGGAACAAAACACACAATCGTTTATGCGACAAGTGAAAACCCTCAAGGACCATTTACGTTTAGAGGGAAAATCCTTGAGCCAGTAATCGGTTGGACAACTCATCATTCAATTGTTCAATTCCAAGATAAGTGGTATTTATTCTATCACGATTGCTCTCTATCAGATGGAGTTAACCACAAACGTTCTGTTAAGTATACAGAAATTAAGTACAACGAAGACGGAACAATCCAAACAATTGATCCTTATAAAGAATAATCATCAAAGGCTAACTCATTGATTTGGGTTAGCCTTTTTCATGTTAAAATTTTGTAAAAGTTGTGAGTTCTTCATTGCTTAAATCAAGAGCATTTTGGTAGGATTAATATACAGTCAGGAAGGAGATATTATGGAACAAAAAATAACGTTTAAATCATTACTCGAGATTTTACTTGTCTCAACAAGGCTTGGTCTTACTTCCTTTGGGGGACCAATCGCACATCTAGGTTATTTTCATGAAGAATACATAAGTAGAAGAAAATGGATGGATGAAAAAAGTTATGCTGATTTAGTAGCTCTGTGTCAGTTTCTTCCTGGACCTGCAAGTAGTCAGGTTGGGATTGGTATAGGTGTGATGAGGGCAGGCGTCATAGGTGGTATCCTTGCTTTTATTGGGTTTACGCTACCTTCTGTTGTTGCCTTAATTATTTTTGCACTTCTCTTACATTCTTTTGGATTTGAAGATCTTGGTTGGATCCACGGCTTGAAAATTGTTGCGGTTGCCGTTGTTGCCCATGCCATTTTAGGAATGGCGAAAAACTTAACTCCTGATTTAAAACGAAGAACGATTGCCTTGGGAGCTGTGGTCTTAACGTTGTTATGGCAAACGGCCTTGACTCAGGTTGCCGTTATATTAGTGGCTGGATTTGTAGGTTTCCTTCTTTACCGACAACAAACGATTGATGATCATTCTGCAGGAGCAAAGTTCCCGATTAGTCGTCGTTTAGGATTTATTTGTTTATCTTTATTCTTTGGGTTGTTAATTGTGCTTCCAATCTTAGCTGAGGCAACCAAATTAAATTGGGTAATCCTTTTCGATAGCTTCTATCGTTCTGGTTCGCTCGTGTTTGGTGGCGGGCATGTAGTATTACCTTTACTAGAGCGTGAATTTGTCCCTACTGGCTGGTTATCGGAAGAACAATTCCTTGCTGGATACGGTGCAACCCAGGCTGTTCCTGGTCCTCTCTTTACGTTTGCGGCTTATATCGGGGCTGTTATTGGTGGTTGGAAAGGCGGTTTATTAGCAACCATTGCGATCTTTCTACCAGCTTTCTTACTTATCATTGGTACATTGCCATTTTGGGACGGACTACGTCGTAACACGAAAGTCAAAGGTGCTCTAATGGGAGTAAACGCCGCTGTCGTCGGAATTTTAATTGCTGCTCTTTATTACCCAATCTGGACGAGTTCGATTTTAACAACGACTGATTTTGCTTTTGGGGCTATTTTGTTTAGCATGTTGGTGTTTTGGAAGCTGCCACCTTGGGTGATTGTGTTAACAGGGGCAATTGGTGGATTTGTCTTGTCGTTATTTTAATAGAATAGCAATAAAAAAGTCACTATCAATACAGTGACTTTTTTTTGACGTTACTAGCTCTTGATCAACTTCATTCCAAACGTTAAAATTTCATTGCTATTTTTTAATAGAAATCCATAACTCTTCGTATAATCAATAACAATGTCCCTGTCTAAATGGCTAACCACCAATGGCTCTATTAAGACTGTTATCTCATCGACCCTAAAAGTCTCAACATCTACTACCTGCTCAACCTGAGCAAGTTCATACACATACGTGGCACCTCAACCAGTTGTACGAATTTCATTTACCTTAATCACTGGTTCAATACCAAGTGTACTGATCAACTGCTCTTTCGCGCTTTTAGTTATCTGAACTTTCATCGTCTCACCTCAAATTCACTATTGTTCCGGATATAACCTTTTTAAATCATTTTTAAACTCAGGATGAATTTCAATCTCTGGACGTACTGCCTTTACAATTTTCTCCGCTTCTTCAATAGAAGCAGCCGCCTTTAACTCCATTAACACACCGATGGCCACACTACCTGTGCGACTCTTTCCACCTTTTCAATGGAGGACTACTTTTTTTCCTTGTTCGTAGGCACGAACAACGTGGCCTATGGCTTCGCGTAGTAAATGCTCTTGATTAGGTTGACCATCTACTAATGGTATGAGGATATCCTTCGTTTCGGATTTGTCAGCTTCTGCACGCAAATCAACTATTACTTGGATATCTTCTTTTTCTAAAACGAAAGGTAACGCAGGCAATCCGCATACAAAAATACCATTTATAAGGGTTTGGTAATCGTTGTTCATAGAAAATTTCTCCTTTTAAAAACATATCAGGGTTTATTCTAAAGAGCGTGTCTTCCTTTATAATAAAGCTTCTCTAAAAAAAGATAAAGGATCTTGAACTTGATTCCTTTCTACTTAGTTTCTAGTGACACTGTTTTTGTTCGAGTAAGTAAATGTGAGAATTACCTATAAAAAAAATCATCTAAGATCAAAGATCCCAAATGATTTTTGGTAAACTATTAGTTTAGGTTAATCTGTTGAGATGCACCTGTAAGAGCATTTTCTGTACCTACACTTGAAACGCTCATAACAAACACACGGTAATTAACATCTCTTTCAATTTTTCTACCACCAGTATCTTTGGCATTATGGGCTAACACTTGTGAAATATTTGTTCCTTTTTTCGCAAACGTTGTGTAATTCCCACTGGCTACTGCATTAGCTTTTGCTAGATCGAAAGAAGTTGCTTCTGAATTTCTAACAACAAAAATGCGATATTCAGCTACAGTCGATTCATCTGCTACTTTTGTAAATGAGACTTGAAGGTCACGACCGTCACCATGATTATTAACATCTGAAACAGCTAGGTTAGTAACTGCAGGTGTAGTGAAATTATAATATAAAGTAATCGGTAGTGAATGATTAGAAAGCTCATGAGTATGATGTTGACCAACAGTTAATACGAAAACATGGTATGACGTATTATTTACAATTCTCGCACCGTAAACATCATTGGCTGTTGAAGCTAATGTTGTTACCAGGTTTGCTCCTGCTTTTTTTACAGTTGTATAATTTGAAGGTGAAACTTGTAGGGCTGTAGTTAAAGAGAAGTTATTAGCATGGACAGTTGGGACGACCATTACTCGGTACTCTCTAACATTTGTTTCATCTCTTGGGATCGTAAACTCAACCTGAAGATCACGCCCGTCACCAAAGTCGGCAACGTCTTTCGCTAAAACATTTGTTACTTTTAAGTCTGCCGTTCCGTTAAGTAACATGAATGTTGTCGAAGGTAAAGATAAGGCACTACCAAATCCAGTTTTTCCAACAGACATAACAAACACTTGATAGTTCACGTTATTACCAATTAATTGACCATCTGTATCTCTTGCCGAAGATCCTAATGTTTGGGCGATATTAGCTCCTGTTTTTGCAATTGTTGTATAATGTTTGTTTTCGATTGCGTTTGCTAATTGAAAGTTTTTCGCTTTGTCAGATTTCACAACAAACACGCGGTAGTGTTCTAAGTTCTTTTCGTCAGCTAACTTTGTAAAACTTATGTGTAAATCACGACCGTCATTAAAGTTACCTACATCAGCAGTTCTTACGTCAGTAACAGAAAGGATACTTTCTTCATAACCACTTAAGGTAATGTCTTTCTTAGCTTTTGATAACACATTTCCTTTTGCTTTTTCTTTCCCTTTGCCTTTCCCATTGCCGTTACCTTTTCCCTTTTCATCTCCTTTGACAGATAAGACGAAAATAGTGTAGGAAACATCGTTAGTAATTAGTGCTCCATCAGTATCTTTTGCTGTTGAACTAAGTGTTGTTTTAATGTTTTTTCCATTAGGTGCCACTGTGTAATTCTTATTTTTGTTCGCTGCTTCTAAATCAAATTCTCCAGCTTTAGAGGCTTTTGCAACAAAAATACGATATTGATCATACTTCCCTTTGTCTTTTGCCACGTTAAAATGTACTTCTAAGTCACTACCGTTACCGTTGTTTCCTACATCCTTACCTTTAATGTTGTTGATTGTGTCTGATTTTCCGTTTGAGTGTGGAGCATGATTTGCAGCTAATGATTGAAAAGGAAAGATAAATAAAAACACCAACCCTAACAAGAATAGCTTCTTAACTAATTTCTTCGACATATAAACCCTCCTAATTGGTAATGAAAGATAAATCTTTCTATTGGACCTTACGTATGGTAAGACGTTTATGGAGGGGGTAAGTTTCTAATTTTTATTAAAATAGGAATATAATACCAAAGGAAAATGTTGAGGTAGATCAAGAGACTCAGAAGTATTGATGTAAAGATGACATATGTATAGGTAAAAAATTCCTAAATGCAAGTGGTAATGGTATTATCTCTAACTAGAATATGATTAAAGGATGTTTTTCTCATCCGATAACAAAAACTAACCCATGTAAAACCATTACTCCAGTATATAAACTAAGTGCAATTAGAGTTAAACTAGTTACAATCAAGGATGGTGGGCGGTCTTTAAAGCCATAGCAATTAAGCAGTAATAGGCCTATTGATAAAAAACTCTTGAGTGTATAAAAATAAATTGGACTCTTGTCCCAAAGAAGTTGCATCAAAGAGTTCCCTCTAAAAATAACCTAAGTGTAAGCCTATACCTGTTAACAGCATGTCTACTAAGTTCCCTATCGCTAAATAGAAGAAAAGTCGTTTCGTTAATCTAAGTTTCATCATCATCTATCACTGCCCATCCTTATTAATAAACAGCATGTCCAAACTTACGAAACTTTAGAAAGCACCAAAACAAACATCAGTTATCTTTTTGATGATTTTTTTAAAAGATCATGCTATAGTATTCTAGTGTTTAACATTGAATGAAATAAGAAGAGGTTCTAGCTCAAACCCTCTATAAAAAACTAAGGTTGTTGAACTATGTCCTTAGGGGTATAGTTTTTTATTTTGCCCTTCTTCTTTATTCATTCCTAGTATTCTTTATGAAGGGATTGAAACAATTATGTTACTTTATTTAAACGCTCTTTTCGTGGGGCTATTGGTCATATCCAATATCATTAGTGTGAAACTATTTGATTTAGGTGGATTAGCGATACTACCTGCGGCAGCAATAGTCTATGTATTTACGTATCCTTTGACAGATGTAATTGGAGAGGTATACGGTAAAAAGGCTGCAAGCCAAACGGTGAATGCGGGGTTTATTACACAAGTGTTTTCTAGTGTATTTATCTTAATTGCAATCTATTTACCTCCAGCTGAATTCTTCGGACTACAAGGGGAATTTGAAACAATCTTAAGTGGTAGTTTTCGCATTATTATCGCTAGTTTAATTGCCTACGTGATTAGTCAAAACCTTGATGTAATCGTTTTTCATCGGTTGAAAGAAAAGCACGGAACCAAAAAATTGTGGCTTAGAAATAATAGTTCTACGATGGCTAGTCAATTAGTGGATACAACTATTTTCATCACCATTGCATTTTATGGCGTCCTCCCTACTTCTGCTTTATTAGGGTTAATTGTTACTCAGTATCTATTTAAAATGGTCGTGGCATTCGTTGATACTCCGTTAGTCTACTTACTCGTAAAACTTGCGAGAAAAAGCGAAGCCAAAGATCAGAAATTGGCTGCGTGATAAAAAAATCCCCTGTGCGAAACTTTGCACAGGGGATTTTAGTGTTTAGTTGCGTGGCTCCTTCTCCGCTAAATTTGGAATAATATCTAAACGTAAGCTATCAATCGTAAAGGCTCCATTTGAGTGGTATCCTTTTGTCCTCGGCGCTTTCCTGAACAGTAACGTAAATCTTGGGTTATTTTCAGATGTATCACCATAGGCAATAGCATATGGACTTCCTACTAGGTGGGTCATGACCTTCGTTGTTTCGTATGCTCCGAAAATATTCGTTGAGTCATAGTAGCTTTCAAACATTGGTCTAGTGATCAGTGGTTTGCTAGAAGTAATCTTATTAGTTTTGAAATGGTAGCTATCTCCTGACGTTAAATAATGAACCTTCAAGCCTTCTACTTGAAATAAACTTTCTGCTCCGTAAGTCGCTTTAGATCCATCAATAATAAACCCTCCACGTTGACCTATTACTGTAACCACATTTTTATGGAACATCATCGCTGTATTTTCATCTGGCCCAAAGCCATACGGCTGGTTTGTGTCTCGCATTCTCACGACTAGACGGCCCAGGCGACCTCTTGCATCAAAATGAGAGTCCATAATTCCTTCTGCTATGAAACCAAACCCTGGCTCAATCCCATTTCCTCCTGGTGTATTGCTACGTAATTCTGAATAGCTCGTGCCACCACCAAACATAGGGTTACTCTGAATATGGGCACCAGCACTTGATCCACTAATGACACCCCCAGAAGCATAAATACCTCTTAATGCAGTTAACACCGGTGTATCCGTGCCATCATCGTTAAGAAATGACCTAGCATGCCTTGATTGGTCTCCACCGTTTAAAAATACTGCAGTTGCGCTATTTATTAATGCGATATTGTCTGGATTAAAAGCTTCAGTATGATAGTTATCAACACCAATTGGAATGAAGACTGGTGTTAATCCATACGTGTAATAGAGTCTCTCATAAGACATAAAGCTTGGTGTATCAGAGTAGTAACTATTTCTTGCTACTGCTGAACTTGGGCTCGCTGACCCTACAAAAGCGATCGTTGGAAACTTTCCACCGGCATGCTTTCGTAGCTGTTCAAAAAATTCCTCATTATTGTCCTGTAACGATCCTCCCACAGCGATTGCAGTACCGTCCGTTTTCACTCGATTTCCAGCTGTATCTCTAACGTTATTTTTATAGTCAATGGTGGCATAATTCCCTGCCACTATCTTCGTTTCTGGGATGGTAATGATCGCCACATCACGACCATTCTCTTTTGTCCATTGTACCGCATGTTTGTTAGGACGAACAGGAATTACAGCTTGGGATGCACCGCCGTGAATCGTAATTCTATGAGCAAATTCTACTAAATTAGTGATCTTCTTTGTTTTCTCGCTCATTGGCTTGTTAAAGGTTACGTGTAGGGTTGTAATGTTCCCTGTTGGTAAGCTTGCAATCGCTCCTACTGGTTGAAACGTGTCAGCAATAGCTTTATCTGAACCTGCTGGGTTAGCTTTGTTTTTTATATGATCTGTAACCTTATCTGTATAGTGAAGTTCTAAGGTCTGACCGACCTTTACTTTCGTTTCAGGTAAAGTAATCTCAACGATACTGTCTAATAACCAGTTTACTGTATTTGGGTTTGAAGAAATCGGTATTTCGGAAACGATTTTGTCTCCGTCTTTTACATAAGCGGCTGTTAATATCTCTTGAATGTCAGTAATCGCTCTAGTGTCCCTATGCATTGGTTTATCAAAGAAAACTCTTATGTTCGTCTCTATTCCTTCTGTTAAGTGACGAACCATGCTATTAGGTGGGGTTAAATCGCCAACTAATACCTCACCAACACCGTAGGCGACAACTGAGTATGTAGCCGACTCAATGACTACATAGGTGATTTGGACTACACCAAACCCTTGTGCTGTTACTCTACCAGAGGAATTAACAGTTGCAATAGAATGATCACTACTCGCCCATAAAATTCTTTCGGAACTAGTCGTTTGATGGTGCCCTACAGGTGAACTTGTTTCACCAACATCAATGACATTGTAGGTCACTGGCTTTACTTCTGCTTCCTTAACGGACGATAGCGATCCTTTCAGTGTGTTCGTCAAAGGACTAATACTTTCGTATAAGTTTCTACTTCCTGACGTACCACTTGAATAAATCGTCATAGCAACGGCAAACTTTTCAGTCTCGCTTAACAGAGTCCAACTAGGTGGATTTAGCTGATGTAACTCATTAATCACAAAATCAACACCATCGCTCCAATAAATAATGTCATTTACTTTTCCTAAGAAAATTCCCTGTTTAATCGCATAAGCTAAGTCTTCCTCATTCTCATAGCCAGGTCCACGAAGATCTAAGACAGCTTGAGCGGCCTCAGTTCTACCAGTACCGGTCAGTGAACTCCAGGTAAATAGGTTTTCTGCAATTAATATTTCGTGGATCTGATTTCTTGTGGAAGCTAGATTAATACGTTCTAGGAGTGATTGTGATACTTCGGTTACGTTCAGCTCTTCAGTTGTAACATCACTAGTGGCAAAAGAGACGGGTGAGGATAATAATAATGGACTAGTTACTAAACTCAAAACTAATAGCACGGCAAAAAATTTTCGAAATATACTAGACATATGTTAACCTCCTTTTTCTTGTTTCACCTTCTTTCTTGCAATAATTATGCCAATTTTCAGTCTTTTTAACATAGGCGGTCTTTCCGCGCTTTCACCATGTTAATACCCATTAAACGCAACCATTTATAGCCAACAACAACAAAACAGAACCAACTATAAAAAGCCAAAAGCAAATGCTTTTGGCTTAGTTTGAAACGTTATATAGCTCGACAAACGAAGGTCGTGGAAAGATTTGTGGTTGTTGTTGGTCAATCCCCTCACTTGTGCCACGCTTCTTATGAGCATGCTGGTATGCATTGGAGGTTTTCCAGTTTTCAAAGTCTGCCTCTGATTCCCAGAACGTCATAATAATGTATGTATCAGAATTCAATGGTCGGCAAACTTTAATTGCCACAAACCCAGGTTCGGCTTCAATTTTTCTTGCGCGGTTTTGAAACCTTTCTTCAAAAGTTCCTCGTCCTTCGTCACTCACAGGAATGTTATTAAACACGCCAAACGCATGACTTTTCAAAGGATTAACCGCATCAAGCACTTCGTATTTCATCACATCATCAGCTAGTTCTAACATCTGCTCACTTTCAAGGAGGTACTTCACTTCGTTTTCTCCTTTTAATGTGAGTAATTCCTGATCTTCAATTGGTTCATGTAACAGGTAAATAAACATCTAACCACTCCTACCATTTATTATTTCAATATGACTTTACTTTGACCAACAACCTCTTCTCCCCAGATAAGTGAAAATTGATCACCACTCGTAACAGGACCAACCCCTTCAGGAGTACCCGTAAAAATGATATCTCTTTCAGCTAAGCCGAAATGTTCCGCAGTAAAATCGATAATTGTTTGCAGATCAAAAATTAAGTCAGTGATAGACCCTCTTTGAACTTGCACACCATTTTTTAATAATGAAAAGGTTGTTTGCTTACAAGCATCCTCTCCAGGAAAAAGGAAAAACGAACTTAATAGGGCTGAGTTTGGAAACCCTTTTGCTAACAACCATGGATGCCCTTTTTTCTTGAGTTCGCTTTGAACATCACGGAGGGTGAAATCAATACCAATGGCCATCTGATCAATGATTTCCTCAATCGTTATTCCTTTATAATAGGGCTTCCCTATTTTTACTACGAGTTCAACCTCGTAATCGATTTGACCACGACCCGCGGGAAGCATAACATCGTCTCCATTTGCATACACTGCAGCGTGTGTTGGCTTGGAAAATAAGAAAGGTGATGTAGGCACTTCATTATTTAATTCTTTCGCGTGTAGTGCATAGTTTCTACCAACACAATAGATGTTCTTTATTTCTGTCATATTAACCTCTCCTACTAAAATGTTTTTTTGGAGATAACTTATTTCATACACCTTAAATTTAGCATAATTTACTAATGTTTCAAAATTATTAGTACAAAAAAGCTAGCTACAGAATAGCCAGCTTTTCACCAATATTTAAATAAACCGTACAGAAACAATTCCTTCAATTTGTGTAAGTATTTCTTCTAATGCAGGAATACTATTATTCTCTACTTTACTATCAATATCAATCATTGTATAAGCGTAGTCTCCACGGCTTCTATTAACCATGTCTGCAATGTTTAAATGATAGTTTGAGATCGCTGATGTAATTTGTCCGACCATATTTGGTACGTTCTTATGAAACGCTGCGACACGAGGCTTTCCACTATATGGTAGAGAAACGTTTGGAAAGTTCACTGAGTTTTTGATATTCCCTGTCTCTAGATAGTCCTTCAACTGGCGAGCAGCCATGATCGCACAGTTTTCCTCTGATTCTTGTGTTGATGCACCAAGGTGTGGAATTGGCACAACATTTTTCATTTTGAGGACATTTTCATTTGGGAAATCTGTAATGTATTTACCAACTTTTCCACTCTCTAATGCTGCCGCCATATCTGTTTCATTCACTAAACCATCACGAGAAAAATTTAAGATGTGAACATCATCCTTCATCAGACTAAATGTTGCTTCATTAAACATCCCTCTTGTATCATCCGTAAGTGGTACATGTACAGTGATGAAATCTGAATGAGCGAACAATTGTTCTATCGTCATAGCACGATGAACAGTACGAGACAAATTCCAAGCCGTATCAACGGAAATAAATGGATCAAAGCCGATGACTTCCATATCTAAATTCAATGCATCATTTGCGACAAGTGCACCGATTGCTCCTAAACCAATGACACCAAGCGTCTTCCCTTTAATTTCTTTCCCAACGAATTGCTTCTTCCCTGCTTCTACAAGCTTAGGAATTTGGTTGCCTTCTGCTTCTAATGTTTTTGCCCAAGCAACTCCGTCAAATAAGTTACGAGATGAAGCGATGAGTGTTGTTAATACAAGCTCTTTTACTGCGTTGGCATTTGCTCCTGGAGTATTGAATACAACAATCCCTTGCTCTGTACATTTGTCGACAGGAATGTTATTCACCCCTGCCCCAGCACGGGCAATTGCTTTTAGTTCACGGTTTAACTCTAATGAATGCATGTTAAAACTACGTACAACAATGGCATCGGGATGTGCAGTCTGGTTGTCAATGGCATAGTGTCCGTTGTTAAATACATCTAAACCACTTTCAGCAATATTATTTAATGTCTTCACCGTTGTTAATTTGTTTAAAGTAATTGTGCTCATCATTTCTACCTCTTTCAATTCGTATTTTATGAATATTCTGATAAAAGTACGTTCTAAGAGCTACTACCAACAAATATGTTCACTATCGCCTCTTAGAAAACATAAAGAGGTAAGGGATTTGATCCCTTACCTCTGCCCAGGCGAACGGCTTCCGACATTATGTGCTCCCTCACGGTTATCCGCGTTTCGCCAGTTACACATCATCGTTTAATTGATTTTTATATTATCAGATAATTTAGCGACTTTCAACCGTTTATTTAAAAGATTTTACCGAAAAAGTAAATAAAGCGGTAGAGTGACAATTGATAACGCTAACACTACGATAACGGAGGCAGCAAACCGTTGATCATCCCTCCACAATACTTTTGCATAGGAGAAGGTATAGTAGCCAACGTAAAGACAGAACAAAACAATTATCCAAGGGATCATTTTAACCTTCCCCCTTAATTTTCTCGACTTTTGAAGGATGTAGTTTTTGACCAAAGTCTTTAAACGTCAGGTCAAAACTAACGTGTATATCTGCTTGCTCATATTTTTCCATCCATTGGTAATCTTTAAATTGATCAACTGTTACAAAATTTCTTCTTGCTCTTAGTGACCACAAAAATGGATCACCCTTTAAATCATTTTGTGTATAGGAAATTAGTTGATTTACCTTTTCTTCTAATTCCGCTTGAAACGCTTCTTTTAGCCTACTTTGTTGATCTAGATTCGTTACGTAATTTGTATTACTATGGATTCCTAATACCTCAACGAGAAGGGGAACACTAACATGAATTTTGGGTACATCATGACTAGTGTCTATCGTTATATTTGTTTTTTCTCTTTTAAAGACTTTCACCGTGACTTTTTTGTTAGGATCTTCTGGATCTTCAAGGGTTATTAACATCATGTCTGCTCGTTCCTCAGGTCGTAACCAGAGAGCTAGTCTCGTTTCTTCACCAGTTAACTCACCGATTATTTTCCCTTTCTTAAATACGACAGAGCCAATCATTTGAATTTGATTGGAGGATCTCTTCTCTACTTCCCCTGCATAGTAATCATCATTATCAGCCGTTATTTTTGTTTCTTCTGTTCCCCTCGTTGCACTAATGGCTAAAAAAAGATCTCCGTCATTTTCAGTAATCGAATAAAAGCGACTTAAGGTCGAGTATGGGGTAAGTCCCGTCTCCTCCCATCGTCTAGCCATTAAATCATAAAACTTATGTGGACGAACCTCCAATGTTAGGTTTTCTTCTCGGATGAATTGTTCAGCACTTTCCTTTGAAACAATGAAATGCAACTCCCTTCGAACGTGGCGGTCACGGATTGCAGCTGTAATAATTGGTAAAAACTCATCGGATCTCGCTAGTTCTTGACTTACAATAATTGACTTGGCGTGGGCGAAACTTAAAGTTCTAGAAATCGAGATATTTGCTAGGTCTCGCGCTGATACGATATCTGCAGAGTGGAGGGTTATAACTTCAGAGGCAGTTACATCACCCGTTGCGAGATTTGAGCCAACGACTGGGTTAGCGATTTGATAGGTAACTTTTACACTGCCGTTCTCACCTTTGTCTAACCCAATGGCGATAACCAAAGCGACCTCTTCAATTTCGGTACGATCCCAACACCCTCCAAGGAGTACGACTAAAAATAAGAAAGTTATTTTTACATATCGCAAGACTTGGCTTCCCCCTTCCCTTTTCCTTTGGATACTACCCAAAGCAGTACAGGAATTCCTACAATGATTGTTGTAAAAACAAACGGTAGCATGAGATCATCTCTAGCAACTGCAATGATTGAGGCTGCATTTTCTGGGATAATCCCTACTAAGATCACAAAGGTTGAAACCGGTAAAAGTAATGGTTTGTATTCTTTAAGGCGTAATGTCTGAGCCAAAAGTACTGTCACTAGATATAAGTAAATGGAAAAGCGAAGTAACGAACCTATCGTCCAAAATAATAGGAAGAATGCTTCCATATTAGTTATAAACCGACCAATATGAATAACCCTCGCTAATTGATGATACGGATAAATCAGATGGCCAGCCGAAGCGTAATCAAACAGCATGATAAAGGCAGCAAAAAAGATACTCAACTCCACCATAACAATTCCTAGCCCTAACCAGCTTGCATTTTTGAAGTTCTGAAAACCTTTGACACAAGGTAATAACAGTGTAAATAACACAAGCTCACCAAAAACAAAGGTATAACTTGCTCCGCTCATTACTAGTGGCTGTATGCCAGGACCACTGAGCGGAAAAATCCGATCAACATTCAAGTCCTTCCAAACCAATACAACCACCAGGAATAACATAACCTTTACGTAAGGAAGGAAAATCCAAGCTGTTCTGCCAATGATCTCTAATCCTTTGCTTGCAATAAAATAGGAGCTACCAAGTAAGACGACATAAATGGCAATAATGGGTGTTTTTTCAAAGTAAAGAGTTGAGAGAATGTCAACATAACTTCGACTATGAAGAACCGTAATGAACAAAACAAAAGACAATAATAAACAGCCAGCAAGAGCACCGCCATAACGACCAAGTAACTGATAACATAGATCCATTAAATTGGTCTGAGGATACTGCTTAAATAAAGAAAACAGCAAACTCAATGGTAAGGTAATGACGAGCGCCCAGATAATGGGTAACAGCCAAAGTGCAGTGTTACTATTAGGAAGTAATATCGCTGGTGTCATATCAGTTGCTCTGAGTGTGATCGTAAATAAAACGATCGCAAGAAATTCTCTGAAGCCTGTCTGCTCGTTCAAAATAAAATTACCTCCCTTCAGGTTTCTCCTTTCTAATTTGATCTTTAGGATGGATATTGAAAGGTCGTAGCCATTGCTTCCAAATAGGCATGCGTAAGATTAAGTCTTTGGAAGATCGGTAATGTGGTGTCATTGGACTTAAAAATGCAACACCAAACGATTTTAACGAGACAATATAGGCTACACCAAGTGTTAAACAAATGCCTAAACCAAAGAAACCAAACGCTGTAGCAGCAGCTAAAAAGAAAAAACGAGAAATTCTGATCATAAAGCTAAGGCTAAGATCTGGGATTGCAAATGAAGCTAACCCGGTAATCGCAATAACAATCACAAGAATGGGACTTACAATGTTGGCTTCTACTGCTGCTTGTCCTAAAATAAGTGCTCCTACAATTCCAATGGTTGGCCCCATCGGAGTTGGAATTCGTAACCCAGCTTCCCGTAATATTTCAAAGGCTAATTCCATAATAATTAGCTCAAAGATAGCTGGAAAAGGAACAGTCTCTCTTGTAGCGGCGATTGCTAGCACCAAATCAGTCGGTACCATTGCTACATGATGGTTTGTGATGGCAATATAAAAAGAAGGTGCTAGTAAAGCAATAAAGATCGCTAGGATCCGAACGATTCGTGTGAACGAACCATAAATCACTCGTTGATAAGAGTCTTCTGCCGTGTGGAAGAAGGACCAAAAGGTAACGGGTACAATTAAACTAGCTGGAGAACTATCCATTAATAAGACAATGTGACCCTCTTTTAAAAATGCAGCTGCCCGGTCCGGTCGCTCAGTATAGAGGACAGATGGAACTAATGAATAGGTTCGTTCTTCAATATGTTGTTCTAATAAACTCAAATTCTGTACATCTGCACTTTCAATTTGTTTCACTCGTTCTTGAACATTTTTTATCAGCTCTGGATTGGCGATATCCTTCATGTACAGCATTGAAACCTTCGTGTTATTATGGTTGCCAATCGAGATGGTTTCTGAAACTAGCTGGTGACTACGAAGCTGCTTTCGGATGAGAGAGCGATTGACACCACTTGATTCGACAAAGGATTCAAGTGGTCCTTTTAAAGAGGTCTCTGTTTGTGGTTTGTCAATTCCACGATGTTCATAACCGACTGTTGGAATGGAGATTGCTTCTTCGTAGCCATTGATCAGTAAGATTGTATTCCCATGAATGAGTTCCTCTGCTACTCCTTCGATGGTCGATAGACGAGAAATCCCCTTGATAGGTATGGTTTTTTCCAAAAGGATTAAGCCATTGTCATGTTGTGGTTCGCTTTGTTGATCCATTAATGGGGCGATAATATGATTTTGTATCTCAGCTCCGTCTACGGTTCCTTCGAGATACACAAGCGTAGCTTTTGCTTGTATGGAACGAATAAACAATTCCTTCATAGAAAAATCGCTATTTAGAGGATAGGAAAACTGATCTTTTAAAATTGTTACATTCGTTTCTAGTTCTTTATGAATTTGTTCGCTTAGCTGATTTTCCTTTTGTTGAGAAGAAAACATGGCGTAACAATCCCTTTTTATCTCAAAATTTGTTAATTCTTCATTTAATCTCCCCAATCAATGTTCAGTTATGTAAGGAAATACAGTGTTTCCCTTTTGAACTGGCTGTTTTCGCAAAGTTTGTTGCTTTCGTAAAAATCCCAAAAGCCGGATTTTTACACAAATTACTAAGAACCCACCACTAATTTAGTAAGTACTGCTCTTTTCTTACATAATTTATTGGCTGATATCTTCATCTACGGTATTTTTCCGATTATTTAGGATAAAGAAGCCACAATGTTTACGAAAAAAGCCTTTGAACTACAAAAAAAGGCTGCAAATTTATGCAGCCCAATACTTGTTTCAGACTTCTTTAGTTAAGTTTGTAAACTTTAAGATTAAGATAAATGGCGAGAACGAAACCTGCGATATAGAAAGTCGCTCCTGTAACAGATGTAGCGGAAAATAACTCTAAAATACCCATATTGTTCCACCGCCTTTTCTTTTATTATATCACCGTTCATGTTACTGGGGATAGAGAGTTCTGAAAATTGACAAAAACTTGGAACATAAAAAACCGAACGCCAATAGCGTCCGGTAACTTTTTATTATAACTCTGTTCTAATATCCCATAATTCAGGGAAAAAACGTTGATCAAGGACTTTCTTTAAATAGTTAACCCCAGAAGATCCTCCTGTCCCCATTTTAAATCCAATAATTCGTTCAACGGTTTTCATATGACGGAAACGCCACTGTTGAAGCCAATCCTCTATATCTACTAACTTTTCAGCCAACTGATACAAATCCCAATATTGGTCGACATTTTGATACACCTTGAGCCAAGCTTCCTTTACGGATTGATCTTGTTCGTAGGGAATTGTGTAATCACGATCAACAACATCGGGATTTATTGTAAGTCCTGCTTTTGCTAACGCTCTAATTGCCACATCATATAAACCTGGCGATTTGAAAGCATCTTGAAGTTGACGATGAAGCTCAACGTCTTTTTCATAGATCTTTAAGACATGCAGCGTTTTGTAGCCTAAAGCAAACTCAATTAAACGATATTGAAATGATTGAAATCCAGAGGCCTGGCCTAAAGAATCACGGAACTCCATGTATTCAGAAGGCGTTAGGGTTGATAATACATCCCAGGCTTGTATGATTTGTGCCTGGGTTTTTGAAACCCTTGCCAGCTGTTTAAAGGAAGTTTGCATCTCTCCCTTTTCGATCGATTCGATCGCTGCCGTCATCTCGTGGAGAATTAATTTCATCCACAGCTCACTGACTTGATGGATGATAATAAAAAGCATTTCATCGTGGTGATCTGACAGGCGGTTTTGACCAGATAAAATTTTATCTAACTGTAAGTACTCACCGTATGTCATGTTGTTTGTAAAATCTGTATGAATGTCTTTTTCATTTTCTGTTGTTGATACTCGTTTTGGTTGGTCTTCGTAGCCCACGTAAGTATCTCCCTTCTCTATAGCTTTCTGACAACAGCCCGAACTGGACTTCCATCAGCTTCTTTTAATGGCAGTGGTAGGGCAATTAACTCATAATCACCTGGTTCGATATGATCAAGCATGACGTTCTCTAAAATATGAATGCCATTTTCATAAAGAGCGTGATGTCCTTCAAGGTCTTTACTATCCAATTTGTCGACGGACGGGACGTCAACGCCGATGAGCTTCACTCCTTTTTCGGCTAAATAAACTGCCCCGCACTTTGTAACATAAGGAATTTCCTTTGGGAACACTACTGGATTATTGGGAATGGATGTCCGAATTAAAACACGGCTCACTCCGTCTAAATCAAATTTTTGTAGTGTAGTAGCATCTAGCGTACTAGCTGTTGAGACATCAATCATCCGGCAAGGCCCAATGTAAAGATTGATATCAAGGTCAAGGATCCGCTTTCCATCATTCATAAAATGGAAAGGCGCATCTACATGTGTTCCGCTATGTACGCTTGTTGTGATTTGGCCAATGTTAACAGAGCCGGTTTGTTCTTTTGTATACGTAACTTCATAAGAAAATGGTGTATCTCCAGGCCAATGGGCAAGCTCATTTGTTAATGGCTGTGAAATATCGATCCATGGATTTTTGTTTTGGTTCTTCATGATCTAGGCGACAACTCCCCGTTTATTTTCGAATTGCTTGTATTGTTCTTCTTTCATGATCGCCTTAAGTGTTTGTACCACTTCCCACACTTCAGCAAAGGTGTTGTATAAGGCTACTGGCGCAAGACGAATCCCGTTTGGTGAGCGGAAATCAGGAATAATGTTGTTGGCTTTTAATGCTTTACAAATTCTTGCTGCTTCTGGATGTTCAAGAAAGATATGCCCGCCACGATTGTCATCGTTTCTTGGGTTGCGGATTTTAAAATCATAATCTTTTAATTCATGATCGATAAGTTGCAACATATAGCCTGAAAGTTTCAGTGATTTTTCTCGTATGTTCTCAATCCCAGCTTCTTGAAACATTTCTAGTGACCCAATTAGCGGAGCAACACTTAGCACATGTGGTGTTCCCATTTGAAACGCACCGACATCATCTGCAGCAGTTAACTGATGATCCATATCAAATTGACGATCTTTCCTTGAGCTAAACCATCCTGCAAGACCTGGAGTCTTACCGAAATGTCGTTGATTGACATACAAACCACCTACGGAACCTGGCCCACCGTTTAAGTGCTTATAGTTACACCAGAAGGCAAAATCCACGTCCCACTCACTAAGTTGGTGTGGAATCGAGCCGATCGAGTGACATAAATCAAAGCCGATGAGTATCTCTCGTTTGTGAGCTTCCTCTGTTAATCGCTTCATATCAAGGATTTGGCCACTACGGTATAAGATACTCGGTAAAATAATGACAGCAATTTCCTCAGACATGGCTTCAATAATGTCGTCTTCATTTAGCATGTGACCATCTGGGCTTGCTACCTTTACAAGATGTGTTTCTGGATCCAAGCCTCTTAGCTTTAACTGACTTTGCAAGGCATAAATATCCGTAGGAAAGGAAAGCTGATCAGCGAGGATTTTATTTTTCTTTCCTTTTGGTTGAAAAAATGAAGCAACTAGTTGATGTAGGTTGGTCGTTGTAGAACCCGTCATGATGACCTCATTTGGTTTACCTCCAACGAGTGGTGCTAGCTGTTCTCCTAATTTTTCGGATAAGTAGAACCAAGGATGCTCTCCTTCTGTCCACCCGTCGATGCCTAAGTCTCTCCAAGAATGTAACATGGAAAGCAACGTTTGCTCTGCTCGTTTTGACAATAACCCAAGTGAGTTTCCATCAAAATAGATTTGATCTTGCTTTATGTAAAATTCGTCTCGATATCTTGCCAACGGATCTTCTTGATCTAATTGACGCGCATGTTCTAGTGTATAAGTATGTTCAGACATACTACCCCTCCGCTTTCTGAATTTTATAAACTATTAATCAATTAATTATATAGCAGTTTAAAAAACTACTCAATGAATTGAGTTAATAGGGTAAAGTGTAGCAATTCTTTTTTTACGTAAAATAGTCACGATCAATGGGAGATCGTGACTATTTTACGGGTATTTAAGCATTTTTAGTAATCTGCTGCAGGTTCATATCATTGACGTACATGTTGTTCCACAGATAATGGTTTTTTGGTCGACCTACTTTTCCATAATCATTGTCGATGGTGACGATCCCTTCTTCTACTAGATGGTTTAAATACCGGTGTACTGTAGGATACGAAATGCCTGTTTCATTACTAATGACTTCTATCGTTTGTGGTACACTTTGAGTAGAGAGGTACGACGCAATCAAATAGAGAGTTTTTTTGGAAATCCCTTTGACGATTGCCTTTTCTAACACAGACGACAGTGTTGCTGAATTGTTGGGAATACTAGCTAAACTAGAGCTCTGCTGTATATCGCTTTTGTGTAAGACCATTTCCAATCCTGCTAATCTCATATGTACTTTTATACGGGAAATGATATCGGGGGCCTTGATTGGTTTTAAGGCAAAATCGTTCGCGCCGGCTTGACTAAACTCTTCGACGATTTCCTGGCGTTCATCAACGGTTAAAACGATGATTGGCGTCGCCTGATCCATTTGTCTAATTGTTCGAACAGTAATCAAACCATCCATAACAGGCATATGAAAGTCTACTAAAATGAGGTCTGGTTGATGCTCTAGAAATTTTTGAACTCCTTCTTTGCCGTTGCTTGCAACAATCGGTTGATAGTCGGCAAACAAGCAAACCTCTTGTAGTGTATAGCGGATGTCTTCGTTATCATCAATGATCAAAATTGTTTTCATGTCCATATACTGTAGCACTCCCCTTCGGTACAAAAAGAGTAAACGTCGTCCCCTCATTTTTGATACTGTCAATTCTAATTCTGCCATCATGGTCATTCACAACTTTTTTTACAAATGGTAATCCTAATCCACTCGATCCTTTTGTACTATAGCGAACATCCCATATTCTCAGACGGTCATTATCACTCATCCCTACTCCATTGTCTATGATGGTGATAATTACTCCTTCGCTTTTAATCCCTTTGGCATAAGCGTTCGTATAAGAAAAATCGATATCTATCTGACCATCAACCTGGTCTTTTGTTGCATCTATCGCATTTTGAATTAAATTAATTAACGCTCTCACTAACCGGATCCGGTTAATGCAGATAATTTCATCAGGTTCATTGATTGTAAAACTAACCTGTTGGTTGTGAAGTCCGATGAAATTCGCTCTCGTATAATCAATTAATTCTTGTAAACGTATTTCACGTTTGACATCCTTGTATAAAATTTCTGATATCATCTCATTTAGTTGTTGTATCGACCCTTCAATTTTATTAATATAGTCATCCATTTTCGAGCCTATTTTTTGTTTTTGAAGCTGTAATTGTAATAAGGAAATCAATCCGCGAATGGTTGTTAACGGTGTTTTTAAATCATGAACTAAACTATGAATTTCATCATTTAGTCTAGATTCTATTGCACTGATTTTCATATGTTGTAGTTCCTCTTCACGCTTTTGACTAAGAGCTAGTTCTTCGTTTCGTATCATGTTAATGCGAATGAGTGTTAGAGTTAAACAGACCGTAATAAAAAATGGAATAAAGATAAGCCAGCTGATTAGTTGAAGGATATGAGCTCCTTCTAATTGAAAAGAGGCATTAATGACATCTTGCATATATTGACTTTTACCAAATCCGAAATGACTGAACGCAGGATTCATCTCTAACCATTGCATCATTAGAATTAATTGTCCTGACAAGATGGCCTGGTACCCAAGCTTTATTTTCCAAATGTTCATTTTGTAAATGAGAAAAAGATAAGTTAGTAGCGTGACAATAGGTGTGGCTAGGGCCAATGTGTAGTCGAACGTGGCAATTAAGATAAAATATGAACCAAAAACAGTGAAAATGACCACTAAAACGCTCAGTCCTTTTCCTAACAAACGTTGAACCTTTTGTCCTAATGTAATGGCAGCTAAAAAAATCATAATTTCTGTCACAGTATAAATTAATACGAGAATAATAGCACCTACGATTAACTTCCCTTTGTCATTCAATAGGACAGCTCTTGTTACATATTCAGAAACTCTGTCATAATATGGAGACATGATCCAGCCTGTTAAAAGCAACCACGAAATTAAAACGAAGGGTATAAATAATAATTGGTAGAAGTTTTCAGTTGGCTTTTGAATGTTATACAAGAAATACCCCCTTTTGAATATTCTTAATTTTCCCAATTTTATCATACTATATTATTTTTTTGTAACTTTCATTACCATTTGTGTAAAAATAGGAAAAGCTGCCTGAAAGATTTCCACTTTTAGGCAGCTCTTCTTTAGTTCGTTTTCTTAAAAACCAACTCATCAGACTGGTAGATACAAGCGCTCCATTGATTTGGCCCTACTTCCATTAGCGTGTGATCGCATTTGAAACATTCCTCAGTAGCAAACGGACATCTCGGTGTAAATCGGCACCCTATTGGTAAGTTGATTTGATCTGGGACTTCATCATCGATTTCAATCCGTTTACGCTCAAAATCTGGATCTGGAACAGGTACAGCAGAGATCAATGTCTTTGTATAAGGATGCTGTGGATTTGAGATTACTTGATCAACAGGGCCGATCTCTACGATTTTTCCTAAATACATCACGGCAATTCGGTCACATAAATACTTAATTGTCGATAAATCATGAGAAACATAGAGCATTGTTAATCCCATATCTTTTCGTAGTCGCCGTAAAAGATTAAGAATACCGGCACGAATAGAAACGTCAAGCATCGAGACGGGCTCATCTGCCACAAGGATTTTCGGTTGGAGTACAATACCTCTAGCAATGGCGACACGTTGGCGCTGTCCACCACTTAGTTCGTGGGGATAACGGTACATGTAATCGACAGCTGGTTTTAACTCTGCTGTTTCTAGTGCTTCGATCACTTTTTCTCTCAATTCATCTTTATTTTTTAAACCATGGATTCGTAATGGTTCAGCGATCGTATCATAGATGGTAAACTTGGGATTTAACGTTTCATAGGGATCCTGGAATATCATTTGAACTTCTTTGCGAAACTTCTTTTCTTCACGCTTAGAAATATTGACCATTGATTTACCGTTAAAAAGAATGTTCCCGTCAGTTTGATCCTGTAAGCGAACAAGGATTTCACCTGTGGTTGTTTTCCCTGAACCACTCTCTCCTGCAATTCCTAGGATCTCACCTTGCTCAATCGTTAGATCAATATCATCTATCGCTTTCACAAATTGTTTGTTTCGATTAAAAACATCCTTAAACCCCTTATTCACAGGGTAGTATTTTTTCAGATTTTTAATTTCAATAAGTGGTGTTGCCTTTTCCGGTGTACTCATTTCTATCCCTCCGTTCCTGTTAACAGTAACCGTTCCTGAACCTTTTCCCATGTCTCACCTTTCTTTGATTCGATACGGAATTTTTCCACGTCTTCTGTAAAGTGACAGGCAACAAAATGTTCTGGTGAAACTTCTACCAACGAAGGTATTTCTTGCTGACATAGTTCTGTCGCAAACGGGCAGCGGTCCTGAAAACGACAGCCTGGTTTTGGGTTCATTAAATCTGGTGGCGAACCTGGAATTGAAATTAACTCTTCCCCAATGTCAGCAATACTAGGAAACGCATTTTGCAAGCCTAGCGAATACGGATGGTAAGGATTTTTAAAAAAGTCCCTAGTACTAGCCTTTTCCATCATTTTTCCACCATACATGACGATAATTGTGTTACAAGTTTCTGAAACCACGGAAATATCATGGGTAATAAAAACCATTGAACTGTTAATCTCTCGTTGGAGCTGAATGATTTGATGTAAAATACGATCTTGAACAACAACATCGAGTGCCGTTGTTGGCTCATCGGCGATGATCAGTGCGGGTTCTAACGTGAGTGCCATGGCGATAATCGCTCGTTGCTTCATCCCACCACTCATTTGATGAGGGTAACTTCTTAATCGTTTTTCCTCTAATCCTACCATTTTGAACACTTCAACTGCTCTTGAATACGCCTGTTTGTTGTTCATATTTGAATGAGCTTGAATAGCTTCAATAATTTGATCACCAACTCGGTAAACAGGATTAAGAGCACTCATTGCACTTTGCGAGATCATCGCAATATCTTTCCACCGTAATTTACGTATTTCTTCAGGGCTTTTTGTAACGAGATTTTCCCCTTTAAAGATAATCTCACCATTAGCGATTTCCCCGTTACTCGGTAGAAGTCTCATAAATGATTTTGCTAGTGTTGTTTTCCCGCAGCCACTCTCTCCTACTAATCCAATTCTCTCTCCTTCTTCTAAAGTAAAGGAGATATCTTGAACGGCTTTTAGCGTTCCATTTGCCGTTTTATATTCAATATCTACATTTTTCACTTCAAGTAATGGCATGCTTATCGACTCCTTAATCTAGGATTTACGACACTCTCTAGCGCACGAGCGATAAAGAAGATCGAAACTAAGAGAAGAACTATCGCTAATCCTGGCGGTATCATCCACCACCATGCGTCTCTAGAATTTCCTGTTAAGAATGCTAAATGAAGAATTTGCCCCCAACTAGGGACTTCAGGATCACCTAACCCTAGAAATGCAACACTTGCTTCTGCTGTAATCGCCCAGTTTACCATAAAGGCCATCTCTAGTAAGGCGAGTGGGACTACGTTTGGCAACACATATTTCCACATAATGCGAAAGTTGCTAGCTCCAGAAATTCTTGCGGCTTTGATAAACGGTCGTTTCGCGACTGATAATACTTGTGAACGAACAATTCTTGCTACTGTACGCCAGGATAGCAAGGAAACTGCTAAAATAACATTCCAAATACTCGGCTCTAGTAAAGTTACTAGGACAATGACAAATGGGATAAAGGGAATTGCATAAAAAATATCAACAATTCGCATTAACAAAGCATCTACCCAACCGCCGTAATATCCGGAAATAACTCCAACCGTCGTACCGACGAAGGTGACGAGGACGGCTGCTAAGATCCCGACCAAAAGCGCTGTTTTCGCCCCTTGGACGACTTGGCTAAAAATATCTCTTCCAACGTTTGTCGTACCAAATAAGTGTTCCGTACTTGGTGGCTGTAATCTCTTAATCTCACCTTGTCCATCGCGATGCATTTCATTAATGTCATAAGGAGCGATAAAGTTAGCGAACAGTGCGACAATGACAAAGACAATTAAGATAAAACACCCTGTTAAGGCAAGTTTGTCAGTTAGAATGTTTTTATAAAATAAACGTAACGTTTCCGAACGTTTTTTCTTTTTCGGTTTCACTATTACTTTAGATTCAGTTTCAGTGACTGGATTTGGATTTCCCATTATTTTCACCTCTCTTTATCTTTTACTTAGTAGGAAATACGCGGATCTAAATAGGCATAAAGGATATCTGCAACTAAGTTCATCACCATCACCATCGCTGCCATGATAATAAATGAACCTTGCGCGAGCGGATAGTCATGTCGTTGTGCTGACAAGACAATTTCTTGGCCTAACCCTGGCCAGCTAAATACATACTCTAGAAGTACCTGGCCCCCAATGGCAGAGCCAACAAATAAGGCACCAGCCGTCACAACAGGTAACAAAGCGTTTCTTGCGGCATGTCTGTATAGAATGACTCTTTCCTTTAGCCCTTTTGCTCTTGCCATTTCGATAAAATCTTCACCAAGTACTTCTAACATCGTGTTTCTCATAATTAATAGAGGTGTTGCTAGGAAAAGTAATGATGCAACGATCGCTGGTAAAATAAGGTGTTTAACGAAATCCCAAGAAAAGAAGAGCTGGAACATATTATTAACTTCCTCACCAGGTGAACGCATCCCTGAACTAGGAAACCAACCTAAACGAACCGAAAAGAAATAAATAAAAATGATACCAACCCAAAATGTCGGAGCAGATCGAAACACAAGTGCCATCGTTATTGCTGTCGATTCTAAGAAACTACCTCGCCGCCAAGCCATCCAGGCGCCACCAAAGATCCCAAAACCATAAGCAAAAATCATCGCAGCAAACATTAAGATTAAGGTAGCTGCTAGTTTATCACCTAAAATATCCGTAACCGACCGTTTATAGTAAAAAGAATTACCAAAATCAAGCTTGACTAAATCACTTAAGAAAACCTTGTATTGTACCCATAAGCTTTGGTCTAACCCATATTGAGCTATGAGCTGCTGCCTTGCCTCCAAGGGAATTGAAGGATCGACCATGGCTGCAGTTGGGTCACCAGGCATAAGTCTAAATAAGAAAAAGATCAAGGTCGCAACAATAAATAAACTTACTAACATTTGAAAGATTCTTCGAGCTATATAAGAAGCCATTATACACACCTTCCTTTTTCCAATAGTTTAGAAAAAGGAAGCCGACTGTGGAGTCGGCTTATCCTTTTTTTGTTAATTAGCAGGTAAACGCAACCTTCCTTGACTATCCCACGTATAGCCAGCTGCCTCTAAAATTTCGCGAGCTTTGCTTGGTTCAAATGCTGGTCGAGTGACATTTGGATTGTGCCAGAATTGGTTTGCGTCATTAATATTTAGACCAGCACCACCTAAGCCACCATAGCCCTCTAAATGGGCGTCTACAATTGTATGGAAATCAATTGTATGAGCTAAAGCATTACGGAATTCTTTGTTATCAAATGGTACTCGACGAAGGTTAAAGCCAAGAAATTGGAAACCGATACTTCCTGTTTCTGTCACATTTAAGTGTTCAATTCCTCTAGACTGGTTAATATGAGCAGGTATCATTGGATCTGACAATGTGTCGATATCTTTTCTTTGTAATCCCGCCATAATCCCTTCCATTTGACCATATAAACGATAAATCATTCCTGATATTTCAATGTTGTGGTAGAAATCATTGTTTGTAGAAAGACTAATTTCTTCTCCACGTCTCCAATGATTAAAAGTCATTGGACCACTACCAATTGGATCTAAGTTCGGGAAGTCTGCTGGAGAACTAATTCCTTGCTCTTCCATCACATTTTCCCAGTAATGCTTAGGAATGATCGGAATTTGCGCTAATGTGTTATTAACGAAAGGTGCATATGGATATTTCAGGTTGAACCGAACCGTGGTATCGTTCACTACTTCCACAGACTCAATTGGATCAATGAAAGCAAGGAAGTACCCAGGGTTATGCTCTATTTGAAAATCAAATGAGAACTTTACATCTTCTGCAGTTACAGGGTTACCATCATGGAACGTCATTCCTTCACGAACGAACACATCAACGGTTGTATCGTCGATTACATCCCAGCCTGAGGCTGCTGCTGGTGTTGGTGCTCCTTCTAGGCTTACACGTACTAACTTGTCATAGATTAAACGAAGAATTCTCCACTCATAGGCTGTAGATGCATCAAGCGGATTTAATGTATTTAAGTCATACGTTGAACCAACACGTAACACTTTATCGTCAGCTAATGGCTTAACGTAGTATGGAAGCCACTCACTAAAGATCCCTTCGCCTACCATTAATGGCACATCTGTAAAGCGTTCATTGTTGTACGCCTGCACGAACATTGGTACATACGTAGTTACAAATGGAACTTCATCAGCGATAATTTCTTGCGTTTGGAAAATCATTTCTCGACGCTTATCGATATCCATCTCTTGGCGCTGAGCAGAAGCTAACTCATCGAACGCTGCGTGAACAAAACCACTTGAGTTATTTCCGCCAGGACCGGCATTTGAAGAGTGAAGAATACTATACGTAAACATATCAGGGTCTAAACGCTCCGCACGACCTGACCAGCCAATTGTATAAACATCGAAGTCGTGATCCTCCCCATTGAATACACGGTCAACCATCGTGTTAAATTCAATTGGTCGAACAGTTACGTCAATACCGAGTTTTCTCCACTCAGCCGCAGCCATATTTGCTGCCTCATATTGTGTTTGGTTCGCTTCGGGTGTTGAGCTTAAAATAGTAATTGATGGAACAATTTCACCGTGTTCTGTTTCCGAATACGAATCTTCTTTTGTGTCAGTCTTGTCACTCGAACAGGCAGTCATAAAAAATACTAATGCAAATGCTAACGTTGCCAGTTTCCAGAACTTCAACATCTATTCCCCCTTAATTTTATTGACCACAGTAAATGTTTGGTCAATAAAACTATACTTTTAAATAGATCGAATTGTAAGAATATTCTTATATTTATTGTTTTTCTTGAGTTTTTCTCGTTTTTATTATGGTGTTACACAAAAAAATAGGTACCTCCCGTCTAACTAGAGAGGTACCTATTTTTTTTATTTCTCAGTTATTAACCCTAACCTTACACTCAGCTCCATTAATTCTCTTGTATATTCAGGAAAGTAATCTCCTGTTTCATATCTTGTTAACGTAAGAATCTCCTCGACTGACCTTTTTCCATCCATCCAGTAGAAGAGAAAATCATCGTAGCCCATAGGAACCTTGTGTTGATACCAATCGAGTCGTTCCTCTAACGGTAAAAGAGTGATTTCATCACCAATACGAAGAGGTGCCGGGTAGGTTCGCGTGTAAACAGCTTTCACCCAGTGTTCAGTATTAGTTTTGCTTTGTTGACGAGTCGCTGAAAATTCTCCTAGCTTGGCTAACATTTCTTCCTGTAAGAGGCTTTGAGCACTCAAAATTTGTTTTGCCCACTCGACTTGCTCTACTAATCTGCTGAAGTTTCGTAGATTTGCATAGGCTTCGAGTTGTTCGATTGCTTTTGTTTCATAAGAGATATACAGTTTAAAAGCTTCAGACATATCTTCTAACGAAAAGTCTTGTTTAGTTACCCATTCCATTTCATTGTTTACGTATCTTGAACTTCTGTTTGTATGCTGAATTAAGTACGACGTCCACTCATCTTCTCCCCCATTGGCAATGGCGTAGCCATATAAAGCTGTAACCACTCCAACTTTTTTCATCATCGTCGCGTCAAGGTTCTGCGGAAGGTCTGATGTTGTATGATAATGTTTATCCGGCCATTGAATGAGCATTGGACACGGGATGCCAATCGTAGGATCAGAAATGATGTAATGATCACTACCCCCAGAGAAGCGGGTTTTTACATAATGGATCGTACTATATCTTGTTGTCCCAGAGAAATTAGCGGCATTACTCATCACTTCTTCAACGAGCTGGTAAGCAAAACGATCGACAAACGTTGGTGTCGCTAGAGGCGGTTGTTCTACACATAATGGTCCGCCACCTTTGGTTTGGTCTGCACCAACCATATCCAAGTTTAGTGCAGCGGCTGTTTGTTTGATTCGGTTTGGATGTTGATGAAAATAAGCGGCTGTCCCGTTCATTTCAGGCATCATTAAAAAGCGGATCCCGAGTTCTGGCTTTGCTAACTTGCCTTCGTCTAGTAAACGAGTCAGCGTTCTCATAACTTCCATTAGGGTTCCTGGGCCAGATGAATTATCCTGTCCGCCTGGATATGGATGACATAAGTGACTAACTAGGAGAATTTCTTCCTGTTTTTTTCCAGGAATAAAGTACTCAATATTTTCAAAGTGGCCATCGTAAAGGTCTGTGTCAACCTTAGCATGTAAGGTAACCTTAGACTGTTTCGCTAATGCGCGTAACTCTTCCCCGATCCGCGGTGAAACAACAAAACCAAATGATTTTGTTTCCTCATCTGTATGCCACCAATATGACGTATATTGACGTGTATCTGGGAGATCCATCCTCGTTCGTAACGGTGGAAATTCTGCTAAGTGGTCAAAAATAAGTCCTGCTGCTTTGTATTTTTCTACTGCAAGAGCATGGACAACTGCTGGGGTGCCGCGTACAAGGGCAATCTTCCCTTTAAGATCTAACCCGTGGTAACTACTATCTAGCTCGGCATCCTCGATGATAATCAATTCAGTTGTTACTCCTTCTTGGGGTGTGGATATACTGCGTTGAATGAGTGAAATTTCTTCTTCTTCAAACCTAGCAACTCGTTTTCGTACAGGTGTTTCAATCCATAGTTCCGCAGAATTACAGTGCCATTCTTTAAAGGATTGATGAGATAAAAAGCGATCGCCAAATTTGGCAGGGTAACTCACAAGTTCTGCTTCGACCCCATCCCGTTTTAGAAGATTCATGATTTGATTGGCAGCTTCACGATACCCAGGTGAAGCTTGGATACGGTGATATTGAGCAATTCGTTCTGCATAACGAAATGCTTGTCTACCAGAAAGTTCTTCTTCAATCAGTTTTTTATATTGTTCAAACATTCAAACCCCTCCTTTTTTTATTGTATATTTCGTCATTCGAATGAACATTCCCTTTTTCACACAAAAAAGCAGCCCATAGTTAATTAAGGCTGCTGAGATAAGACAGAACGATTGCGGCCTGCTTCTTTTGCTTCATAAAGTGCACTGTCGACCCGGTGGAAAAATGCACCTAAATCTTCTTCTGGTTGAAAAGCCCCTACTCCTAGTGAGATTGTGATTGGACGACCAATAGGGCTCGCTGTTTGACTAATGCTTTCCCGCATTCTTTCTGCAATACTTAGTGCATCTGTTCCATTTGTATTTCCTAGTAAAATGACAAATTCTTCTCCCCCATACCTTGCACAGACATCACTAGCTCTTACAAAATCTTTCATTTTATTAGCTAGAAAGATGAGAACATGATCGCCCATTTGGTGACCAAATTCGTCGTTCACCTTTTTGAAACGATCAATATCTAAGACAATGAGTGAAAAATTATTTTGATCAATTTTCCATTTCTCCAAAGTAAGTTCGAACTGGCGTCTATTGGCTAACCCAGTAAGAGGGTCTGTTAGCGATTTTGTTTTGTATTTATTAATACTTCGCTCTTTTTTCATCACAAAAAGTTCGAAGGTCTTGTTTAATTGCTCTGCCTCGAAATACCAAGTGGATATGACTGGTTTTTCTTTCGTAGAGTTATTGGAGTCAAACACATATAAGGCAAGCTTCCTAAGAGGATCCGCTAATTTATTCGTTAGAGATATGGTTAAAAAAATGAATAAAACAACAAAAGGCATTGCGTACCAAAACATCTTTTTTACAAGTGTCAGTACAGGTTTAATCGCGACCTGATACGGTGTTTGCGAAACAACGCCCCATTGACTTGATGGAATATAGGTATAACCACTAAGCATGTCAACCCCTTTAGAATTGAGATGTCTTTGTGAGCCACTTTCACCGTTCAGTAGCTTTTGAACAACTAGGTTTTTATGAAATACCGTATCCCCAATACGATTTGTATCAGGGTGATAAATTAATGTCCCTGTGTCATCGACAACGTAGACATAGGATCCGTCCTGGTAAAAATGTTCACCTAAAACTGTCCGAATAATATTGTCCTCTTGTAAATAGATTGTCCCAGCAAAAAATCCCAGATACTCTTCATTTGCTCCCCATAACGGAACTGAAATCATGATAATGAGTCGATTCGTGATTGATATATAAGGCGTGGTAATAATAGGCTTTTTATGCTTTAAAGATTCCTTTGCCCCTAGTGAATTAAGTTCCATGCCCTCAAGACCAATATAAGGCGTGGCACTAATGATGATACCGTCTTTATCTATGACCGCTACTGAATTAAAGTTTTTACTACTAGCTAGAAAACGTTCTAGTTTTCCATCTAATTGATCGCCGTTCATTTTATCACTAATTATGTCATGTCGCCGTAATTCAAGGCTTTGGATCATTGATTGAAATACCTCATCAGTCATTTGTGCTAGTTTTTCTGAATAGACTCTATTAATCTCTAACGAATGATTGACTAAATTGTCCTTTGTAACAAGGTAAGCAGAAAACAATGTTGAAAATAGAATGCCAATAATAACAGTAAAGGTAAGAACTAAGATTGAGAGCCGTAATGTTATTTTCATTGAGAATTCCTTTATAAAGTAGTATTATACTAGAATATATTATAGCAAATCCTGTAAAGAAATACATTAAGAAGTTTGGAATAATCAGGACTTATTTCACAGAATATAGTAGGTTTCAGGTGAGGCTGTGGACCTATTGGGAAATCTTACTTTTCAAAAAAAAGTAACAATCTTCCCCTTTAAGAGGATATGATTGTTACTTTTTCCAATTTACTAGACCCAACTATACTTATACCCTTTATCCTCTAATGGCTCTGTATGTTTCACAACCTTCAATGGACGGAAGGTATCAATCATGACGGCTAGCTCTAGTGTTTCTTTTTTACCAAGACTCGCCTCAATCGTGCCAGGGTGTGGTCCGTGAGGGATCCCTGAAGGGTGTAATGTAAATGAGCCTTCTTCAATGCCTCGACGACTCATGAAATTCCCTTTTACATAATAGAGAACTTCGTCACTATCTACATTACTATGGAAATATGGTGTCGGTACTGCCTCCGGGTGATAGTCATACATTCTTGGTACAAACGAGCAAATGACAAAATTATTTGCTTCAAACGTTTGATGAATAGGCGGTGGCATATGAATGCGGCCAGTAATTGGCTCGAAATCATCTACATTAAAAATGTAAGGGAATAAATAGCCATCCCAGCCAACGACATCTAACGGATGATGACCAAAAACGTGAGAATGCATAAACCCTCTTGATTTCGTCCGGACCTCATATTCTTTCATCTCAACATATGTCTCTAGTTTTCCAGGACCATGGAAGTCACGCTCACAAAACGGACTGTGCTCGAGTAACTGACCATGAGCATTACGATATCGTTTTGGAGTTGTAATCCAACTGTTGGTCTCAATCACCAAGAACTTTGAGTCACCTGGATCTGGTACGACTCGGTAAATCGTTCCGATTGGAAGGACAATGTAATCACCTGGTTTATACGTGAGTGTGCCAAATGTAGATTCAACCTTACCTGTACCGTAATGAACAAATAATACTTCGTCACCATCACCATTGCGATAAAAATAATCCATAGTCTCTGTAGGATTTACTACACCAATAAGGACATCTTCGTTTCCTAGTAGGTAATGTCTACCCATTACAGCATCGGTTTTGTCTGTATATTGATGTGAACGCAAATGACGCGGTGCTAAATCGCTTTGTTCTTCATATTGAATCCGGCAATCCTTTAGCAAATCTGATTTTATAATCCTTGTCGGTGGATTATGATGATATAGAATCGATTGGATGCCTGAAAATCCTTTTGTCCCCATCACTTGTTCACGAAAAAGTGAACCATCTTCTTTTCGAAAAATTGTATGTCTTTTCCGCGGGATTTGCCCCATTTGTTTGTAAAATGGCATGCTCTGTCCCCCTCCCTCTTATATACATCAAACATTTTATATTTTTTCACCCTGTTGTGGTGATAACTTGTTAACCTTTGGAGTGTTGGTTTTACGAATTATTATAGTTTGTGTTCCAAACAGCACTATTGGAACCTGGATTTTCCTGTTCCTTACTCCTCGTAAGCCGGCAGAACTCGCCCTGTTACCTCACCGAAACCAATTCGATAGCCATCACCTTGGCACCAACCAGTAATCGTTAACGTATCTCCATCCTCTAACCAAACGCGCTCCTCACCATTGTTCATTTCAATTGGCTCCGTCCCGCGCCAGCTAAGCTCTAGCAAACAACCTCGTTGCTCTTTTTCAGGACCACTAATCGTTCCTGATGCTAGTAGATCTCCCGAACGTAAATTACAGCCCGTTACTGTATGATGGCTAATTTGTTGTGCCATGCTCCAGTAGAGATAGCTAAAGTTCGTTCCAATAATTTTTTGTGCTTCATCCATTTTCTCACCTTTTAGGTAAACCTCGAGGTTAATATCAAATGAGCTTGGGCCGTCTTTTTGAAGATACGGCATAGGTGTTGGGTCCTGCGTTGGACCTGCTACACGGAATGGCTCAAGTGCCTCTAGCGGAACAATCCATGGTGAAACTGATGTTGCGAAACTCTTTGATAAAAATGGTCCAAGTGGTTGATACTCCCAGGCTTGGATATCACGAGCACTCCAATCATTGACCAGTACGAGTCCAAAGATTTGGTCTTCTGCGCTGGCTACTGCGATTGGCTTGCCGTGTTCATTCCCAGGTCCTATAAACCAACCCATCTCTAGTTCCAGGTCCAATTGTTTACTTGGGCCAAAAATAGGAGCATCTGCTGTTGGTGGCTTCATTTGTCCACTAGGACGGCGTACATCCGTGCCACTAACGACTACCGAGCTTGCTCTACCATGATAACCAATAGGTAAATGAGTCCAGTTAGGCATTAACGCATTCTCTTTTCCTCGAAACATCGTACCAACATTGGTTGCATGTTCTTTTGACGCGTAAAAATCAGTATAATCACCAATCTTAGCAGGTAGTAGCATTTCAACATCCTTTTGATGAATAATGGCTTCTTCTCGTAAAACTGGATTATCACGAAGCGTGGGCTCGTCTTCACTTAGTAACGTCTGAACTTGGGTTCGAACATTTTTCCAAGCAGTTCGGCCAAGAGCCATAAACTCGTTAAGAGAAGGTTGATTAAAGATGTCTTCCTTAATGCCAACTCCTCTAAGTAGACCTGCTCTCTCAATTACTGCTAGATCCAAAATGTATTCTCCAATCGCAACACCAATTCTCGGGTCCTCCCCAGTTAGAGGGCGGAATACCCCATATGGCAGGTTCTGTATCGGAAAGTGTGACTCGGGATCAACTTGTATAAAAGACTTCATGTACGTAGCCTCCTTTTAAAGAATTTTTTTCGACTGAAGGCCTTCGCGAGGTTCGTCAAACGAACAACTACCGTAAGAATATAATGATTGTTTACGATATTGCTCAATTTCAGTAACAGCGACAATTAAGTCTTTCCAGAAAAGACCTTTCTCTGTGAAGCGAAAATGAGATGGATCCTCATCAGCCAGAACATCAGCTGTTGTAGGGATATCTAATCTGTGAACGCCGACAAGCATCCCAGCCGTAAACAGATTTAAAAACCCGTGCATTTTTGTACTGACTTCATCACGATACATCCGAATTGGGTGATGTAAACCAGCTGTAAATTTAAGTGGAATATTCCGTTCATAACAAGCAACTAACGTAGTTGCCACTTGTTCAGGACTAGGAAACGCATCAGCAGTCACGCCTCCTGTTCGTAGCTTTACACCTAGCTGAATGTCTTCCTTACGGTTATGCTCAGAAATTTCATCTACTGTTTGCAGCATCATGTCAACCCATTCGTCATTTAACGGCATTGTTATCTCACAAAACGTTTGTAACTGATGCTTGTTTGTTTCCCTAGCAATTGTTTTTAGAAAATGACTGTTTGGGAGGATTGGAGGAAGTGGCATCTCATAGACGTTGATGCTCACTTTTCCTCCATGTCTATGGCAAAAAGCTGAAATTTTATCTAGATCACTTTGTAGTAGTCCTAGACAATGGCTGGCATCTGTACTCCGCTGGCCGATCGCTGAGATATCCAAACGTATCTTTTTCGAAAAAAGCGATACGTATGGGTCAAGCTCATCCAGTCTTGAAGCCGGAATAATAAATCTTCCAAGCATCCAAGCATCCGCATCAGACTTATATGATGCGTAGTTGTGGATGGCCTCCTCTAGCGGTAGCTGAGACGGTGGGAAAAGCCCAGCATAGTCAATTAAATTTGATAAGAAAGATTGCGTACTAGATTTCACAAGAGATCCTCCCTTACATCAGGTTAAATATTTCCACGACGCTCTTGCTCACGTTCAATAGATTCGAACAATGCTTTGAAGTTTCCTTCTCCAAAACCACGCGCCCCTTTTCTTTGAATGATCTCAATAAACAAAGTAGGACGGTCAACGATTGGCTTTGTGAAAATTTGTAGCAGATACCCTTCGTCATCTCTATCTACTAAAATACTAAGCTCTTGAAGTTTCTTAATGTCCTCATCAATGTCTCCGACTCTAGCACTTAAATCTTCATAATATGTTTGTGGTGTATTTAGGAATTCAACCCCGTTTTCTCGTAACGCTTTAATTGTTGCAATAATGTCGTTTGTAAGTAACGCCATATGCTGTACACCTGGTCCGTTATAGAAATCTAAGTATTCTTGAATTTGAGATTTACGCTTTCCTTCTGCTGGTTCGTTGATTGGGAATTTAATTCTTCCTGTCCCGTTCATCATCACCTTTGACATTAGCGCAGAATATTCTGTTGAGATATCTTCATCATCAAAATGTCTCAGTACAGTAAAATCAAATACCTTTTCGTAGTAAGTCGTCCACTCTTCCATACTTTCAACGTTTCCAACGACATGGTCAATTCCAACTAGACCTGATGGTTTTGAGTGGTTTGGACCTTCGTATGCTTGGAACCCTGGTAAAAAACTACCTTTGTAATCTTGTAATTCAATTAACGTATGAACTGTATCTCCGTATGTTCCGATAATTGCTTTTTTTACTGAACCGTTCTCGTCTGACTCAGTCCAAGGTTCACGAATTGGAATACCGCCTCTAGCAATAACACCTTTATATGCTTCTTCTACGTCAGAAACAGTTAAGGCAATATCTTTTGCGCCGTCGCCATGTACTTTTACAAACTCAGAAACATCCGTTTTATCTGATAATGAACCAGTGATAACTAGACGAATAGTACCTTGCTCAAGTACATAAGATACACGATCACGGCAGCCAGTTTCTAAGCCACGATACGCTTTAATTTGGAAACCAAATGCGTTACAGAAATAGTAAGCTGATTGTTTTGCATTGCCAGCGTAGATCTCCATATGATGGAAGCTTTCTACCTCAAAACTATTATTTTTTTCAGTTGGATTTGGTACATTCGTTACTTCATTTGACATCTGGAAAATCCCCCTTATTTGTTATATTTACACTATTAAAATAATAATAATATTCAAAATAATTATTCGCAAGCGCTTACAACAACGCGTAAATACTGTAAATAAATAAAGCGACATTACGATAAAGCGTTCAAGCTTTTCCTCGTAATCTTGCAATCTTCTATTTTCTTCAACTATAATCTCTTCAACAAACTTGATTTGCACGGAGGTTTCTAATGAGAACTACAATCAAATTTTGCCCATTAAACTTTAAAAACGAATTGCGAGAAATAAAAAATCACATCAAACAACTCCCTGACATCACCGTACACGACGATAAATGTTTGAATTATTGCGGCCAATGTATGATCCAGCCATTTTCACTGGTGAATGGGAAAAATATTGTTTGTGAGAATGCTGATGAGCTTTATCAGAAGATTACGGAGCAACTAGAGAACCTACATTAATATAATTATTCGTTTCGATTATGTCTTATTCAAACTTGAATCATTCAGATTTTGAATAAGGACCATAACTCAAACATCATTAAATCAGGGCATGGAGATTAATCTCTATGCCCTGATTTTTTAACTGTATAACAAAAATTGCTTTGTTTTATTTTTTCCATAAAATACCTAGTAGAAAGTATGAGTATTGGAACAAACTACCTCTATAGACCAATTAAGTAAATATAGAAAGTTGAGGTTTTTTGAAATGAAAAAAAAGTTATTATCCCTCTTTTTAGTGGTACTTCTTTTAATGAGTGGGTGCGGCTTCAATGCTCAAGGAGCGAGAACTCCTGATGCACAATCACAAACAACTCAAGGTCAAACAAATGATCTAGGTATTCAACAACAGTCACAGGTAGGACAGCAACGTCCAGATGATTATAATCGAATTGACCAACCTGGCCAAGCAGCCGGTATGAGGCATGGTGGCCAGGTTGGTCAAACTGGTCAAACTGATGGTATGAATCAGACTGGTCTAACTGCGCAATCTCAAAATACGAAACAATCTGGTCAAACTGGACAAGTTCATGACATGGAAGGTAGGCATCAAACCCAAACAACCGCTCTTCAAAATGAGCCAATCCAACCAGATGGAGATATTTATGTTCCCTTACGTGACAGCGAAAATGTTGACCATAACAATCCACAGCAAGGTATTTCTGGTCAAGCTGCACAAGGTGGTCAAGTAACTGGACAAACTGGTACGGCGCCTGAACCTGCTGGTCGTAAATTAGTTGCAACCGCAAATAAACCAAAGAATATCATTGTTTTAATCGGTGACGGTTTAGGGATGGGACAAATGGAAGTTGCACGTTTGTTTGAGCATGGAAAAGAAGGCTATTTATTTATGCAAACCATGCCTCATGTGGCTCTTTCACAAACTTATTCTGCTGACAATTTCGTAACTGACTCAGCAGCAGCTGGTACAGCTTTAGCAACAGCCAAGAAAACAAACAATACGATGCTTGGGATTACTCCAGATGGAAACGAGTTAGACAGTATTTTAGATGTGCTTCAAATGGCTGGGAAAAAGGTTGGCTTTGTCTCGACAAATACAGCAACAGATGCGACACCAGCAGCTTATTATGCGAGTGTTCGTACCCGTGCTGGACAAGATGAAATTGCTAGGCAACTATTTGAAAAAGATATTGATGTAATTCTTGGTGGAGGAAGAGAATTTTTTACACCAGAAAGACAAAATGGTGTTAATTTAATCGAGAAGTTTAAAGAAAAAGGCTATTCTTTCGTTACTAATAAAACAGAATTAAATGCAGCAAAGGGCGATAAGCTACTTGGTTTATTCAACGAAACCTTTATGAACTATAAGATTGACCGTGATGAATTAAACAGTCAAGAACCTACATTAACAGAAATGACTGCAAAAACTTTAGAATTCTTAAACAAAGGAAATCAGGGATTTTTTGCAATGATTGAAGGAGCAAGAATTGACCACGCTGCACACGCTGCAGACTTTGCTAGTATTTGGAAAGAAACAATTGAATTTGATGATGCAGTGAAATTCGCGGTAGATTGGGCTAAAAAAGATGGAAACACATTAGTTGTTGCCCTGTCTGACCATGAAACAATGGGAATTACTGCCTCGGAGCCAATGAATATTGCAAAGTTAAAGGCAATACCTGTTACTCCGGAGTATATGGTTCGTGATTTATCATGGGATGAAGGTGCAAACAGGTATACCTCAGAAAGTGTTAAAAACATTTTTAGTAAGTATGCAGATATTACCCTAACTGATACAGAAGTTGATCAATTCAATCAACGCATTCTAGATAATCAAGGGAAAAGAGTTCCTACATTTAGAATTGGTTGGGAAATAGGAACAATTATTGCTGATTATTATAATGCAGGAGCTATGAATACGAAAGTTCGCTCCCTAAGTCCAACTGGTGGACACTCAGGTAATATGGTCCCAATTTTCGCTTCAGGTGTAGGTGCAGAAACGTTTAACGGCGTTTTTGATAACACTGAAGTACCTAAGGTTATTGCCCAACTCGCCGGAGTGAACCTAGAAACAATAAAAGTTTTTGTTAACGAAAAGAGAGTACGCTTTGCGGTTCAACCATTAATACAAAACAACCGAACTCTCGTACCAATAAGAGAAGTATCAGAAGCTCTAGGTGCTGAAGTTAAATGGAACCAAGCAACAAAAACGGTTACATTACTAAAAGGAGACACCACGGTAACGTTAACAATCGGACAAAATAAGGCATTACGTAACGGTCAAACATTAACTCTTGAAACACCTGCTCAAGTTATTGGTGGCCGAACATTATTACCACTTCGTTTCATCAGTGAAGCATTTGGTGCAACGGTAGATTGGAATCAGGCAACAAAAGTTGTATCCATTAAACAGTAAAACATTTAAACCCTCAGTACAGTACTGAGGGTTTAAAAATTCTTATATATTTAATTCCAAACTCCAATCCTTTTTTATAATTAATGATTTTATTGTGAGTTTCTACTTCAAAACCGAACCGGTAGACTTACTTACTTTATAAATCCAATTAAAACTACAATTATGACGTATATCAAAAAAAATAAACCAATGCCACGAAGAATCAAGCGGCCATAGTACTTTTCCCAAAAATCACTTGAGTGACTGTCAACTTCTGGCCCAACAGTTACATTTACATCGAGCGGGGCTTCCATCATTTCATAGAGCTCCTGACAGTCTGTACAGCTCGTGATATGTTCTTTCACTTGTCGGTTTGTTTCTACAGAACAGTCCCCTTCTATATACAGTGGTAACAAATCTCTAACCAAACTACATTTCATTTGTATCAACCTCTGTTCTTTGCAAATGTTTCCTTAATTCCAACTTGGCGCGGTGCAAATTGGTTTTCACCTTTGATAGTTTCCAATCTAAGATGTCCGTCATTTCTTCATAGGACAACTCTTGAAACTCTCTTAGGATGATGACGTGCTGATAATCATCTTTTAATGAGAGTATCGCCTTTAGGAGTTGTTCTTGCTCTGCTTTTTGAGTAACAGCATCTTCTGGTAGACGATAAATGTCTTGTTCAAGTGGCTGTATTTCCTCTATTGGATAACTTGAGTACCTTGTTTCCCTACGGTACCAATTGATAAATGTATTATGAGCAATGGTATACAACCACGTCTTGACACTTGAGTTTCCTTTGAATGAGGCTAAGCCATGAAATGCTTTTAAAAATGTATCTTGAGCAAGATCTAAAGCTAGATCTCTATTTCTAGTTCGTTGAAGAAGATAACGAAAGATTTCTTTGTAATAGAGAGAATACAAATCCTCTAATGTTCGCCAATTACTCATCTACCAAAAATACCAGATAGACATCCAAACGGAAAGGACAATGAAAAAGCCGTACATTGTCATCGTCAGGATGCGAATCCCCCATATTTTTTCTCCATCTTGATTGGCAGTTAATGGCTTTGTGTCTGTGCGATAGTTTAAACAAAACTGGCAATTAGATTTATGTTCTTCCATCCAATATCTCGTTTCTTCCTCTACTTCATTTTCCATATATAGCTCATATAAGTTCTGAAATACCGCACAATCATCTTGATTATTCATAAAGTGACAGCACCTCTTTCGTTTCCAGATCAACTAAATAAAGGCGGTGATTAGCTTTTCCAAATGGTTGGATGACTAGTAGCCATGCTTCTCTAATCATACCATCTTCATCAATGACATGGGCCAATTTCGACCGGGATGCATAAGGAATAAAATCAAATGTCGGATTGACGATTTCATAAGCTTCATTACTTGAAGCAACTTTCACATCTGTTGAAGGTCGACTATAGTAATTAATCAGTTTTGAATACATAAACAATGGCTCACCTTTGGTATAGCCAAACTGATGATAAAATGAGCGTTTTGATGGATCAGCTCCTACCTCTCTCCAATCCCAAAAATTAGAATAGCGGTGGCGCTCCCATTTTTCTGGGTGGAGCTCTAATTTAGATAAAATCCTTTTTTCTAACTCTTCAAAATCAGTGTTCTCATTAAGATCGCCGGCAAAATATAAAATCTCTCCAGTTCTGCCGTCTAAATGAAATGAGTGATTAATGGCTGTTTCAATGTACAAATCAATGGTGCGATTGCTGTACCCATACCAAGCATTGTCTAACACATAAGCTGGCATCTCTTGATCAAGCAAGTCATACCACTCTTGAAGAATGCGATGAATATCGTCTGATGTAAGCAATACATCTTTTAGAGACTCCACTGGATAAAGAATTTTACTTTCATGAAATTCCATCAAAGACTCTTTCTCCCAACGAAATGATGTCTTTTGCCATACTTGTTTAGCGATTGTACCGTCAGAAAACCTAGGGATCATCTCTACGATTGTCTGCCCTTCTTGTTCTCTTACCTCCACATGAATTTGTTCATCGTCAAGTAATGTACGACCCATGTTTGTGAGTACTTGCTTAGATAAGGCGACATACTCATCGGCATCTAGTTTTTCACCTACGGGATCAGTTTGTCGATGAAGGTTCATGACTTTTCCAGAAACTCCATCTATATCAACTGAATAGTTTTGCGATCGTAACCAATATCGATTATGAAAATCCTGTGTTTCTGGTTGTTGAAATAGAAAGTCTTGATCTCCTGTAATAGTTCTGGCTAATGTTTTTGCTTCTTCTAGTTGAACGAGATTTGAACTTTCATAGTACGTTAATTGAACCTCTGCTATCGTATTTTTTAATGCTGCATCCGCAAGATTATAAACCGGGTTCACTAATAATAGAAAAATAGCTGCCATGATCCCAATGAATGAAGACCTATATTGATCTATGGTCTCACTTTTAGAAATGATATGGTAAGTCATCAATAGTCCTAAGAAAATGATGAGATTTGTTACTTCTAGGATAGCTAGGTTACCGGGATTGACCAATAACAATAGTCCCAATGTGGAACCAACGATCAGATAAAATGGAATAACCGTTTTCAAGCGTATCTCCCAATAATTTCGGAAAAATAAATACAAACTGCTAGTAATGATTGAACTAATAACTAGGATTGCGATTAGGTCAGGTAGATAAATACTTTCTTTTATAAAATAAAATAGAATGCTAGTGACTAACTGAATGGCTGGTAATGTTAGTACGGCCAAATCGAACGTATAAAATAACCCCTTATATTTTTTCACTTTCATCGTAATGATGTAATAAAATCCAACGACTATGATATAGCCGAAAAATAAAAAGTGTAAAAATTGTCGCATTGATGGCTGTCTATCATAATACAGGCTGAAAATTTCCGTGATTTGAACTTGATGAAGCATTTCGATAGACAAGCCAATTAATAAAACAAAACGGACAGCAAAGCCTACATACAATGAGGCCCTTGTTTGATCTAGTCTTTTCGTGAATATCGTTACAATCGCATATACGGCTAGTGCTGTTAGCGTCCACTGAATGATAATCTTACTAATATGACTCAATAAAAAAAACGTCTCAATATGCAAAACAACCCTACTAATTAACTCCATACACGTACCCCTTTTTCATGATCTATGAGCTCACAATTCTTTAGACAAATAAGTTAATAAAAAGTTTCGTGTTTTTGAAATTTATTTTTTTATACAAGCCTAGGAAATAACAACTAGAACAAACAGTAGATTTACGGTCCAATACTCTTATTTTCGGCTCTGTTTAAATTAGGTACTATAGCGTGAATTTCAAGAAATAGGTAGAAGTGTTCGACAATCTTGTCCTGAAATTCGATACTACCTTCAAAAAAATGATCTTTTGTGACATTTTCGATTGTTATGTGAAACTTTATTCATTATAGCAAAAAAATAAATTTTCATTGTTTTTACTGTATTTTTGATCGTAAATTACTATTCCTATTTCTAGGACCACAATCGGGATTTTGAATTTTCGTAATTGTTTGACGAATGTGAATTTTTAAAGCTAAATTAAAAGCATACTACTGCCTGTTTTAAATCTAGGCAAGGAAAGGATGATTACATAACTTGTTTTTCGTATTACCAAATTTGAGAGGAGATGTGTATATGTCAAAAAGAAATTCAAAGCTGTTTTTTATGTATCTACTAATTTTTTCACTAGTTTTCTCAAGTTTTGCTGGATTAGGAGGAGCTGTCAGTATTGAGGAGTCCTCTCAACCGAATGTGTATTTAGATGTAGATCCAACATCGGCCGATCTCATTACTGTTATCGTTGAATTAGAAGAAGAGTCAATTCTTGAAGCAAAGCATAACGGAAACTTTCAATCTGCTGAATTATTAGAAGCAGAACGTCAAGTAATCATTGCTGAGATTTCAAAAGTAGCAAACGTAACAGTCGGTCAAGAATATGACTATGTTTTCTCAGGTTTCTCTTTAGAGATTGCTGAGAATGAATTACACCATCTTTTATCGATTGCTGGGGTAAAAGCTGTGTATGAAAATGTTGAGTATCAAGTTTCATCATTTGATGTAGATTTTGAAACAGTTAGCCCAATGATGATGGACAGTGCTCCGTTTATTGGCGCTAATGATGCGTGGGAAGCTGGTTTCACTGGTAAAGGTGTTACAGTGGCGATTATTGATACAGGTGTTGACTACACTCACCCTGATTTAGCTCATGCGTTTGGTGAATATAAAGGTTGGGACTTCGTTAATAACGATGCTGATCCACAAGAAACGATCACAGGTCTTTTAAGCCGTAGAACAAACCACGGAACACACGTAGCTGGTACAGTTGCGGCGAACGGTGAGATTAAAGGTGTTGCTCCAGACGCAACATTACTAGCATATCGTGTATTGGGCCCTGGTGGTAGTGGGACGACTCAAAATGTAATTGCTGGTATTGAGCGTGCAGTTCTAGACGGTGCTGACGTGATGAATCTTTCTTTAGGAAATACTTCTAATAACCCTGATTTTGCTACAAGTATAGCATTAGACCGTGCGATGGCTGATGGTGTAGTTGCAGTTACATCAAACGGAAACAGCGGTCCAAATGATTGGACAGTTGGTTCACCTGGCACTTCTCGTCAGGCGATTTCTGTAGGGGCAACGATGCTACCATATAATTTATATAGTGCTGGTATTTTTACATCTGAAGGTGTTGATTACCCAAGTTCAGCGGTAATGGGTTACCCATCTGAAGACGAACTATTGGCTTTAACTGATGGTGAATTTGAATTTGTTTGGGTTGGTCTTGCGGGGACTGCTGCTGACTTTGCAGGGAAAGATTTAGAAGGAAAAATTGCATTAATGCAACGTGGCGACTATGCATTCCAAGTTAAAGCAGAAAACGCAAAAGCTCATGGTGCTATAGGTGCTGTAATCTTTAATAATCAACCTGGTGTACAACCTGAAATCCCAGGAACACCAATTCCAATGATTATGACTTCTCAAGAAGATGGTCAAAAGTTGCAAGCTGAACTAGAAGCTGGCAACAATATGATCTCGTTTGATATCGAGTTCGTAAAGGAAGTTGGAGAAACAATGGCGAACTTCTCATCTCGTGGACCTGTTATGGGTACTTGGATGATTAAGCCCGATGTTTCTGCACCAGGAGTAGCAATTAATAGTACAGTTCCACTTCATCATGCTTCTGGCCCACATACTCATGGTTATGCTTCACTACAAGGAACAAGTATGGCTGCGCCACACGTGGCAGGTGCTGCGGCACTGATTTTAGAAGCACATCCTGATTGGAGTGTTGATTTCGTTAAGGCTGCTTTAATGAACACGGCTGAAAACCTTTTTGATGCTGATGGTAACCTCTACCCTCACAATAGCCAAGGTGCGGGAAGTATCCGCGTTCTTGATGCAATTAACACAGAAATTTTAGTTACACCTGGAAGCCATTCATTTGGGATTTTTACAAACATGGATGAACGTGAGGTAAGAAGCCAAAGCTTTACTATTCACAATGTATCTAATGAGCGTAAAAGATTAGCGATTGATTTTACTGGTCATGAAGGAATTAAAGTAACGACTAGTAAGAACTTACAGATCCAACCTGGTAGAACACAAGAACTAAACTTTAACGTACAGGTTGACACGAGGAAATTAGATCCTGGCTTCTATGAAGGAACATTTATTTTAACTTATGGTAATCAAAAGGTTGAGGTGCCGACAATTGTTTTTGTTCAAATACCAAATAACGTCAACTTAGCAACATGGCAAAGTATTGGAATTTCTGGCGGAAATGTTGTTGGAAACGTGAGCTTACCTTTTGGTGCAGATGTATTTGATGTTCGTATTCGTAGTGAAGCTACAGGTGAATTATTAAGAGTAATCCCGAGTGGTACGAATTTAACTGCGGGAACCTATGGAATTGTTTGGGATATGACTGTAAATGAAGAAGCTTTAGCACCAGGTCGTTACCAAGTGATTGCTTATGTGAAAAAGGGTAATCGCGAACAAGAGATTATTGGTGGAACGCTAAATGTGAACTAATATATACAAGAGTGTCCTAATTAAGGGCACTCTTGTATTGATTTACGAAAATGTTCTGCTAACCACTGTAAGCTCATCGATCAGCTTCATATTCGGTTCATAACCGATCCCATCACCCTTAGGAAACTCAATATAACCATCTTTCATCTTTACTTCAGGTGTAATAATATCTTTTTTCCAATAGTGTGAAGATGGTGCTGTGTCACCTGGCAAAGTGAAATTAGCTAGCGATGTAATCGCAATATTGTGGGCACGACCAATGCCAGCTTCTAGCATCCCACCGCACCAGACAGGAATTCCACGGCTTTCACATAGATCATGAATTTTCTTCGTCTCCGTTAAGCCGCCAACACGACCAATTTTCAAATTGATAATCTTGCAGCTGCCTAGCTCAATGGCTTTCCTTGCATCTTCTACGGTATGAATGCTTTCATCTAAGCAAATCGGTGTTTGCAATTCCTTTTGTAGCTTGGCGTGATCAATAATGTCATCGCTGTCTAAAGGCTGTTCAATCATCGTTAAACCAAACTCGTCTAGTTGCTGAAGATGTGGAATGTCCTCGATTGTGTAGGCACAATTTGCATCAGCCATAAGCGGGACCTGAGGAAATTCTCTTCGAATCGCTTTTACAATCTCTAGATCCCACTCAGGCTTAATTTTCACCTTAATTCGTTTGTAGCCCTCGTTCACATACCCTTCCACTTGGCGTAGCAACTCGTCTACTGAATTCTTAATCCCAACACTAACGCCAACCTCGATCTGTTGCTTTACTCCTCCAAGCGCTTTTGCTAATGTAAGACTATTTTCTTTTGCATAAAGATCCCAGATGGCACACTCTAGAGCTGCTTTCGCATTAAAGTTTCGGCGTATCGGTCGAAATAAATCAGAAACGTCGTCAGGGTGTTGAATTGAAGCTTTCATTAGCATCGGGATTAAAAAGTCACTCATGATATGCCAATTAGTTTGAACTGTTTCTTCGTTATAAATTGGCTCTACGATCGACACCGACTCTCCCCAGCCTGACAAACCGCTCTTTGATAATACTTCGACTAATATAAAGTCTTTATCATATTCCGTTCCAACACTAGTGGTAAACGGGTGTAACAAATCCATCTTCACCTGTCGTAATACAATACTCTTAATATCCATGATCTACCCCTTTTTTAGAACATAAAGATACTGCCGATCGACGTCATGATCTTTGATTAAGTCAACAACACTATATCCAAGTCTGAAATAATAAGTAAAAATCTCACGTGTACGTGCGCGCCACTTTTGTGCATGTGAAAAATGATCTCTTTTTAATTCTTGGAAATTCCCTGGCACGGGCACGAAAAGAACGTCATCATGTTGGATGTGTTCTAGAGTTGAGATTTTCGGTGCAGGCTGATAACTTCCGGCAACCTCTCGCTGTTCCTTAATTTTCCACTCTACTAAAAAACGATCTGTCGGGATGCCGGCATTTAGGTTATCGTCCATCTCACCGTAGGCATTTTCTAAATAAGTCGAGCATACTGCTCCTAACTTATGTAAATTTAAATACCCATTCACTGTTTCCAACGGATCGTAGGTCCAGGTTATTAAATCATATCCCTTTTCAATCGCCACAGTTTTCTGAGCAAGTTTAAGTTTTTCACCAATTCCCATTTTTTGAAAATCTGGGTGAATACCTAAACTATGTGAACACAAATAAATTTTTTCCCCGTCATATCCTGGAAAACTATATTGAAAGCCTACAAGTTTATCGGTAAGAAAGGCCCCGATGACGAGGCCTCCATTTTTTACAGCAGCTACAGTTTGATTGACGGGTACAGAATCTTCCAAACTCCAAATAAGTGCTTCTAGTTTACGAACAACTTCTAAATCTGCAATTGTTACAAGGTTTCGAATGACTAATGATTTCAAAACGAACCTCCTAAAAAATAATGTGAGCGACACCAACTACGATTGGTAACGTAATAATTGTACGTAATAAAAAGATGAAAACTAAGTCTCTAAATTTTACAGGTAGCTTAGAACCTAATAGTAATCCACCCATTTCTGACATATAGACAAGTTGTGTAACAGATACACAGGCAATGATAAATCTTGTCATTTCGCTTTCAATTCCGCTACCAATAACAGCTGGTAAAAACATATCTGCAAATCCAACTACCATTGTTTGTGCAGCAGCTGAAGCTTCTGGCACTTGAAGGAACATTAAGATTGGTTCAAATGGCTTACCTAAAATTGCAAATACAGGTGTATGCTCCGCAATCACTAAAGCCACTGTTCCGATTGCCATAACGATCGGTAATACACCTACCCACATATCGATAACATTCTGGAAACCCTCTTTTAGAACAGAAGATGGTCCAGAATTTTTCTTTGCTTTTGTAACGGCTTGATTTAAGCCCCACTTTGCCATAGAGATATCTTTTGGAATTACGCTTTCAACCTTTAGTTCTGCTTCTTCATAACCAGTATTGGCTTTTCTAGATAATGGTGGAATTCGTGGCATGATAATTGCTGCCACTAGACCTGCTAAAATAATTGTAAAGTAATATTCCCCAAAATAATGCCCTAAATTTAGATACTCAAGTATAACAATCGTAAATGTAATAGATACGACTGAAAACGTTGTGGCAACTACAGCCGCTTCACGTTTTGTATAATATCCTTCTTCATATTGCTTCGTTGTTAATAAAACACCGATGGTACCGTCCCCTACCCAAGATGCTAAGCAGTCTAACGATGATCTTCCTGGTAGTGTAAATAAGGGTCTCATGATTTTTATTAATAATGCTCCAATAAACTCAAGTAACCCAAAGTTTAATAGTAGCGGCAAGAATAATCCAGCAAATAAAAATGTCGTCAGAAGGATGGGCATTAAATCATACATTAATAATCCACCAGTATACTCAGACCAAATCATTTCCGGCCCCAAGCTGTATACGGTGATCACTGCAAAAATAAACCCAAGCAGACGAGCAACTAACCAAAAGATTGAAACATTTAATAGTTTATTTAAAAAGCCGTTTTTTAAGATGAACTCGGGTTTAACTACAATCGCGATAAACGAACCAATCACTGAAAAAGCAAGAATTAATACAGTGATTGTCGGGATGGCATCAACTAAAACTGAATTTAGTTGCTTCGCTAAAAAAGCTACCGGAATAGTAATACTCTCTCCGTAGGACACGGGAACTAAAAATAAAAGCAAACCAAGTAATGATGGAAGAATAAATTTTAAGTATCCGCCTTAATAGAACCCCGGTTAGTAAGCCCCTATAGAAACCAAGCTCACTCCTTCCTTAAAACTACCTAAAAAGGCTTTGTTCAAGCAAAACGAAGCCTTTCTCACTACTATTTCGGATCTTTTATTTTTAAGTAAAATTTTTAGCGTCTGTTTCTAAAGATCATAATAAATTTAATAAGTTGTAACACCGCCATCATTGTACTTGCTACATAAGTTAGAGCTGCTGCATTTAATACCTTACTAACACCCTTTTCTTCGCTGTTCTTAATCATTCCTAGTTCAAGTAGTTTATCTTTCGCCCGTTTACTTGCATCAAATTCTACTGGGAGTGTAACAACTTGGAATAGAACTGCAGCTGAAAATAAAGCAATTCCAACGCCAATTAGGTTTGTAATTCCTAGTAAAAATCCTCCTAGGAACAACATCGGAGCTAGCTGTGAACCAATGTTCGCTAACGGAAAAAGACGGTGACGTAAGACAAGCATGGAATACCTATGCTCATCTTGGATGGCATGCCCAACTTCATGAGCTGCCACAGCAAGTGAAGATAGCGAGTTTCCACGGTATACAGGTTCCGACAATCGGATTACTTTTGCAGTAGGGTCATAATGATCAGAAAGGTCGCCACCTTTTGAATATTCTACTCTGACATGGGAAAGACCTTCCTGATCTAGAATTTGCCTGGCCACTTGTGCTCCTGACAAACCTGAGGAAGCCCTTACTCTAGACCACTTCTGAAAATTTCCTTTTACCTTTGTTTGTGCCCATAACGCAAGTCCTAATGCTATAAATATAAGAAAATCCATTGGATGAAAAAACATAGGAAAGTACCTCCGTATCTAAGATTTTTTTATTATAAAATACAATTGTGAACTGAATATGAACAAAACATGAGTCCTAATAAGTAGAGTACATTTATTTTTTTGGAATTATTCTGGTATACCAGAAAGAAAAAGGTCATTGGATGCTTTTTGTAGAATATAGCGATAGGATATATTTGTTTAATAACAGACAAAAATGGGCATTTACTAATCAGTAGTAGATGTAAGGTGGTGTTCTTTTGAAAACAAAACATGTATTTGTTAAAGAGTTTTATGAGCAAGTAAAAAAAGATCCAATTCAGGATTGGGCCGCAACATTGGCTTTTTATTTTATGTTGTCGATATTTCCTCTTCTTATTTTTATTTTAGCAATTGTGCCTTATTTACCTTTAGATATTGAGCAAGTTTATCATTTTGTTCATGATTATGCTCCACCAGAATTAGCTGATTTATTTTCTGAGACAGTACTAGAGGTGATTGCAGAACCTAAAGGTGGCTTATTGTCCTTTGGTATCTTAGCTACTTTATGGACCGCATCAAATGGTATTAATGCCTTAATCCGAGCTTTAAATCGCGCTCACAATATTGACGAAACACGTTCTTTTGTCCGGGTTAGACTAATGTCAATGATTTTAATGCTTGGTGTCGTCACTGTCTTTTTTGTGACATTACTTCTTCCGGTATTTGGTAATGTAATTTTAACTGGAATTCACGATGTTTTTAATATTCCAGATCAAATGCTTGTTGCTTTAAACCGTCTTCGCTGGATTATTGGCGTTGTGATTATGACGTTTGTACTCATGCTTCTTTACATGGTGGCTCCAAATCGCAAATTGGGGTTTCGTGATGTAATCTATGGGGCGTTATTAGCTACGCTTAGTTGGCAACTCATCTCGTTCGGGTTTTCGATTTATATTTCTAATTTTAACAATTACACAGCTACATACGGCAGTCTTGGTGGGGTCATCATTCTCATGCTGTGGTTTTATTTAAGTGGGCTCATTCTAGTTGTTGGCGGAGAGATTAATGCTACACTTTATAACATTCGTTTCATGAAGAAATAGAAAAACAACCTAGTTCGTGCTGAACTAGGTTGTTTTTGTTATTGCATGGTTGCTAAGATTTCTTTCATATTTTTCTCAACAAGTGGATAAAAATTGTTTTTGGCACTAGTTGTTACTGCAACCCGTTATCAAACTTGTAGCTAAAAAAATACTGAATAGTCTTTTGATCATTCTTCCTTTCCCTTTAAATATTGATGGATCAATTTATCTAGGCGTTGTAAGTGAAAGGTGTAATCCATAATAGATGACACAATAATCATTAAACGCTGTTTTGATCCCTTGTCCTGGGTATATAATCTTAATGCTTGTTCGAAAAAATTGTTACTTTGTTCAAGTACATCATTTTCTAAACTAGTTGGTTTAATCTTTCCTTGATATTTTAATAATAAGTTTTCATGATATTTCATTAACAGCTCTAAATGACTGTCAAATAATAGATTGTCTTCCTCTTCCGTAGTACTTTGAAAATAATGTTCTTCAATATTCTCAACGATTTGTTCGCCTTCTTGAAGTACTTTAAGCATCTGTTTAAAAACAATGATTTCTCTTGCGTTAAGTTGTTTTGTTTTCCCTAATTTTGTTCTTTCTTCCTCGAACAATTGAAATTGCTCTTCAAGTTTTTGGATATCCTTGCTTAAACTTTTGTGATGCTCATTAAATGATACCTCGGTTAACTCGTTAGATATGGCAGTCCTAAGTAGTAACGACATATTTTGAAACGTCGACTGTACCTGTTTAAAATAGTTTTGTTGGTACTTCGGTGGCAAAACGATAATGTTGACTACCATTGCTGCACCTGTACCAATCATAATGATAATAAATCGCTCTAAGGTAAAAAATAAATCCTCGCTACCCGCTGCGCTCATGATCGCTAAAACGGTCACAAGTGTTAACGGTATCGTTTTTTCCATTTTCAGCTTTAAGCTTAAGGAAATCACTAACATAATCACAAAGCCAATCGTGATGGGATTTTCACCAAAAAAATAGATGAAAAAAAGTGATAAAGTGGCTCCTAATGTATTCGTAATGATCTGGTCAATCATCTGTTTCCAAGTTCGATAAATCGAAGGCTGAATGGCTAAGATAGCTGCCACCCCTGCGAAGATAGGGGGATCTAAATTTAAAATGGAACATATGTATAAAGCTACTGTAACCGCAATTCCTGTTTTTAAAATTCTAGGACCAAAAGTAATAGTTCTCCCTCCAGTTATTTTTTCTTTTATTCTTACACAACTCATTCATTCCTTCAAATAGAAAAAGGCTCTTACACAACTCATTCATTCCTTCAAATAGAAAAAGGCAAACTCGAGAGCTTACCTTTTCTCACATAGTACCATCCACTCGTCAATTTGGTGAGACTGTACACAGTTATTTTCAACTATGATTGAAAAATAGTTTTTGATTTCCTCATTTGCAGCCAGAATATACTGTTCAACTTGATCTCTTTGTTCCTGACTCTCGGTCGTTCTCGCAACCCAGGTTGGAAATTTGAATGTTTTCTTACGAGCTAATTCTTGGATTACTTCTAAGTTGTTTTGGGTGAACAACTCTCGCCATTCTTCTGTTGTTTGGCAGCGCACATGACTTTCATCTCTTAACTTTTCTACTGTATTCATAAATACATCGAACCGAGGATTCTCTGGTGCGACATTGTCAATGAGGACAAACCTTCCACTAGGCTTTAGTACTCTACTTACTTCTTTTATGAAACTAGCTGGGCTCGGGAAATGGTGAGGAGCGATCCGGCAGGTGACTACATCAAATGTCCCTTCTAAAAAAGGCAATGACTCAGCATCCGCGATCACATAAAAGATGTTTTGAAACTGCGTTTTTAAATGTTTGGCAGTATTTGCTAGCATTTCCTCTGTTAGGTCCGTGGAAAAAACGGTGGAAACATGTGGTGCCAAGGTTTTCGCTACATGCCCACCACCAGTTGCTACATCTAAGACTACCCATGTAGACTTTGGTTGTAGCCATTCAATAAGCAATGGTAAATCATCACCTTTGGCATGGCTCTCACTCGAGACATACTCTTCTGCATTCTTTCCAAAGACACTTTTCACTTTATTCTTAATGTTCTTATCTTCCATGAGCACCACTCCTACCTAGTAATTTAGGAAAAAAGACTGTGAATTAGAGTTTCAACTTTTCTCCTTCTTGAAGAAGAAACTCAACAAGTTTGCCAACTTTTTCATAGGCGTACTGATAAGATGCTGCTTTTACTTCTTCGAAAATTAACAAATCAATGACTTCGTCACGATCAACATCGTCCCATTTATTTTCTTTATCCATTTGTGCTAATTGCATTTTAATTCGAGCTAATGCCTCTTCCATCGTACATTCCTCCTATGTGAAGATGACCTTATTTTACCAAATAATGACGAACGTGGCTAATTGTTTTGGTGACAACAAAGAACAGCCCCATCTCAAATGAAACAGGGCTGCGTCTTATTTAGGTATTCATCCACTTTGTGTACGTATGAAAATCTGTTTTCTGCACTTGCTTAGGTGCAATATCTGGGTAGCCCAGGTAGATAAATGCAAGAACTTTTCCGTTTTCCGAAAGTCCAAAGAAGTCTCTTACTTGGTCCTCGTAGCAAATCGCACCAGTTCTCCAAATTGAACCTAACCCAAGGGCATGGGCTGCTAGAAGCATATTTTGAACAGCACTATTCACTGCTGCATACTCTTCCAATTTAATTACCTTTTTCTCTGAACTTGGCTCGATACCGACAGCAATAATGACGGGAGCTCTTAGTGGATTACGTTTGGCTTTAGCGAGTTTCGTTTGAAACTCTTCACTAGTATGATCAGTCTCTTGTGCCGAAACGATATCTGCAAATACTTCACCAAGTCGATCTCTAGCTGCTCCTTCGACGACGAAAAAGCGCCATGGTTCTGTTCGATGATGATTAGGAGCGTACGTTCCCGCCTCCAAGATTTTTTCGATATATTCTTTCGGAAAAGCATCCTGTTTCACTTTCCCGATACTTCTTCTATTTTTTATCGCTTCAAAAATGTCCATGGAATACCACCTTTCTCACTTTTAATGTAAGTTTTCTTTCGAACTTTTGCAACTATTTCCCACCTAATAACTCTCTTGTTGCCTCCAAGATTTCTTGATCCTTCAAGCGGAATTTAAATTCTACTCGACGTGAGTCTCTATGACTATAATTGCCTTGTTCATCTGTGCGTCCATCTGTAAAAGACCTACCGTTCACCGTTAACTTGTCTTGTAAGTGTTCCTGAATATGTTTATACGGAAATGCATCGCTTAAGATATACTGGGCAACGCTAAAGGCTCGCTGTTGCGATAGCTCCAAGTTATATAAGTAACTACCTGTACGGTCGGCATGCCCTTCAATAATAATCTCTGAAATATAGCTTTCATAACCTCTTTCTAAGAGGACATCTAAATAAGCTGGAACAAATTCGTCTAAGAATTCAAATGCGACTGGCTTTAATACAGAGTCATCAAATTCAAACAGTATATCGGTGTTAAAGATTAGCGCACCTGTTTTCTCATCAATTTCAATCCCAAGTGTTGAATCATTAAATTCTTCATTTAATTCATTTATTAGATCTACTCGCACGCCCATAATCTGGTCAATCGTTCGTTTCATTTCCTCAATTTGAAACGATTTTATCACCATCATAATAATGAAGATAAGGATAAAGCAAAGTAAGATCGCTGTTAATAGGTCTGTAAATGATGGCCAGAAGTGACTTTCATCTTGTTCTCCTTTAAACAACTTTTTGTACTTGTTAATCATTGGTACCAACCCTTATTCGATGAGGTTGTCGTATCGCTTCTTGTGAAAACGACTGAAGCTGGCGATTGAGAACTTGAAACTCTTGATTTAAGTCATTAATGGCTTGTTGAACTGCTCTTGCGCTTCTTACTTGATTTTCTTCAGTTATCTGACCAATTTGCTTAAATTCTTTTTTAATTGAGTCATTCATGTCAATGACATACTCACCAAGATTGCGTCCGACTTTGTCTAATTTATCACCGAGTGTACCATCAAGACTTGCCACATATCTAGATAGAGTGTCTTTTAATACACCGACACTTGACTCTAGTTGGTTTTCTCTATGAGTAAAAGAGTCAATAATTTGTTGTACCGTACGATTGATTTCATTTAGTAGCTGACTATTTTTCATGCCGATTTGCTCATAGGATCTCGCAGCGTCATTCAAATGTTTTTCAAATGCTTGCGACTCATTTGAATGAGTTTTTAAATGATTATTAAAATCATGATTAAATTGCTTTAAGTCTTCTAATCGGTCCTTTAGGAGGTTTTTATACTCTGTTTGCGCAATATGAATTGTATTAAGAGCCTCTGGAAGACGAACAATGGATGATCCTAATTTGTCAAAATCTCCTTTTAAATCTCGTAGGGACGTATGAATACCTGCTAGTTTTGAACTGACATCACTACCAAATATCGTTTTAAACTGTTGATTGTTTTCTTTCATCATTTTTACAAGATGATCACTTTGAGCTGTCATTCTCTCAAATATTCCATGTATCGCTTCTTGTCTGTCAGAAATCGTAGAAATATAGTTTTTCCAATCCTCCACTGACTCTTGAAAATGTTGAAGAGTTTCAGTTTGTGACGTAGATAGTTCTTTTACTTTAGTATAGGTTTCCGTAAACGCACTGGCCATGCGTTCGTTCCGTTTATCCATCGAGTGGAAATAGGTAAATAACTGGTCAAAGTTTTTATTTAATTTTTTCACACCGCTGTCAAAGCCAGCTGTGACCTCTTTTATTCCGTCAAAAAGTACAGAAAACTCCTGTAAATTTTTTGAGAGACCTTCATTAAATAATGCCAAGTCTCTAGCAGATTGTTGCAGGCCAACGGTATACTCTTGGAAACCGTGAAAAGCCTGTTCGATATTTTGAAGTGATTCTTGATTGGTTTCCTTTAGTTGTACAATAGATGAATTGATCGATTCGGAGACTTCAATTAAACGTCCCATGTCATCTTGATCATGATCTTCGAGATATGATTCTACTTTTAACATAATATCTGTTAGTAGATACTCGGTATTGGCTACTTTTGTCAGGATGGTCATAATAAGTGAAAAACCCATCCCGACAATACTCGTATAGAACGCTACATCAAGACCTGCAAGGACCAAACCGACATTTTCTACGAGTTGGTCACCAGTTCCCTCAATACTCCCAAGTGACATCGAAAGTCCGATGAATGTACCTAATACACCAACTAAGATAAAAACTGACACCGTCATCTGAATAAGTTTTATTAGACTAATCACCGGTACCTGAAACATTCGCCAGCTCGAAAACTTCTTTTGAACAAATGTTTCTACTGATTCTTGTTTTCTCTTATGCTCAAACTCTGCTTGAAACCTATTTAATGGACTAATATCCAAAGAGCTAGACGACGTTAAGAAACTTTGTATCCGTCTTAATCTACTAAACAAAGCAAAATGAACAAAAACAGCTACCGCAAATGTGACAAACAAAACGAAGAAAATTAACTCAATCAATGAATTAGAAAGTATCGACTGTGCCTGTTGCTCATTTACGAACAACCTAAGTATCGTTTCGACCACAAATCATCCCCCCTTGAAAATCCTTTAGTTATAGCTATTCCCAAAGTGGACAAATCATGCCTGCAAAGAAAGGTCGAGATTTAGAGGGAGAATTTACTTTACTAGATAAATTGACCCTTAGTTAGATTTAACATATAATGTTGAACTAATATATTTCGCAAACTTCTACGTAAATCTTTGGAAATAAGGTCCAAAAGTCTCTACCAAACTACCGCACTGGTTCCGTTATTTTCTCACAAATCCGTAAAAACAGCACTGTTTTTGATAAATAGCGGAACGTATGGCCGCGAAATTCAAAAAATGCTGTTTTTTGCGAATGTAACGGAACAGGTGTCCTCCACTTTTTAAGATGATAGATTTAGACTGCCAAAACGATAGATATTGTAGTCTCCATTGTCCGAAGAATACTTTAGAATGTTGCGATCCTCGGGTATTCCTTCAAAATATGCGCCAATGCAACCTGTTGTACATCTATGCCCAGCTAATAAGATATTTACATCAGTAGTTCCGTTGGCCTCTTGAAGTTCTTGCATAAAGCCAAACACTCGCTTTACAAAACTTCCAATTTCTTCAACACCTTGATAAACTCTACTGTCTGGTATTGGACCAGCAAACTTCACTTCTTCTTTCCGCAGTCTATCTGCTTCCCCTAAATCGAATACATCAAGCCTTCGGTCAACAATTGCCTTTCTGCCAGTGGCGATTTCTGCTGTTTGAATGGCTCTTTCTTGTGGTGACGAGTACACATGATCAAATGTAATGTCTACTAATCTTTCTTTTAATGTTAAAGCTTGTGCAATACCAACTTCATTTAAAGGTAGTCCTAATCTTCCCTGTAATCTACCATCTTTGTTTAGATTGGTTTGACCGTGTCTAATCACATAAATCATTAGTACATCCTCCTTTTTTATTACCTGGTACTATAACTAAATACTAAACGCTTTTACTAAAATTGTAAATAAAAACGACACCACAGGAGTGTCGTTTTTATACTAGTAACTTTTTATTTGATTTTTGTGTATACATGTTACGATCAGCTTCTATGAAAATACGCTCGGTGTTCCCTATAGAACTTTCAGTATAAGAGTGACCTATAGAGATTTGAATTTTACTAATATTTTGCTCATTATGTTGTGCAATCCAGCGATAGAGTTTTTCCAATAGTAACTCAATCTCCTCAATACGATGATTAACTATCACGAATGAAAACTCATCTCCACCAATTCTCGAGATAAACACATTTTCACTAGAATACTCACTTAGTAGCTTTGCAGTATTTACAATTAAACTGTCACCTTGTTTATGACCGAATTGATCATTAATATATTTTAATTCGTCTAAGTCACACACAATAATAGCAATAGATGTATCTTCGTTTTCATCGTAAGTCTCCAATAGTTTTTCAAAGTATCCCCTATTATAAAGATTGGTTAAAGCATCATGATTGCTATTATATTCCAACTCTTGTTGGAGCTTAATTTTTTCGTCGATACAACGCATAACACCTTCAATTGCAACTATTTCATTTTTTTTATTATAAATGGCAGTTGCGTACTCTTCAAACCAATGATAGTTCCCATCATTGTCTCGCCAACGAATAATTAAAGGCTCATCGTAATTAATTTGCCCCTGGACCTTCTTCACCAAGGTGTCATAGTCATCTGGGTGGCTTCTGTTAAAACTATCGTTAAAGTCACGATAATTAGTCTCGACGGTGCCTTTCCCTAAATACTTATCTAAAGAAGGACTTATATAACGGTACTTCGTTACTGGTTTTATCTCGTAAACATAAACAATATCCTTTGCCCCCTCAATAAGTTTAAAAATTCTCTTCTCGGTGGGAGATATCTTCCTCTTATACCAGTAGACAAGATGTGAGACTAATAGAATACAAACAATACTAAGCAATATCCAAGTGGTCAATGTTGTTCCCTCGCTCTGTGCTGTCATGAATTTACAATTCTATTATGTACTGTCTAAGAGAAGTTGTCCAGTGAACTACCCGCCACTTAATTTTCTATCGAAAATTTGAAGTGGGGGTCTTCTGGGCAAAAATGATAAAAAAACCAAGAGCAATGTCACATTACTCTCGGCCACCCTTAAACTTTAATCTTCATCAAAATATACATCAATTAGTTGATCCTGTTTAGGATTAACTAGGACATACGTTCTTACTTCTTTTCTTTCACCATTTAATTCTAAGGTCATCTTAAAGTTATACTGTTGGCGTTCATCTGAGATGACGACTTTCCCTTCGTACTTATAGTCAACCATTTCGTATTTCGGGAATTGCTTTGTTGTTTGTTCTACTGCGATTTTTCCCCATTTCGCATACTCTGGTTGTTGTTGAGCAAAGCCAGTAGTGGTTTGTAAAATTAAAAACAACATAGTTACTAGAAAGATCAGTATTCGACGTTTGTTTATCATTATTTTCACCTCCTTGTATTTTTCGTCAGGTTATTTTGTTCCAAGATTTCCCTAAACATACCAAGCAATAATAAAAAGCAGTATCACATGGATACCGCTTCCTTGTTTAGTAACTTTTTATAAACGCCTCACCTCTTCGACCAGCGCGAACATTGCGTTTAATTGCCTCATAAATATGACTTTTTGTCCCTTTTATTTCATTCGGATCTTCTGTTAGTAAACTATAAAGTAATTTTAAATCTAATGCGGTTGTTTCCTTAATTACGTCTGCTTTTGAATTTTTTTCAATAAAATGAACAATATCATCGCCGTTTGGAAACACTTGGTAATTTAACTTCGTACCAGTAAGTAAATGAAAATTTTTAGCCAATAGAAGCTGATACATTTCTGTAAAATTTCTCTTCTTCGATTTCGGTTCAATTTTCTTAGATGGTACCTCAAAAGTACTGATAATTTGATCAATCTTGGCAATATCTTTATCAAATTCCTTTGTGTCTAATGCGGAATATAAATTTTTTAATTGATGTAAGTAATATACTACTTCTTCACTCATACTCTTTTGCTCCTATACATTCAATTCAATGCAATCAAGAATTTCATCTGTCAACGTCTTATAATCGTTTCGTTTTTCACCAAGAGCTGTAGCTCTGGCGATTCCTTCATAGTGGAAGATAATCGTATCAAAAATATAAGTTTCTTTCGTTTCAGTAAATAATAGGGTTTTAATTTCTGACTTTTTTAAGTCGCTAACTAGATCATTTATTAAAGGTCTGTTTTCTACCGAATGCTTTTTCAATGTTTCAAAGATGCCTAGTAAGCGTGGTTTCTCACCAAATAAAGATCTCGCCAACAACCTGTACTCGCTAGTGCCACACTTTTGTTCAAATATTTTTTCAACCGTTTTAATATAATGAACAACTCCCCGAGTACTGAGTGTTTGGAAAATTGTAGGGATAATATAGTAATCCGACAATAAAAACGCACCTTGTGTAATCATATTATTGCTAGGTGGACAATCAAAAAGAATATAATCGTAACTCTCATCAATTCGGCTAAAATGAAAAAGTTGTTGAAGTGGTAGCAAACTTTCAAAATCATCATTCATTCGGAGAGATAAGTCATCCAGTCCCCCATTTGAATAGAACGTATTTGAGGGGATAAAATGGACATTTTCAGGCGTTTCTTTCACTAACGGGCCAGAGTCAATTGAAAACGGCAAACGTTGGAATTGCTTGTATTGCTCCCACATATCATAGACGTAATTTAAACTCTCATGGTCTTCTAACTGGTCCAACCTCATTTCCCTTCTTGCTAAACAGATTTCACTTAAACTACATTGGGGATCTAAATCGATGAGTAGCACTCGTTTCCCATGTCCTACCATATGTAATGCAATTTGATATATACTTGTTGTCTTCCCAACCCCGCCCTTATAGTTACCAACAAAGATCTTCTTCGCTTTTGTCATGCTGTGCCCCCTTAGATGTGGATTCATTAATATGTATTAGACAGTTGGAAAAATAGTACTTTGATGTTAACCACACTAAGCAGGTTATTATTCTCGGAAAAATATTTATGATTGTGACAAATGTCCTATTGGGATGTTTGAAAGTCAATTATGATGTAACTATACCAAAACAAAGGAGTTGTCCTACATGAACGCAATGTTTACAAATACAACAAAAACTGGTGATGTCGTTACTAAGTTTCCTGGAGCAAGCAAAATTTTTAAGCAATATAAAATTGATTTTTGTTGCGGTGGAGATCGCCCAATCGGTGAGGTGCTTCGCGAAAAAAACTTAAACGAAGTAGAAATCTTAAATACAATTAATGAGTTATATGAGGCGAACAACCAAACAAATGAAGTGAATTGGGAAGAAGCTCCGCTAACAGATTTAGTTAACCATATCGTCAACAAGTATCATGTGTATACATCAGAGGTTTTAGCGGAATTAAATGCTTTTGTTACAAAAGTGTACCGTGTTCACGGTGACTCTCACCCGCATTTACGAGATGTTTATCAAGCATTCAACAGTTTAAAAACTGAAATGGACCAACACATGATTGATGAAGAACGTGATGTGTTCCCGCATATCGTTGCTTTCGAAGAAACAGCTTCAGAAGAGGAACTTGCTAAAGCAAAAGAAGAAATTACGAAATTAGAACAGGAGCACGAGGCTGCTGGTGACCTTCTTAAAACATTACGAGCAGTTACCAATGACTATCAATTACCTCCTGGTGCTTGCAACACGTACCGCTTAACGTATTTAAAACTTGAAGAATTAGAGACAATGACTCATGAGCACATTCATTTAGAAAATAATATTCTGTTCTCTCGTTTATTAAAAGCCTAATAGACAAAAAAGGATCACCAAACGAAAAATGTTTGGTGATCCTTTTTTTGTTCGTATATATCAGCCTGTGTTTACTAACCCCGCAGCTACACCGCTGATGGTTAAAAGCACCTCGGTTAATAATTCTTCTGATTTTTCTTCTGACTCACGCATGCTTTGAATTAAATTGACTTGCAAGAAGTTCAATGGATCAACATAAGGATTACGTCGCTTCACTGATTCTTGAATATTTGGTGAATGATCTAAGAGCTCCTGGTTACCCGTGATCTGTAGGAGAACTTCTCTTGTTAGGTTGTATTCATCTGAGATATCTTGAAAAATACGATGAGCAATCGTTTGATCTTCCACTAAATTGATGTACTCTCTAGCTGTCTGCAAATCAGCTTTTAATAGTGCCATTTGCAGGTTATTGATTGTTGATTGGAAGAATGGCCATCTTTCATACATATCTTTCAGTAACTGAAGATTTTCTGGACTTTTTGAAGCAAATGAATGTAAGCCCGATCCGGCTGCATACCACGCTGGGATCATTTGTCTAGACTGAGTCCATGCAAACACCCAAGGAATGGCCCGTAAGTCCTCAAACCGTTCACTACCTTTACGACTCATCGGTCTTGAACCAATATTTAATGCTCCTAATTCACGTAAAGGTGTTGCTTCTTTAAAATACGTTAGGAAGTCTGGGTCCTTAAATACAAGCGAATGGTATTTTTGCAATGATTGTTTCGAAATATCTTCCATTGCTGCTTCCCAAGATTTTTCACGTAAATAGCCTTGCAACATGTTTTTCGAAGCATTAGCGGAAGCTTCGAGTAGTGCTGAAGCTGCCTGTTCTAAGTTTCGATACGCAATATCTTCAAGTAAATAACGAGAAGATAATACTTCCCCTTGCTCGGTAATTTTCACGCCATCTCCTAAGGTTTCAGCAGGTTGTGATAGAATACTACGGTTTAATGGACCGCCCCCGCGTCCTAATGAGCCCCCGCGTCCATGGAAAAATTTTAAGCGAATATTGAAGTTCTTCGCCATATTGTGAATTTCTTTTTGTGCTTTAAATAACTCCCAGTTCGCAGTTAATGTCCCACCATCTTTACTTCCGTCTGAGTACCCCAACATAATTTCCTGATGATCGCCTCTCTCACGAATGTGATTACGATAAACATCCATCTCAAACAATTTTTTCATAATGCCAGGACCAGCAATTAAATCGTCAACTGTTTCTAATAAAGGTGCAACAGTTAAATGACTTTCTACCTTTCCATCAGCATGTAAGCGATAAATTCCTGCTTCTTTTGCTAGTACTAGGACTTCAAGTAAGTCACTAGATGATTGCGTCATACTAACCAAGTAAACTTCTATCGAACGACGCCCAAATTCTTGATGAGCTTTTTTAATCATTTTAAAAACGTTTAAAACGGTTTGTGTTTCTGTTGAATAATCTTCTATAGATAATAAAAGTGGTCTTGGCTCGTTCAGTATTTGCTCGAGAATCGAGACCTTTTCATCTTCTGAAAGATTTCCATAGTTTTCCGTAATTTTTATTGCTTTTAGAATTTCAGCAATCGCTGTTTCATGTTCCCCACTATGATTTCGAATATCCAGTGTTGAAAGGTGAAAACCAAACAACTCTACTTGCCGGATTAATTTACGAATCGTTTTTAACTTGTTGTTTGCTGGTAAGTGAAACTCAGCACTTGCTTGGATACTACGAAGATCATTCGAAAACTCTTCAGGTGATTTGTACCCTTGTTCAGATTGACCAACGTTACGTAGCCGTTTGAGGATGACCGCAAATTTACGACGATAAATCTCACCTTCAATTGTCCACGCCTCGCCTTGTTCTAGGTATAGCAATTCATCTTCTTCAACAGATCGAATGAGTTCGTCACTAATCGAAACACGTGAGGTTGACTGGCTAAAGCGTTTCATTAAATCGGTGATTGCATCTATATATTTCGTCAACACTAACTTTCGCTGTAGCTGTAATGTTTCCCATGTAACCTCAGGCGTGACATTTGGATTCCCATCTCGATCTCCACCAATCCAAGAACCAAAGTGGAGGAAATTTGGAACCTTCCACGTATGGGCAGGGAAATACCCTTGCAATTGCTTTTCTAATTCTTGATGAACACCAGGTAAAACCTCAAATAGAGTTTGGTCAAAGTAATAAAGACCATTTTTTACCTCGTCTAAGACGGTTGGTTTTCGATCTCTTAACTCATCTGTTTGCCAAAGAGCGGTAACTTCATTAAATAAGCTTTCTTCTACATCTGTTCGTGCTCTATTGCTTAATTGTGGATGATCTAATTGTTGGAGTAAGTTTGAAATTCGTTTTTGTGTTTCAAGTACCGTACGCTTGGTTGCTTCAGTTGGGTGAGCAGTAATGATTAATTCAAGTGATAAGTCGTTTAAAACATCTTGAATATGCTCCTCTGAGAAATTACTAGCTTTTAGCGAAGCGACTGCACTCTCGATTGAAACTGGCTGCAAATTTCCCGTTCCATCTAATTGGTATTGGCGTTGTCTGCGAATTCGATGATTTTGTTCCGCTATATTTACCAAATGAAAATAAATAGAGAAAGCTCGAATTACCTGTTGACGGACAGGTGGTTTTAAACTAATAATTTCTTCCTTTAGGTTTTTATACAATTCTTCATTGTAATTTTCACGTAAATTCTTCGTTTTTTCACGTATCGCTTCGACTTTCTCTAATAGGGGCATGCCACCGTGATGAACGAGTATTTCCCCAAGAATGTTTCCTAACTTTTTCACGTCGTTACGCAAGAGTGAGTTGTTATCGGCTGTTACATGAATCATGAAATCACCCTCCTATGTAATAATTTCAAACTATATCCTCAAGTAATTTAGCGCTTTACAAGATGGAAGTTTGCTAGTTCATATAATAATAGCATTATGTAAGTTGAATAACAATTACTTGATCTTGTATTATCAGAAATTTTAGTAAAATAGAAATTTCAATAAAAAATGAGCGGATACCGATGATCCGCTCGTATAAGAACAACTGTTCAATAATGTTGTTTAATGATCTTGGTAATTACATCGAGTAATCCTTCTTTTCTTTTGTTTAGAATTGAAACTAGCGCATGTCTCTCTTCAGATGACACATTCCACTCTTCAGGAATTACGTCCACTATAGTCTTTATTTGAGAGGCATTTAGTGATTTCAGCTTGTTAGCTGAGGTAATTAGGTGATTAGGATCTGCTACATGTTTGATAAGCATGTTCTGACTTCTCCCCCACTTAATTTTATAAAAGTCCTCATCATATTTTCTAAGGTCCTCTAATGTCCAATTTTTCCCGCCCATAATATAATCATGGTCGATACAAAGTAGGTTTAACTTTCTTTCATCTTTCGCAATCAATAAATTATTTTTTTTGCGATCTCTATTATCAACCCAAATATCAAAGACAAGCATATCAGCTATTTTATTCCGATTTGCACACCTTAGTAGATATTTATCACTTACCTTCTTTGTCCGTTCTTGAAAGTGACTGGCGAAATGAATTCCGGGAGATACGTTTAGAGCTTTTAAGGGTGAAGACTGAATGAGTTCCTCTGATACATAAATGAGAGAACATCTAGGCATTGGGAGAGCAATGTATTGTCCTAAACCATAAGCAATGAGTTCGTTGGGTAATGATTTTTTTCTGATATGAGGATGGAGAAATTTCACGACATACAATTGTCCGTCCTCACATTTTATTATTTGTGGGTTTGTAAATCCTTCTCCAACCTCGTTTATATGTTCAACAGCTTTTAAAACCATCTTTTCCCTCCTTCCGAAAATGTTACGTACGAAAATCGTGTCCCTCTATATTGTATTAATACCTAGTTAAATTGTTATGGCTAAATAACCAAATAACTGTATTTTTGTCTGTTGCCGTTACGGTGTGCTTTCAGTAAGAATAGAATATTAAAGGTCTTCTCATGAGGGGTGAAAGATGATTGATTACCGATCAATTAAAGTTACTAAGGGAAAAGGGAAAGTAAAGATCCTTACTAATCCTTCTTCTTATGAATTAATTGGGAAGGGGTGCCAAGGAGCTGTTTTTAAACTATCAGAAGACAGATGTGTGAAAGTGTTTGCAAGTTCTAAACACCGTAGTCGAGAAGAGAGTGTCCTAAGAATGGCTAAGGGATCTTCATTTTTCCCGAAGTTTTATGAAGCTGGGGAGTATTACATTGTCATGGAGTTAGTAAAAGGGAAAACTCTTGAACAATTTTTTCTGGAAGGAAATAAAATACCAATAGAGATGACAAAACAAATCGTTCATCTAATTAAGGATCTGAAGCGTTTAAATATTCCTAGGCGTGACCCGAAATTAAGGCACATGATCCTTACTGAAAACAACAAGATCAAACTTATTGATCACGTAAATTCTCTTAATTGGACGGAGCAACCTGAGAAACTATTTTCGGGGTTAGAAAAACTCGGACTGTTGGAGACTTTTTTAAAACAAGTGGAAGAAATCGAAAATGAGCTTTATTTGGAGTGGAAACACATAATGAAGAAGAAATTCAAATGAGGAAGAAAAAGACGATCCAAGAATGATAGCTTTTTGTATCATACTTGCGATCATTTTTCTTTGTAAGGCTCTTTTCTTAAACATTATTGCTTTTTTACCCTAAAAGAATCGAAAAGATATCCAAGATGAAGATATCACCCAATAAGAAAAAGAGCAATACTTACTAAATTAGTGGTGAAATCTTAGTATTTTTATGAATGGAACAAACTTTGCGAAAACAACCTCTTATAAAGAAAGAAAAAGCACTCGTTGCCAACGGCTTTGAATGCTTTTTGATCTTTACTAAAAGGCTTAAGATTCCTCGGGTCCTGGGTCGTTTCTAACATGCTTTTTGTAATCCTGAGTTTTTTTTAGAAAGGTACATTTTTTTAAGAAATCCTCATCATTAATATTAAACGTATGCTCGTTTGGAGATCGTCTTATATACGTGTAATTGTATCTACTAGTAATACCGAACTTAAATCCCTTCTTACGTGCTTTATTTTGAAATTTCCAGAAAGACTTCTTATTTAGATGTCTAAAAGGGACGACTTGCCAGGCTTTCTTCTTAAATACCAAGGTTGCATCTCTAACATTTTCCATATGTGGTTTTGCACGTAGCATGAGTGATTGAGTATTTTCCATATAGACAAACACTGTCCGTTTCCCTACAATATCAGCATCCGTTTTCACAAACACTTCCATAGCCTCGGTTAAATAATACGGGGCATAATAATCGTCATCGTCAAACTTTGCAATATAGTCAAACTTTGCTTTTTTTACAGCAAAATTCATACATTCCCCCAAAGTTATCCAATTAGGCAATTGATAGACGCTTACGTTTGGGAATTTATTGGCTTTCCTTTTCCACTCCCAGATATTCATATCATCTTGATTTAACACAATGATAAGCTCTTTCTCCTTATACATTTGGCTTAAATAGTTTTCAAATACATTCTGCATATTGGTATTTCTCATTGTACAAGTTATAACAGAAATCAAGTAATCACCTTCTTTCTTAGTAGAATTCACGTAAGAAATGGTTGGAGTGCTTCCATCAACTCTATCGCGGTACGATATCGTTTTTCTTTGTTAGGGTCCATCGCTCTAGATAGCACTGATTTAAGTTCGTTATTTTTAAGATCGATTTCTTCTAACGTATGATAGGTAACACGATTTTTCCCTATTAATAAAAAGACGCATAATGAAGCAACACGAAGTAAGTCATCTCTTTCATCCGTACTTGAATCGGTAATCTTAAATGTGGTTTTCTTCTTTTTTGAATTGGTTTGCAGATGATCTTTATTGTCAGCCATTAGTTGAGAGCACTCAAAATCTATTAATCTGAGCATTTCTGGGTTGTTTTTAATCAGCATAACGTTCCCACGATTAAGGTCAGAATGGATAAAGCCTATCTTATGAATGTGGTTAAGGGCTTCTAATATCTTCAACGTGATAGTTAGTGCCTCTTGTTCATTGGTTGGTGTTCTTTGTCTTAATGTTGCACCATCTATCCATTCCATGACAATATGTCCATGACTTTCTTCAATAAAGAAGTGATAAAACTTTGGAAGGTATTTATGCGAGCAAATCTCTTTCATAATAAAAGCTTCTCTTTTCGCTCTTTTTATGCTTGGCATCCTTTTAATGGCGACAATCTTCTTCATATCTGGATCGAAAGCTTGATAGACCTCACCTTTTTTTCCGCTCCCAATTAATTTCTTAATCTCGTATTTGTCCCAAGTGTAACCGGACATAATCCCCCCTCCTCTTAAGTAGACTCGAATTTAAAATGCTGAGAAAATAAGTCAGCAATTCTTTCTCCAGTTGCGTCATAATAATCTGCTTTTCTCGAATTCTCTTTTTTCCCTTTGATAATGCTATTATTTTCGCCGTGGCCAAATACATAAGTAACCATTGGTAATTCAATCATTCTAAAACTGATATTTCTTTCGTTCAGCTCACCCGTTATTTTTGTATGTGTTGTCACAGTAAGACCAAACGGTGAACGGCGAACATCTTTTCTAGAGGGTGAAACAGGAAATTCTTGATTTGAAAAGTAAAAGATTGAGCCACTTCCACATCCTTTGTAAAATGTATTCCTAATCCACACCTCATCGTAATTTATGTTCGTCATAAAGCCTTTTTCAAAAATAAAGGCATTAGTAATTGGGAAGGAACGGATTAATTCGACAAAGCGACAATGTACCCAGTCATCTGCATCAAGAGGCATAAAATACCCTGAGTACCCTAGGTGCCTTAGGTAGGCACCTATTACCCCGCGTTTTTGTTTTTTATCAGTACTAAAGCCCTTGGCATTAACAGGTGGCTCAAAATTAACAGGTATCCATGTGACAAGGTCATGTTCTAGTTCAGCTATATCAGGTCTTTCATGTCCGGCAATACAAATTCGGAAGTTATGATCTGTGTTTGCTAAAATTGTTCGCAGGGTCTTGGCTAGGTTTTCGCAAACAAGGTCCCAATCCCGAGACACTTTCTTGCTTTTAAGTGATATGCCAAAGACGACCATTGGTGCTGATTTTTTGTCGTTACTAGAATGTAACTGATGAAAATAGTCGTCAATCTCTTGTAAATAATCTTTATTGTCTTTCTTCATAAAATCAACCCTTCTTAAACAAATGGCTGTAATGCTGTTATAAACTCTCTTGCCGATTGATATCGTTTTTTTCGTTCTGGGTGCATCGCTTTTTGAAGAACCTTATGAAGCTTTTTATTTGCGATCGTAAACACGTGCGTTTTTTCTCTTTCGCTGTACTCGGGTTGAGTGTTCGTTAACAAGTACACGCATGTAGCGGCAACTCCATATAAGTCAGTACTATCATCAATTAGCCAGTGTTTTGTTCTTACTTCTGGTGGACCATACGGATTTTTCTTCTGATATTTTCGTCCTTCAAATACACCAGCTTTTCCTTTCTGTACACCATTGGCAAAATCTATAATTTTCACTGTGTATTCATCTTGTAACTGAACCATTATATTTTGTGGGGCTATGTCACAATGTAAATAACCCTTGGCATGTAGATGCTCAAAACCTTCTAAAACGGAGAGTATAATTCTTATCGCTGCCTTTTCTTCAAAGTTATTTTTATAGTTGATTAACGGTTCTCCATGGATAAACTCCATGACGATGTATCCGCAATTGTTGAACAGAAAATAGTCATAGTATTCAGGAAGATTTGGGTGAGTACCATAATTCTGCATTAATGCTAATTCCCGTTCAACGTGTTTTAACTTAAGCATTTTCTTTATCGCTACTTTTTTATTGGAATACGGGTCATATGCTTGGTATACTTGCCCTTGGAACCCGTCACCAATTGGTATAGCCTTTACTTCATACTTATCCCATTTTAGGTTTGACATGACAGTCACTCCTTAAGGCGAAACCTGTTTATCGTTTCCTTACTTAGGAAATGCATCACTTTTCTTGGGGATTGCCAATGAGACTTAACTCTTTTCCTTTCCGCAAACCCATGCTTTTGATAGTATTTGGGACGATAAATACTTTGCCGGTTTCTAAATTTACTATATAGTTCGTCACGATATTTATTATGATAAATAAACACTTCGGGGTGTAAGGCAATTTTTAGTGTATCTTTATAATTTAGGAAAAAGTCAATATGGTCGTTGACTTTTTGTCCTTCATCCCAGGGGTGATTTTTCATGGTTTCTGTTCTAGCTAGGTAAAATTGGTGGATAATATCATAAAGCTTGTAGCCATACTCTTTGCCATTAGAATTTTTCGTGTGGTACATGACGTTGTCTTCAATGATTAACTTTCCATGATAACTATGAATTCTATATTTTTCTCTGTTTTTATCGTACATGACCCAACGTCCACCAACGAGATCAATGGTTGAATTTTCAAGAACATCCACGAACTTTTCAATTTTCGTCTCATGAATAAATTCATAATCGTCATCAAGAATTAATACATACGGTGTTTTTACTTGATTTACAAGAAAGTTACGACCTTTTGACACTCCACTATCAAATGGTAAAATATGATACTCTACATCATCCCTAGGAACTGGGTTTTTGCTATCGTCTACAACAATGATTGGTAAGTCAGGGTAGTATTTTTTTATACTACGGATCAAATTGTCTAGGCAATCTTTTCTTTCAAACGTTTTAATGATTGCCGTTACTTTCTGACTCAAGTCTGATGCCATTTCACATCTCCTCCTTTAAAATTTATTTGGTTACGAATTGGTAATGAGCTCGAGCCATTGGCGACAAATGATATCAGTATCAAAGTGCTTGTAGCAAAAGTTGACCACTTCTTTTTGTTTAGCAGAGAACTGCTTTTCATTGTTGCGATAAACTAGAATTGCTTTTACGATGTCATCGGTGCTATATTTGACGTACTCCGGCGGGTACATCCGTTCAGGACCTTCCCAGCCAGTAATCATCGGTATGCTTCCTGATGCCATTCCTTCAGAAACAGCTTGATGTGAACCTTCATGATCACTCGTCGATAAGATAAAGCCGATGTTTCTAAACCATTCATCAACATCACTTCCAAAATCGTCAAAAATGATTGAGTCTTTATATGGTGATGCCTCAATTCTTTCAAATAGCTTTTTAAAGTACTCACGCTGTGCTTCTTTTTTCCAGACCCAGCTAACATCAGATGGGTGCTTTCCCTTAAAATGTAGCGTGTAGCGATTATCAATCTGTTTAAGTTTTTCAAAGATTTCAATCACTTTATCAGGTCTTTTCCTTTTTGTATGAAAGCCTAGCATCCCAATATGAAACATAGAGTCTTTTACCTTTTGCTTGTTTAATAGAGTTACATTTGTTGTATTGTAAATTAATGTAGATTTATCCGCTGGCAGACTGATTTTCTGTTCAACTTCCTCCTTAATATGTGGTGCAATGAATACCAACTTATTGATATTTTTTATTTTTAAATCGTATAGATAATTGCGCTTTATTTCTTGACGGTGTAAACGGATAAATAATTTTTGATGCTCTAATTTATTTTTTGAATACCAAACGGCATTACCGAGACACCATTCGGCGATGATAATATCTGCCCATTGTAATAAGTTTCGACTCTCTTCCTCATTATGCCGATCTTTCCCTTTCCAATGATCAAACTTCACTTCAAAGTTTGGGTCACTTTCAAAGAAATCAATGATGTCGGTCATAAACTTAAAGTCTCGACCGGCAAACAAAAGCTTTTGCATCTTTACACCCCATTTATTTCTAGTAATTTCTGTACCTATTACTGTCCGATGAATTGCTATACTAGAAAATATGTGAATTTTACTATTTCGGTCACTGCTCAAACGATCATAACTTTCTACTTGTACCCGACACCTTCGTAGTAAAAGCCTAAATCGGTCATTTGCTTAGAATTCAGCATGTTCCTTCCATCATAAAGATTTGGCGTATTCATGGTTGTTTGAATGCTTTTCCAATCGACCCCCATGTAATGTGGCCAATCTGTGCAGAGAATAACTGCATCAGTCCCAGCTGCAGCAAGTTCTGCGGTGTCAAATTGTTCAATATCATATCCTGAATAAAAACGTTCTAATTGAACGATTGGATCATGGATGTTAATTTTTACACCTTTGCTAAGAAGATAATTTATGATAAAAAATGCTGGAGCTTCTCTTACATCATCCGTATTTGGTTTAAAAGATAATCCAAATACTGCGATCGATTTGTTTGTTAGAGAGCCTAAACGGTTTAACATTTTCTCCATTAAATACATATATTGTTGTTCATTTACGTTCTCTACACTCTGTAAGATTGACAATGGAACCTTTTGTTCAGCGCCTGTTTTTAGCAGAGCTTTGATATCCTTTGGAAAACAAGATCCTCCATAACCAATGCCAGCTTCAAGAAAATGAGAGCCGATGCGATGATCAAGACCAACACCGCGAGCAATGTCGTTTACATTTGTTCCGAGGGAATCACAAAGTTTGGCAATTTCATTCATAAACGATATTTTTGTAGCCAAAAATGAATTTGATACATATTTAATTAATTCCGCTGTTCTTGGCGTAGTCTCAACAATGGGGCAATGTAAATCTTTGAAAATACTCTTTACCAGTTGTAATGCATTTTCGTTTGTACTACCAATAACGATTCGATCTGGATGAAGACTGTCATATAATGCGCTACCCTCACGAAGAAACTCAGGATTCGAAACAACGTCAAAAGGATAAGGTGTGACCTGTGCTTCTTCAACCCACTGTGAAACCATTTCATTTGTGCCAACTGGAACCGTACTTTTAATAATGATGAGCTTATAGCCGTTCATGGATTGTCCGATTTCGTTTGCAGTAGCGGTAATATAGCGTAGATCAGGACTACCATCCTCAGATTGAGGTGTACCAACACAAACAAATATGACCTCATTGTCCCTTATGCCTGTCTGAACGTCGGTAGAAAATGAAATAGAGTGATTATCTAAGTGTTTATCTAGCAGTTGTTCTAAACCAGGTTCATAAAAATATAAATGTTTATTCTTTAAACACTCAATTTTCTGCTTATCTATATCAACTCCAGTTACTTGGTGTCCTTCATTTGCTAAAACTAGGCTCAATGTAGTTCCTACATACCCCATGCCTATTACAAGAACTTTCATTTTTATACTCCTCTCACTTGCACTTGTTCTTCTCTGAACAATTTCTTAGATGTTTACAATTTATTTACAAACTATTCAAGTGAAGGAGAAATGTAACGACAATTACCCCTATTGTTTGGTTCTTTTTTATATTTAAAGTCTTAATTTTTGTTTGATATCTGAGTTTTTTGTATGTTCGTAGTTAGAAGGAAAAAATCAGATTTGCTCTATAAAGCTAGTTCTAGTACCCAATGTTCATAAAACTCCTCGAGTAACTAGAGCGTAGTCACTATCTTTCGCATCTATTGTTAATAAGGGAGGTGAGTTTGCTTGACATTAATCGGGATGCTCCACCGTCGAAAAGATCCTACAACGGTCTTTAAGTCATATGCCTATGCAATTTCTGCAAAAGCAGAAGGAGCAGAGTTCGTCTTTTTTACTCCGAAAAGCGTTGACTTCGAAAAGCAATGTATTTATGGAAAGATTTATGAGAACGGAGAATGGCTAGATACTGTCACTAGATTTCCTGATGTCATTTATAATGCATCGTATGTTTCATCTAGTGCCAATGATATCGTTGATAAGTTACAAGAGGTTATTCCATTTACATCGTATTCAATCGGAGATAAGCTCGGTGTAAATGACCGTTTAAAAGTAGCGAAGGATTTTTCACAGTATTTAATTCCTTCTGAAGAACTTCATGATTGGGAGCAGTTTATTCAGCAACTATCTTCTTTTAAAGAAGTTGTCGTGAAGCCGGTTACTGGAAACAAGGGTAAAGGAATTTACTTTATAAAAAAGTTGGCGGATGCGTTTTTAATTGGTCATGAGTTAGAGGAACAATCACTCTCACTTGAGCAATTAAAAGAGTTTTTTCATAATCAGCTTGAAGGAAACGATTATCTGCTCCAACCTTATATTCGAAGTGTAACGAAATCTGGAAACTCCTTAGACTTTCGTCTTCATGTTCAAAAAAACGGCCAAGGAAAATGGGTATCAACTTCTATCTACCCAAGGATTGCACCGCCTAATACGATTGTGACCAACATTAGTAATGGCGGATATACAAGTCCCTTAGAGTCCCTTTTATACTACGAATATAATCATGTAGAAGCGTTTAATATTAAACGGACACTTGAGTATTTTTCAGTTGCGTTAGCTAAACATTTAGATGAGATACAAAAGGATGAATTTGGTGAAGAGTTAGACGAATTAGGTATTGACGTTGGCATAGATCAAAAAAAGAAACTTTGGATATACGAAGTCAATTGGCGCCCTGGTTGTCCGCCACTTTTTTATTTGGAGTTAGACGTAGTCCGAAACACCATTCATTATGCGATGTTTCTAGTAGAAAAACAAAAACGAGAACATATAAAAAAACAACAGGGTAAAAGACAAACTAAAAATGTAACCGACCGTCAATCTACAGATATATCATTTGTTTCTTCTTTTACCAAACATCAATCTAAAGGATAATTTAAAACGTCCACCTGATTAGTCGGTGGACGTTTCGTCGTCTAGATGAAATTCTATTAGATCCGCTGCTTCTTTGGCTAGGTTTGTTGCCTCATCCTTCGTTTCACCACGAGCGATCACATAAGCATAGCGATTTCCCATCGATAACGGAGGAATTAGCACGGTACCTTTTCTAGGTTTAATATATACAGATACTACCCCAGGAGAATTTTCAGCTTTATTCCTTCCAGTTACCTTTAATAATTTCCCTGGTTTGGAAACAATCACGTATTGGGTAAAAACAAATTTATTTGTTTTTGGAGTGATTTCCGGTCTTTCACCAAGATATAGTCGTAGCGTTTCTTTTACTAGGTTAATGTTAAAGGCAGTTTCGACCATTTTGTTCATGGCTCCCCCAGAAATCCTAGGGTTTATCTCGATAAGCTTCCACTTATCTCCTTTTCTTCTAATCTCAAGGTGCATTGCTCCATTTGTAAACTGAAATGATCTAGAAATAGATGTAACTAACCTTTTAAGACTAGTGTTAAGACTTTTCTCAACTTCAGCTAATACACAATATCCAGTAACAATAAAACGTTGTTTTTTTGTGATTTCTTGTTCAATAACGGCTATGAGATGGGGCGTACCATCAATAATCATTGCTTCTACTAAATATTGGGGTCCATCCACGTATTCCTCAACTAACACTGATTTCCCTGGATATTTTTCTCTTAAAATCGAAATATGATATTCTAATTCTTCTCGTGTTACTGCTAGAAATACATCCTTGGAACCGGTTGAATTTGGAGATTTGACGATTAAGGGTAAATGTTTTTTTGCTTCGTCAGTAAAATCAGTAATTGTAAGTTCTCCATTGTACAATTCAAAAAAAGGAGTATATGGCTTACTTGCTAAGGTCTTTCGCGTTTCATATTTATCCTCCATTTTTGAAATCGCACTTGTATTAAGTTGGTTCTTCTCACAACACTTATCCATTAGTAACGAAGCTGTACAAACATATGGATCTACAAAACTAACAATAAGCTGTATTTCCAAACCTAGTTCTTTTAAATAGTCTATTATCTTTTCAATTTCTTCTACATTGCTTAAGTTACAGTAATACATCTGATGCACATCAGGGAACTCTTCCCGTTGATGCAACGTCCTTTTCCGATTTGTAATAAGGACAGTAAGATATCCCATATTTTCTGCAGCCCGAATGGCTTCTCTACTTGAACCTGATTTGTTTGACTCTAGAAATACAATAGATTTCATACGAAAGAGCTTACCCTCCTTCCTATTTGAGTTACTTTTCACGCCATCTAAGATATAAAGTATGTGACAAATGATATTTGGAAGCCACAGGTACCTATATGCACAGAAGAATATTTATCGTGAAGAACATCAACGAAAAAAGACCGAACGATTGTCGTCCAGTCAACTGTGTAAGTTGGAGTTATATATGCGAGCGGCAGCTATCACAATGCTATTGATTTGCTAGCAGTTAACCTTACTGCCTTTTTCTCAAGATTAACAAATCTCGATTAATCTCTTTAAGATTAAACGGCTTATATTCTTGTTCGATTCCCCACCTAGTCATCGCGAAGTGCTCCGGGTGGTTTTCGTCTGAGATGATCGCCAAAAACTCCTTAAATCCATATTCTCCGCCCACATCCTCTGGTGGTGTAGCTCCTTCACCTGCTATACATTCAACATAATTTTTTGAATTATCCGGAATGACATTTATTAGTTCAATTTTATGTTCCCATCCGTCTCCGAAATCATAGATATAATTGATTGTTTTGTAGGGCGGTAGAAAGTCAGATAATTTCTTTTCACTCTCTAGAATTGAATGAGAGTTAGGATTTCGGCGTATTTCATCTTCACCTACTAAACGAGCAACTGTTTCATTTTTGTCCGTAATAGAAAATTCATGGAGGTGCCAGTCTCTCCACCCAAAGGCAGTTTGAATGATTTTATGGAACTGATCAAATGTCACGCGTGTAGGAACAACTAGTGTTCTCCAAACGTTAAAGTTTTCTAGCTGCAAGGTTATCTTTAGTTCAACTGCTTCTAGACGAAATACATCTTTGCCTGTAAGTTCTGCTAAGGCTTTGTACATCTCTTCGTTTGGGTCATAATAATCCCCCTTGCCATCACCGACTAGCATGCTGTTTTTAAACTTTGATAAGCGGGTTTGGATTAGTTTATTCGCATTTATATCATCAAGAAGATACTGAATGTCTTCGCAATCTCGGTTCAGTCTTGCTACATATGTCCTTCCTTTAGTTTTGGCAAAACTCACTTGCTTTACTTGTTGGAGATAGTCTTCAATCACTTCTTCTTGAATTCCCTCAGCTTGAAATACTTCTCTAATTCCCCTAATAAAACATTCGTCTAATTTTTGTAGTTCTTTTGCTTTCAAGCCGTATAAAACAACTACGAAACGGTTCAAGTCATTTACAAATACTACCGTCTTTTTTCTATTTATGATAAGAATATTTGCGTGCCAAGAAAACAGTGGATTTTCCTCTGTTTCAATCGATGGCTTGATTTTAAGTTCATCTAATAGTTTTTTTGTACAGTGTATAATCATGGGCACTCACCTACTTATCCGAATTTACTTGTCTGTTTAACCAATTCGGTATCAGTATAGGAATAACCTGCTTATTTTATAAGGTTCTTAGGACTAGTGAACTTAATGGATTATTGATATAGTTAAAAAAATGTGAAAACATGAGGTGTAAAGATGACAATGCACAAAATCATGCTTATTGGTCATGGTGGTATAAGCTCAAAATATCTACAAGCTTTTTCCACAGTCCCAAATACAAAAATCGTCGGTGTCGTTGGTCGCTCGCCTGAGAGAGTAAAAGATTTCGGAATTGCAAATGGTATTCAGGTTTATGGAACTGCGATTGAAGAAGTAGCGAAAAACTCTGGAGCTACTGCTGCAGTTATCCTTACTCCAAATGCTTTACATTATCATGGAGTGATGGAGGCATCGAGATTAGGTCTTCACTGTTTGTGTGAGAAACCGCTACATATTTCACGAGAAAAGCAGGTTGAGATGATCAATAGTTGTAAGACGAATAACGTTAAGCTTGCTGTTTCTTATATGAGACGGTTTATTCCTCATTTTGTGCGAATCAAGGAGCTCATTGACTCTGGTAAGCTAGGAAGGCTTTTGGTAGTAGATGCATCGATCAAGAACTATCGAGACAAAGAGTATTATAGTTCGTGGCATGGGACGAATGATTTTGATGGTGGCGGTCCTTTTATTCAGCAAGGCTCACACATGGTTGATCTAGTTCTGTGGCTCACTGGCGGCTATCAGAAGGTACTAGAAGCAAGACGATTTCAGGTCTATCATGAAATTGAAACAGAAGATCATGGCTATGCTGTGGTTCGATATAAAAATGGAGCCGTTGGCATGATTACTGCGTCGACTGCAACACCTGGCCTTAACACTGAATTCATTGAAATATCGGGTACTAAAGGTTCTATTCGTGCCAACTATCAAAAAATCCTGGATTGGAATGTTGAAGGGTTTGAACTACCTACTAATATTGATCGGAAAAACAACTTTGAAAAACTAGTCGAAGATTTTATTTCGTCGATTGAAACCGGATCAGAACCTTTTGTTACGGGAGAGAGTGCAAAAACTGCAACTGAACTGGTGATGGATATCTATGAAAAGGCTGGAGACCCTCTCAAGCTAACAGACTAATGTTTATCAAGGACATAGATTCCGCTATATTAGCCAAAACACTAGTTTTTGAGCTGTTTTTAGGCAAATAACGGAACCAGTGTCCTCGAAACTTCAAATTTGCTCTTTTTGGCGGATATTTCCATCTAGGGTTTTTTTCGATTATTTTAGAGGGAAAAAGCCACAATGTTTACGAAAAGAGCCTTTAATAAAAATAGCGGAACGTATGTCCGTGAAAATTTTCTAAGCCAATCAAACTGAACCGTTTTCCCTCTCTAGCCTCAAATTCACCCGCTTTTCTAATGACTTGAGCGAATGTACGGCTAATGTGATGGCTTCACTAATGGTTTCTACATCAACTAGCATGGTTTGGTATTCTACTACGTACTTCCCTACTTGATTATTTTGATAGTTTTTCAACTGAAACTCCTGATTGCTTCGTAATTCCTCTACTAGACTGTCGATGAAACATGGCAATGATGGAACTAAATGGGACCAATAGTTACTTTGAAATATCCCTTCTACATTTACAACAATCCCTTGATTTACCCGAATTAAATAAAAGTTAGGAGTTGAAGGTATGATATAATCTTCAACGTCATTGTCGATTGGCTGAACTTTCTCATGTAAAGGAAGCTCATTAACCGATAGTTTTTTCAATTCAATAGTCGGAATGTGAAATCCACCATTCCAATCATATTTTTTCCCATTAACCACCCAGGCTTCTAGTTCCCCAAAACGGTCAAAAATTAGATTGTCGTCCATGTCCCACACTCCCTTCATTACGTATATTGTAATCATACTATGGAAAAACAAGTTTATTGCTATATTTTTTCATATGAAAGTTTAACCAATTTTATTTCCATTACTTTATAATATAATCACTACTAATAAAGGAGTCGTTAGTGATGATACATAAAATTGATCTAGATGCTAAAAACCTCCACGGGTCTTTTAGCAAAGATTACGAACCAATACTAACCATCCAATCAGGTGATTCCATTCAACTACAAACACTTGATATTCAATGGGGCTACTCCGATGCGGAAGGTATTGAGCGAACAATTTTTTCATCAAGGGAAAACGAAGTGAAACCTGGGCATCCCATTTTTGGTCCGATTGCCATTGAAGGTGCTAAGCCTGGAATGGTGTTAGAAGTTCGGATCAATGATCTCGTCCCTGGATGGTATGGACGAAATTGGGCAGGTGGAAACCCTAGTTGGCAAAATGAAAAACTCGGCTTAACAGAAAGTGAAAGAATTCAACTAGACTGGAGGCTAGATACTACAACCATGACCGGAAGCTGTACGATTGGCAATCGCGAGTTTTCTGTTGCGCTTTCTCCATTTTTAGGTTTACTAGGAGTAGCCCCGGCTGAGGATGGGGTTCATCCAACTGCACCTCCGCGCTATTGTGGTGGGAATATTGACTGTAAAGAACTAGTCAAAGGGTCTAGTCTTTTTTTACCGATCGCAGTAGATGGGGCTTTATTTTCTCTTGGTGATGGACATGCCTTACAAGGAGACGGCGAAAGTTCTGGAACAGCGATTGAATGTCCAATGGATTTCGTTGACGTAACCCTTATTGTCCATGAGAAGTTAGACTATCAAATGCCTCTGGCAAAAACAAATTCAGGCTGGATGACCTTTGGTTTTCACGAAGATTTAAATGAAGCGACTGCTATGGCACTCGACGAGATGGTGAAACTAATACAAAAACTCTATAACATTTCAAAGACTGAGGCAACGGCTCTTGCAAGTGTCGCTGTTGATCTACGCATTACCCAAGTCGTTAACGGTGTCAAAGGTGTTCATGCAATGCTTCCGTATGGGGCAATTCGAATTTCTAAAGGATAATAAAAAAGGACCGGCATTCGGTCCTTTTATTATTATGACTCCAACTGCTGATCAATCTCTTTAAGCATAAACCCATAACCTTCTTGATTTTGGTAGACATTTCTTACATGCCGAAGTGCCAATTGGTAAGCACAGTCAAATGCTTTATCTTTCTCTGTCTCAATATCTGGTTGTACCCCAGTTCCTTCCCAGTTCGTACGTGTAATTGGGTTAATCGCTCTGCCTGTAGGAATAAACGCTCGGAAATGTTTTGTTAGCTGTTGCATAGCCCCTGGATTTGCGCCTCCACCCGTCACCTCACCAATCACTGTAGCCCGCTTTAAGTTGATGAGATTGTATGTAAATTCTTCTGCTGCTGAAAAGGTGTAGTTACTAGTTAGAATGTGAACTGGCTTATTAACAAAACGTTTTCCTGGAACATGTGGCAACGTCCAAGACTGGATCGTACGATCTCCAGCTCGTGTATAGAAATTATTTAAGTGAACAGGTTGTTCAAACAAATAAGTTGTTAGCAATGCCACCATACCAGGGCTTCCCCCACCATTTTTCCGTAAGTCAAAAATTAGGGCCTCTGTATTCGCAACAAAGTTCATCGCATGTGTTGCTGTCTCACCTGCTGTAGTTGGATCTTCAAAATTACGTAACTCTATATACCCAATGTTACCTGGCAATCTTTCAATCTTAAAAAATCCATAATTATTCGCTTTTGATATTCCATAGTATTCTTCCATCATTTCTTTTTCACTAACTTTATTCTCGACTACTTTCTCTTCAGCGGTGACCGTCACTCGTAGATGGCGATCTTTTGAAACCGTTTGAATATCATCTGTTAGTGCTTTTGAAAATGCTTCGGCATCATTAATCGTATCATAGTCTCCATTTTGGAGCTTACTAACTATTTCTATTCCAATTTCTTTCGCCAGTTCAGGAAATACGTAATCCTTTACCAACCGAGCAACAAATTCCTCTACAACTTCCTTACGGATTGAATCAGTAAGTACTACTTGTTTCGTAATCATCTACACCACCCCTTAAAATCATTATCTAATAAAAAAATAACGTATTCCATATATTTTTTGGAATACGCTATTATAAAATTATTTGGAGTAAAGAACCCTTTCAAATTCGGCACCGTTACTATAGACAACTCTTACCACTAAACGGCTATAATTGAATTTTTCATCAGGGGCATTTTTTTCATACACAATGACACCATCCATATAATGGCCATTGTTTTCATTCGCAGTTAGCTTCTCTTCTTCTAGCAATCTATTTTCTTTATATTTTTGCAAATAGACTTCTGATAACGATATGTTATTTTCTCCGTAATAATGTGGTTTTGTTACCGTAATATAATATCCTTTGTCATATCTGTGTCCTGACGCTTCGATCAATCCATAATATTGCGTTCCTAAGTAGGCAATATGTTCGTGGCGAATTTCACTACTTTTTAGTAGGTCGTCGTTTGAAACAGTGACATAATATTGAATTTCATGTTGGTGTTGTGAACTTTGTTCTTCTTTTATTTTTTCAATTTCTCTATGTTCCATTTCGTTAATGCCTAAACCACTAAACGAAATATACCATTCCGGTCCTAATGAAACTTCTAAAGGAACGGTTGCCTGAAATCGTCCGTCCCCTTTATCAACGGCTCGAACTGAGCGATATTGATCATCTAACCCAAATTTGTAATGAAAAACAACTTCAGAGTCTTTCAATAGCTCTTTTATATGCCAATCAAAGTTTAATAGAGCATTACCATTAGGTAGGTTTTTTCCATCAAGATCCATTTGGATGGAACTAATCCAGCTCTGCTCTCGAATAAACTCATCCAGCGTATATTGTAAGTTTCTCGTTTGATTGTCTACCGTTTGAACAATTCTAGATTGATCATGTGAAAGGTAGTTCACTTGATTTTCAACTTCGTTCATTTTGGTTAGTAAGTAAACATTTAGTATTAAACTAATAACTAATGCTCCAATAACCATTTCTTTAAAGTATTTCACGATGCACCTCCAAAACGTATGTATATATAATAACGACTGAAAGCATGGATATGTTTCGTTATTGGATATAAATGGTTAAAAAGTACTAGCCAGGAATGATTACCTATCAAACCATGTATGGCCTTGGAAAGAAACTTTAAATCAAAAACAAAAAGGTCTATTTAGACCTTTTTTCATAGTGTCATAGATTGACCGTACCTAGCTAAATATAATTCCTTCTCTTTGTAATCAGGCATAATACTACCGACACGTCTCCAAAACGATCGATCATGGTTCATATGATGTAAATGACATAACTCATGGATGATGACATAATCAATGACGTCTATAGGAGCCATCGCTAGTCGGTAGTTAAAGCAGAGTTTTTTATCTGAACTACAACTCCCCCATTTCACCTTCGAATCAATAATCTCAATAACCTTAGGCTTTACTTTTAGTTGTTGTTGATAGATTTTAATTCGTTCACCAATTAATTTCTTGCAACTAGAAATATAGAATTTTTTCAATGCTTTCTGTAGATCTTCTCCTTCTAAGCCGCTCGTATCAATTAGTTCATGAAGGTAATATTCTTTACCTAAATGCAAAAATTTCCCTTCACCCTGGTAACTCTTGGGCTCTGGCCCCTCTTGTACTTTCCTGATGTTTCTTAGTTTTTCTAAGATCCATGTACCTTGTTGTATGACTGCATTTCTTATCGCTTCTTCACTAGTATCCCTAGGTGCTTTCACTGTAATAAATCCATTAGTATCAATATGTAGAGATAACTTTTTTCTTTTTGCAAACTGTATATGACATTCAATCGTTTCATTCTCTAGTTCAATTTTCATTATTCACCATCGCTTGCTCACTAAAAATTCCTCGTTCATTCAAGTATCTTATTGTAACATATATCAACTTGCAAGTCTGCATTCGCTAAATAACCATACAAATAACTGTCAAAATGTTTGTCTGCATTGTAGTGCTGATTAAGATAACTATGTAAATTACGTAATCCTTATGGATCGATCTATTTACTCATATTTTAAATTTATATTTTTGTCCATGCGTTTATCAATATAAATGTTTCCTAACTGGTCGACTTGAGCAAAAAAAACTTCTTTGATTGAAGGGATGTTCTGTTCTTTAAGCACTTGTTCAACCCAAGCCATATCTTTTTCAATGGCTTTAAGGCCATTTGGTAGCAATTGTCCATCAATAATAAATGCTTGTGCAGTGCCACGACTTACGTTAACATTGAAAACATCTTGTTGTGTAGCTGGTGCAAACTGCGGTTTGGGGAGGACAGTGATGACACCATCTGTTTCTAGTACAGCAGTTTCTACTTGATCTACATAAAAATAACCTTTTTTTCGTAAACCTGTTAATAGACTGTTCATAGTTAGCCTTACTTTTTTTAGCCCATCCTCAAGAACTTGTCCATTCTTAATTAAATAGGTAGGTTCATCTTCTAATACCTTTCTTCCCCAAAGGCTTTTAATTGCAGTTATACTGCTTAAAAAGGTATAAAAGCAAAATAAAATTAAGCCGAACATTCCAATAAAGATTGGAACATCTTTCATTAACATAGAGCTAGCTACTACAGACCCAATTGTAATACCAGATACGTAATCAAAAAACGTCATTTGTGAGATTAATTTTTTGTTTAGGATACGACACAATGTATAAAGAATTACAAAACCAGTAGTTGTCCTGATAACCATTTCTAGAACTGACACACTATCTCCTCCGTTATGGAATTCTTACAAGTGTAGTTTAACCAATTTTTTTGTGAATAAATGTGAATGTTTTCTGCTATCATTACTTATATAATTTTTTTCGTTAGCAACTTACTCTTCAAAGCGATTATATCTTTTATTAGTAAATAAGCGTTGGCTAGATGCCAACGCTTATTTCATTGTCCATATTATCTGTTCATGCCAGCTGTTCCCATACCTCTTTGGCCACTATACGAGCCGTGACGTTCTAAGCCAGTTGGAGTTGTTTCATCAGTTTGACCACCGATTACCTGTCCACCGTAGGTGCCGTTTCCGATACCATCTAAACCTCTGCCTAACCCACCTAGTGCTCTTTCGTCAAAACCTCTTATGTCATAAGAAGGTAACCCATAATATCCGTCATTTCCAATTCCCGTTTGAGGGTTAGTTCCAGTACCCTGACCACCGAACAAACCGCCCCCACGGCCTGTAACTCCAGTTTGACCAGTAGCGCCTTGACCACCGAACAAACCGCCCCCACGGCCTGTAATTCCCGTCTGACCAGTATCACCTTGACCACCAAACAAACCGCGCCCTTGGCCTGTAACTCCAGTCTGACCAGTAGTACCTTGAGCACCAAACATACCGCCATGGTTCGCTTGATAGTTATTCGTCCCCAATCCAGTTGTCTGGTTATCTGCCCCACAACCTGCTACGCCAGCAAGAAGTAGTGTGGCAACCGCAATCGACATCGTTAACTTCTTCATTTATTTAACCACCTTTCTACCTTGTATTGTACAGAGTTCACCATTTAGAAATAGTGCTCTCGAGTATTAGCTTCTGCTATTTGCTTAATAACTCTCATTGAAGTTGTTGGTATTAATTAATGTGGTTAAAAATAATAAGAAAATTTAGCTGTAAAAAAAATAATCAAAAAAAAGCAAAGGAATTTGCTGTTTCCAATGCTGGTAACGTTTTAAGCTAATTAAAAGTATGTAAAGCCGTCTAGGTGCATAAGATCATTGCTTGCAATCTTTATTTCAACGTAAGAATTGTTAGCACACCGAGCAACAGCTTAAATAACATCTTTGATGCCTTGCGACGAGTAAAGTGCGAAAGTAATAGTGTTGGGGCAAATCTTTACAAAAAGTTTAAAAAACTGCTCCAAATTTTAGAAAGAAAGTGAAACTCCACACTACACTCCCTGCTATTATCGTCGCAAAGCCTGTAAGGAAATTACCAGGATGTTGCTTCCCAAAACATTTTCTGCACAGATAAGAATGCGCTGGCGTTACTTAGTGATTATGTTCTTCGGCAGCCATGGCAATAGCTTTTGTTTCATGAATCGTTCCAAACGGGTGTTCTGGTGGAGCGTATATAGAGTAAAGTTTGAGTGGTTTTTCCCCTGTGTTAGTAAGATTATGCCATTTGCCTGCTGGAATTAAGATAACATCATCATCGCCGACATTTTGAAGAAAGTTTAGCCGCTCCTTAGTATCGCCCATCTGAACTAGTCCTTTTCCTTCTTCAATGCGTAAAAACTGATCTGTGTTTGGATGCGCTTCTAGACCAATGTCCTCACCAACACCGATACTCATCAACGTCAATTGCAAGTGTTCGCCCGTCCATAGAGCTGTACGAAACGAAGTATTGTTTTTAGTGGCGTTATTGATATTAACAACAAATGGTTCAGATCCAAAATCAGCCTTTTGATTAACTGTTTCATGAAGTTCACTTATTCTGAATGAGATCGCTTGTTCACTTGTTAATGCCCACGCAAAGAACGCTTGAACTTGTGGATCGGTAGCAGCTAAGTATCCTCTTTGATACATGTCTTGGTTCTTTATTTCATTCTCATAAGCTTTTTGTAGACCATCACGGTAATTCAATAAGGATGTATCTTGTTTCTGGTATGGTAGATGTGTTCCGGTTACATTCCAATACAGGTTTGCTAAGTGGTTAAATGTTGTTTTTTTGTTTTCAAGTATTCGTAAAATTTCATTTTTATGCCGTTGATCAGGTGCGATCGTTACTAACTGTTGATAGAGGTCAATTGAAGAAGCCTCTCCTTTCATACTTTCACGGATTGTCTCTACTACTTGAGAATTTCTTATCCCGCTTCCGTGATAATACATAGGGGAGCTCATTGCATACGTATTTGAACTTTGGTTATAGTACATAATTGTCATTCCCTTCGATTTCATCCATTCCACTAGGTGGGTAGTTCACAAGACATCATATGCCTACGAATTGGGAATGACCTTAAATTTAAGCAAAGTTGGGCTCCTCTTGAACCTAAAAATTACAGTCGCAATTCACATGGAAATATATCAATTGAGGTGCTTACTCTTAAAAAAACCTTGAATTATATTCTTTGGTAATTTTGCCACTCACTTGGTAGAAGTTTATGGTATTTCGCGGTTAAGTAACGATCATCCATGAGGATAATGAGTCCCTTATCTTCCTCGGAACGAATGAGTCGACCGCCTGCTTGTTGCACTTTATTCATACCTGGATATACATAAGCAAAATCAAAGCCATTGTAACCTTGCGAAGCATAAAGTTGTTTAATCAAGTCCTGTTCCTCAGAAATCCTCGGTAGACCTACACCAACAATACAGACGCCGTTTAATCGGTCCCCCCGCAAATCTACCCCTTCAGCAAAAATACCGCCAAGTACTGCAAAACCAATTCGTATTCCAGAAGCTTTTGGTTGAAACTTTTCTAGAAATTGCTCTCGCTCTTTTTCTGTCATGAGTTTCGATTGAACGAGGAGTTCAATGTCTTCTTCAATCACGTCCTCCTGATACTGTTCTAGCACTTGAGACAAATATTCATAAGAAGGAAAAAAGACAAGGTAATTCCCAGTGTGCTTGTGAATTGTATCCCGTAGGACAGTTATAATTTTTTCAACGGATGCTTGCCGGTCCTTATACTTTGTAGATATCGGACTAACGAAAACCTCAACATTTTTTTCATCAAATGGTGAAGGGATGTCTTGAAAGTAATCGACTTCTTCGCCACCTAACACTGTTTGGAAGTAACCAAGAGGATGTAGCGTTGCCGAGAAAAAGATTGTCGCTTTTACCTTTTTCGTCGCAGCTCGAAGTAACCTTGAAGGGTCAAGACAAAGTAGCTTTACTTCAACCTCACTCTTATAGGTAGCCACCATCGTTCGAAAATGATCATCATAAAGACCAGCTACACGAGAAAACGCCTGTGCTTCGTAAAATAAGTCTTTAACAATTGGATAATATTCTTCAAGATAACTACCAGGAGCTGCTAACCAGCGATCTCCTAATTCAATGAACTCAGCGACTGCGTCAACTATATGTTTCGGAAATTCAAGGAAATCAAACTGGTCATTCTCAAGCAATTCCTTTTTCCATTTCAAAAGCAAATCATTGACGGCCTTAGTTATTAAAAAGAGTTCTTGATTTTTACCTTTTAGGAGTCTACTTGCTTCTAAAAATGTTGATTTAGAGATGGATGCAGAATACATGCCTCTACCCCGATCAACTAGATTATGGGCTTCATCAATTAATAACACTGTTTCTTTATGGTGCTCACTCCATCGCTGCAATTTCACTCTTGGATCAAAAAAATAATTGTAATCACAGATCACAGCGTCTGCATGTAAAGCCACATCTAAGGAGAACTCAAATGGGCAAAGCTGGTGTTTTTTCGAATAGCTTTCGATAATCGTTCGATCAATCATTTGTTCATTTGCCAGGATATCCTTTAGACCATCCTTTAATCGATCAAAATAGCCTTCAGAAAACGGACAATGTTCTTTTGAACAATTGATTTCTTCTTGAAAGCAGACCTTTTCCTTTGCAGTAATCGTAACCGACCGCCACACAAGTCCATTTGTATTCAACAATTGATAAGCCTCTTCAGCTACTTGCCTTGTAATTGTTTTGGCTGTGACATATAAAATTCGTTCAGCCTTCCCTTCACCAACTGCTTTCACCGTAGGGAAAATGGTCGAGATCGTTTTTCCAATTCCAGTCGAGGCTTTCGCAAATAACCGCTTTTTCTCCGAAATCGTTTTGTAAACAGCTTTCAATAGATCACGCTGACCTTTCCGATACGATGGAAACGGAAACTCTAATGTAGGGATACTCTTTTGGCGATTTATTCTATGAATTAGTAGGATTTTTTGAAATTGTAGGTAATCTTCGAGAAGCTCGTCTATAAAAGTTTTTAATTCTTCAATTGTATACGATTGTCTAAACGTAACAGTTTCCGTTGACTGACGACTCGCATATACAAGATGTATGTCCATTTTATCTTGATAATTTTGCAGAGCATAGATATAAGCGTAAACCTTTGCTTGTGCCCAGTACGTAGGATTATTCTCTTCATTTATAGTACCTAACGGTTTTGAGGTTGATTTAATTTCTTCAATGGTAACTCGCTCTCCATCAGAGATCAGACCGTCACACCTACCATGAACAGTAACTGCAACGTCCTCTCGTTCAAACTGTTGAGAGAGGGTAACTTCTTTCTGGTAATTCTCTTCACGATTTTGCTGTAGTCGCTGATGAGTTTTCGTACCCTCCTCTAGGACATGAGCACCACCAGCACCTACCTCGATACTCCCACTCATCATCACAAACTCGACCAAGTTTCGCACTGAAACTCTCACATTATATTGATCCATTGCCTATTCACCTTTGTCTCTAGTTATACGAGAAGTATATCATTTTTGAGGTGTTAGTGTAGACTAGCGTTAAGTAAACCTGGTAGGTAGGTGTTCGTTTTCAAGTTACTACACCTTCTACACCTGTTAAATTAGAGGGAATTTATTAAATCATCTATCATCTCTTGTGCTGTTTCATATCCAGGATATACAGCCTTTAAAAGTACTTTTTGCAAAGCTTTATTATCAAAATTGATTGTTTCCAAGGCTTCATAAGATGCAGTATATTGGCCAGTAAGTAAAAAAGTAAATAGTTGAACTACCTGAAGTAAATCATGCCTTTCATCAATATTCACCTTAGCGAATTTAAATGCGTTTTTTTTCTTTTCATGGTGTTTGTCCATAAGTTTTGAACGGTCGAAGTCGATAATCTTGACTATCAATCCCTGATTTTGTTTTACAATCATTATGTTCCCGCGATTTAGATCAAAATGAAGAAATCCTTTGTTATGAAGATGTTTAAGACCTTCTAAAATCATGATTATGATATTCACTACGGTTTTTTCATCGTGTTTGTTTTTGAATTTTCTTAATGGTTCACCATCAATCCATTCCATCACGATATGACCATGATTATCCGCAATGAAGAAGTCGTAGAATTTTGGAAGATATTGATGGGAACCCAACTCTTTCATAATCATAGCTTCTCTTTCTGCTCTTTTGATTTTTTGCATTCGTTTTATCGCTACCATTCTATTATTCTTCAAGTCATAGCCTTGATAAACAACGCCTTTTTTTCCTTGTCCAACAGGTTTTTCTTGCACCTCATATCTGTCCCAAAAATATCTGGACATTCTTCCCACCCCTTTGTATAGGTTTCATGGATTTCCACTTTAATTACATTTTATGCAAAGAGAGCGCTTCAGAAATGGACAGGATCCCTCATCTTTTTGACATTAATAGAAAAAAACAGACTATTTTCGTTGATGAAAAATTGGCCTGTTTTAGAAGTTTTTTATTATTGGTATAGAATTAAAAGAATTTCCTCATCGTTTTTTTCCATTCGTCGTACGTATCTATATCAATCTCCTGAGTTTGATTAAGGAAATCTGAAAGGACACCGCATTTTTTGAGTCCCTGAAACAATTTTTTGGGTTGTGAAATAAACGTTGTACCAGAATTGACATGGTCAATGACTTTTATTCGCTGTTCATTTTCTAAAACATATATATGACGTAGTCTAGCATCGTGCCTGGCTAGGTTTAAGTTCTTCAATTCTTTAATCATGAGCAGGATCTGTAGAGTTAGCCATTTCGGAATATATTTTTCTCTGTCTAGGTACTTATTTAGAGGTTCTCCATCTATTAACTCCATCACAATATAAGTTGAACCGGTTTCATAGATTTTTGGGAAAAAAGGTGAATTTTGTGCGGTCCAAAGTACGATTTCCTCTTGCTCTTTTTTTTTCGGATCGCCAAATATTTTCACACAAGTAGTTGAAGATATCTTAAATACTGCGCCTTGACGACCTGTCCCAATACATAAAAGACCTGCAGGGTTTGCTTCAACTCGTACATCCTTTCCACTTTGTTCCTTCACAATGATTGATTGAAAAGCAGACATCCCTTACACCGCCCTTCCTCTTACTTTTACCATGTTTACTATAGTAAATGAGAGAAGGGAAGTTTTGGTAACGGCCATAATTAGGGTAAAAGCTGCTTTTTTATCAGGCCATGTCACTGAAAGTTAATCGTTTTCTAAAAAAAGAAACTCATATTCCACATAGCCTTCTTTTGCTAAACCAGACTTTGGAATAAAACGTAACGCAGCTGAGTTAATACAGTATCTTAACCCGCCTTTTTCTTTTGGACCATCGTAAAAAAGATGGCCGAGATGGGAGTCGCCGAACCGACTCCGTACTTCAGTTCGAAGCATACCGTGCCGCTTGTCGAGCTTTTCAACTAGGTGATAATTGCGAATTGGCCTTGTAAAGCTTGGCCATCCACAGCCAGCGTCATATTGATCCTTTGAACTAAAAAGAGGTTCACCAGAAACTATATCAACATAAATTCCTTCTTCAACTTGATTGTAGTAAGGATTGCTAAATGGTTGTTCTGTTGCATTATTTTGCGTAACCTCATATTGTAAAGGGGATAGTTCACGTTTTAATTGAGTTACACTTTTTTGCAATCTCCATGTGTTTTCTAAGAAACTTTTACGACCGGAGATTTCCAGATACTTTTTATAGTGAAAGGGGAACTTTTTATAATAATATTGATACTTTTCTTCAGCCTTATCGAAGGGATGTACTGGTAGTATTTCAGTAACAATTGATTTTGAAAACTTGTTGGACAACTGTAACTTATGTTTTGACTCTTCTGCTAGTTTTCGTTGCCCTTCATTATGGTAATAGATTGCCGATTTATATTGTTCACCTCGGTCAATAAACTGCCCACCTTCATCTGTAGGGTCAACAGTCTTCCAAAACAAATCAACTATTTTTTCATATGGAATGATAGTTGGATTAAACGTTACCTGGACTACTTCACGATGAACAGGCGTTTTAGATGTGCCTCCTAGTACATCGTAAATCCCAGGCAACTCATCAAATGGTTGAACCATACTCCAAAATCGCCCACCTGCAAATGTTGCTTTTTCTTCACGCATAAAACATGTCACCTCAGTCTGTATTTTACAACAGACATAGCAAAAAAGCACCCAACGCTCCACGTCTGGTGCTTTTCTCCGAGCAACCACATAGATTAACTAGCGTAGTTTATACCCGCAGGTTTAATTTTGTTTATATCACTTGAGCCACAATGTGTTACCCCAAAAGTCATTTGGCATTTAGGACAATTTGTCACAAGTGTTTCCATGACAAATACTTCTCCACATTGACATGTAATCTCATGGGCAACTTTCACCCTCATGTTTTCTTTTCCTTTACGTGTTACGTGGTCAACGATTTCTTTGCCATCTTCTAATTTTGAACATCCACAACAACTCATAGAGCTTACCTCCCAATGATGCAAAAATGATCTTTATCTATAACTCTATAATAAAGCAAGTAAATGCAAATGGAGGACGAGATTGTGTCAATGATATGAAAAAACGTATGGGAAATGATGTAATTCTAAGAAGGGGTTACGTTTAAACGCGTTGTTTCGTTGTAAATGAAGAATTTGAATGATGTTTCTTTTATCATTGATTTTTAATACATCTTCTTAAGTCTTGTATAGCGGCTTCATGCTCAATAGATCTTGCAGATAATGTAGTAATCGTCAGATGCTGCTTCCCTAAATAATCCTCTAGGTATTCGTATTGTTCTGGTATCAAGCCTATTTTTCTTTCAATCCTATCTTGGCCTTCCTTCAGCTCAGCTTGACCAATTTTTAGATCTCGAACTTCCTGATTTAATTCAGCTTGACCAATTTTTAGATCTCGAACTTCTTGATTTAATTCAGCTTGACCAATTTTTAGACCTCGAACTTCTTGATTTAATTCAGCTTGACCAATTTTCAGATCTCGAACTTCTTGATTTAATTCAGCTTGACCAATTTTCAGATCTCGAACTTCTTGATTTAATTCAGCTTGACCAATTTTTAGATCTCGAACTTCTTGATTTAATTCAGCTTGACCAATTTTTAGATCTCGAACTTCTTGACTTAATTCAGCTTGACCAATTTTTAGATCTCGAACTTCTTGATTTAATTCAGCTTGACCAATTTTTAGATCTCGAACTTCTTGATTTAATTCAGCTTGACCGTTCTTCAGATCACTTATATCCGCTTCAATATTTTCAAGCTTTTGAATGATTTTCTCTAATAATTGCTCCATATGTGTTTCACCTCCTTTTTAGTTATTTTATCACATTGGTTATAGGTTCGACATTATTTTCAAACAGAATTATTTTTGAATAATCTCACCTTACATTACAAACGCTATCTCTGTTTAGGAGGTGAAAATATTGGATAACCAACAAAATCAAAATAATAATCAACAAAATCAACAAAATCAAGAGAACAACCAACAAGGTCAAAACAGTGTCTCAGCAGGTATTAAAAATACCGCAGGTGCTGCATTTCATGCGGTTCATAAAGGATTAGAATTAACCGAAAACGTTGCGATGAATGCTGTAGATGCAACGACAAATGCTGTTTCTAACCTAACTGGAAACAACAATGACAACAACAATAACGAAAACAGAAACAACAATAACAATCAAAATAACAATCAGTAACAAAGTAAAACGCCATGATTGGCGTTTTCTTATTTTTTATCTATTCACTTTTTTATAGCAAATCGATATACTAAAAGTGAAACTAATCTAGGGAGTGAAAATTAAATGGCTAAATCCAAAGCAAAAAAGCAGCGGGATCACCAATTACGTAACCAAAAGCGTGATGTAACAAACTCAAGAGGAATTCAAGTCGATTTTAGTACCCATGAGAGAAAAACAAAAACGAAGCAAGAAATATTGAAAAAGCATGAGACAAAACACAAGCGTATCCTTCAGGAGTTTACACATGAGGGCGACGCTTTTTTAATTTGGGTTGCATAATACGTGCTACCTCTTTCTTTTCCAACTATATAGACTAAATACTGAAAAAGAAGAAATGATTAAAACAATGAACACGACAAATACATTTCTGTAAGCAACTTCCTGTATGAGACCTTCTTGCAATGTTAACAATATTCCTGTCATCGTAACCCCAAATGCTCCGCCAAAAAATTGAATTAATTGTGCTAAGCCAATTCCTGAACCAATATCTTCCTTAGGTAAAATACGTGAATACTCATTCGAAAGACTAGAAGTAAGTGCAGAAAAACCGACACTCATAAACATATAAGTGAAAAGTATAAACATAGGTGATTTAGTAGCTGTAATAGCAAACAGTATTGTTGCCACAACAAATAGAATTTGACCAAAGGCAATTACCGGAACATTTCCAAAACGGTCAATGAACCGACCGATAAATTGTGCTCCTAGCGCAGAAAGAATAGCTCCTGGAAAAATAATCATCCCTACTGCTGATGGTTCTTGACGAAACAACACAGTTAACATGATTGGCATCAAAAATAAAGCTGAAAAATGAAGGACAAACGTGATAAATCCGACATAAAGCAGCTTCGTATACTGCTTGTTCTTTAAAAGTATCGGCCGAATAAATGGTTTATCAAGTTTATGTATATGCCTCCACCACAATCCTCCTAAAATTACGGTTACGATTAGCAAGAAGACTGAAAATGAAGTAAGAAACAATAAAAAACCTGTCACACATAAACCAGTCAGGGTCGCACCAACTAAATCAAACTTTCCGACTGACACAACCTCTTTGGGTAGTAATTTGATGAAAATAGGCATGACGACAAAAACAAGTCCTGTGACTGCAAATAGATAATTCCATCCTAGGTATTGTGTGATGATACCACCGATCACAGGCCCAAGCCCAAAACCTAGTGATGCAGCTGAAGATATGTAAGCCATAGCCTTTCCTCGTCTTGCTAGCGGGATATAGCGACTTGCTAGCACCATAGCAAGACCCGGAACTGCACCAGCACCAGCTGCTTGTAATACACGGGAAAGTAATAGTAAGGAAAATTGGTTTGAGAAAAACCCAATAATAGAAGCTATCCCAAGTAATGAAAGGCCAATTAAGAGCAGTCGTGAAATCGGAATAAAGTCAGATAAGCGACTATAGGTTAACGTTGCAATTGCAAATACAATGGAATAACCTGAGACTATCCAAGCCGCTGTTGCTGATGTTAACGTAAGATCAATTAATACATATGGCAAGGCTATATTAAACATTGTTGTATTCATAACCACTAACCAAACAGTCAAACTCCAAATTAGAACAATCTTCTTTTCGTCAAAGGTTTCTGAAACTTCGGCGGCTGATACAGCAGTAGACATACTTTCTCCCTCCTTACTCAAACGTTTTACTATTCCCATATTTTAATCTAAGTGTTTAGGAGATTGCTAAGAAAATGCTTTGTTTCAGCTTAAACCATTAAGAGCAATAGCTCACCATTGCCATTGCTCTTCTAAAACGTTCTAATTAAGCTTTGTCTGCCCGTACTCTCCATAAAAATCAATCACGGAAGTACCGCTATCGTTTTTTGTTGACCCTATTCTTAATTGATCACTTGCTATAAGAATTCGATTAAACATGTCCTCATCAGTTAAAACAACGACATCATCTTTGTATATATATTCACTGGTAATCTGTTCAATTCTTTGTCTAACATCATAATTATCCACACCAGACCTAACACCAATTATGGTTTATTTTGAAAAAAAAGAACCTGTACTTCCTGGACTCCTTCAATAGCTTCTAGATGATCAATAATTTCTTGGACAGTTCCATCATCGTCTGTGATCCCAACTTGCCCACTGCCATTTCGTTGACCCGTTATCATCCCTTGATCTATTTGACCATTTCCCCCTTTGAATTCTGTTTGACCAGTAACTTGGCCTTCCTGAGTGTTTGTTGTGTCTTCTCCAGTAAACGGTTCATTGACTCCACAACCAACAATTCCACCCAAAAGGAGAGTAGCAATTGAAAGTGATATCATAAGTATTTTCATTATAAGGTACCTTCCTTACTTTTTATACTTAGCTGTTTTCTCAAAATTTGTTGCTTTCGTAAAAATCCCAAAAGCCGGATTTTTACACAAATTACTAAGAATTCACCACTAATTTGTTCAGTAATGCTCTTTTCTTACATAATTTTTTGGCTGATATCTCCATCTTGGGTATTTTTCCGATAATTTTAGGATAGAAAAGCCACAATTTATACGAAAAGAGCCTTATACTTAGAGTAAACGACCGCTCTATTAAAAATACCATTCATATAAAAAAATCCCACTTTGACGTGGGATTTATAATATCAGACTAATTGTACCCGTTTCCACCATATTGAGACTGCGACGATTGGGCATTTTGTTGTCTTACATGCTGTACATCAGTTCCTGAGAATCCATGTTGAAATACAGATTGCGGACCACTGTATTGGCCAAAGTTACTTTGGTGTGTTCCGTAACTTGGTGGCTGTGATTGTTGATAGCTTACATTGCCGTATTGCGGTTGGATAGATTGCATATTTTGTTGTCTTACATGTTGCACGTCAGTGCCTGAAAACCCGTGTTGAAACACAGATTGCGGACCACTATATTGATGAATTTGGTGTGTAGCGTAGCTTGGCTGCTGTGATTGTGAATAGTGACCACCACCAACTTGTTGGTATAACTGGCTATTTTGGTGTCTCACATGCTGAGCTTCAGTTCCTGCGAACCCTGGTTGGAATACGCCTTGAGGACCAGCTATATGACCCATGTTACTTTGTTCATACCCTTGTTGACCCATTTGTTGGTAGCTACCATAACTAAATTGCGGTTGATAAGACTGCGTGTTTTGCTGTCTTACATGTTGAACATCAGTTCCTGAATATCCCGGTTGGAAAACAGCTTGAGACCCACTGAATTGACCAGATGTATTTTGCTGTGCTCCAAAACGTTGGTGCCCTGTTTGCTGATAGTTACCTACACCCATTTGAGGTTGTGCTGACATGGCATTTTGTTGCCTTACATGTTGAACATCAGTTCCTGAATATCCTGGTTGATACGCTTGCTGATTACTAAATTGATTTTGATTATAATTTGTCATATTTGACACCCCCTACAAAGATTATCTGTAAAACAGGCAACAAATATTTATCCAAATCACTTCAAAAACACAAAGTTTTTATGTATAAAAAGGAGCCCAAAGGCTCCTTTGATCATATTATTAGTAGACGCCGTATCCAGCCCCGTGTCCAGGCGCCATCCAACTAGCACCGATAATCACTAGTAAAATGAATAACACCACCAATAAAGCAAATCCGCCTCCAGCAAAACCTCTTCCTGCTCCTGCTACTGCTGTCATTATAACAACTCCTTTGTTTTTTTTGTTTTAACTAGACAATTACATCCTATGTATGACAATCAAACTTTGTATGGGCGGATGTCATAGGTATCTGTGTAGTTTTTAAATTCATATCTCACACATAAATATATTGTTAGTTAAACACAACTTATTTAAAGGATGTGATCGTCTTGTGTAAGAACCAACGCAGTCTAGCGTCAAAGCTAAATGAATTAACATATTCGTTGTTATTAGCTGGATATAAGGTTTGTCCACCAAGTTGGAGTAGAGGAGGTGCGAAGCCGCACCACCATTCACTTTGGCTTGTCACGAAAGGAGCCGGTGAAGTAGTTATCAATGGGCAGAAGCATGAACTCTTACCTGGTAAACTGGTCTTTTATGCTCCTGGCATGGTTTGCGATAAAAAGACAGATCACTCTGATTTTCTTGAGTTTTATTTTGTCCGTTTTACGTATTCGTTGGCTTTTGAGGAAAAAGGAAAGTGGCATTTAAAACAGTCCGAAGAAATCGACTTTCCCCTACAGGGTGTTTATACAATCAAAAATATCTCTTCTGCTGTTCTCTTGTTAGAGAAGATAAATGCACTTTCAAAGCGTCGTGGAGCTGAAGTTGCGTTTGAACAAAAGCTATTATTTCAACAATTATTACTAGCTATTATTCAGGACTTCCATTCCCAGTCCTTATCTGGGGATACAAAACAGGTGATCGAAGCAAGCATTGATTATATGGTCAACCATTACCAAACCAACATGAGTCTAAACGATTTAGCTGAGTTAGCTGGATTAAGTAAAAGTCATTACTCTCGCCTTTTTCGAAAATATATTGGGTATAGTCCGATTGATTATTTAACCCATTTACGGATTGATCGTGCCAAAGAGTTACTGGCTCATTCAGATATACGAATTAAGGAAGTTAGTCAGCATGTCGGTTATGAAGACGAACTATATTTCAGTCGAACGTTTAAAAAAATCGTAGGTGTCTCTCCTACTCAATTTAGTGATGAACAGAAACAAGGCTGACCACCTACGTGATCAGCTCTGTTTTAGCTTTACTAGCCTTTCTTTATTTTGATTAACACATAATTGATAATAGGCACCTTGTTTTGTTAACAATTCCTCATGATTCCCCGTCTCCAAAATTTTTCCTTTGTGTAAGACGATTATCCTATCGGCATGTTGGATCGTCGACAAACGGTGGGCAATGATAATTGTTGTTCTATTTGTGCTAAATTGCATTAACGTTTGTTGTACGGCAGTTTCTGATTCTGTATCTATATTTGCGGTGGCTTCATCTAGAATAAGAACATCGTTATTTGCGATGATTGCACGTAAAAATGAAAGTAGTTGTTTTTGACCAGTCGACAAGACCACGCCTTCCTCACCTAACATCGTTTCATATCCTTGAGGTAACATCTGAAAAAAAGGGTCGATATTGACAGACCTTGCAGCCTTAATAATATCTTCATTACTAACATGGTGGTGATTTAGTCGAATATTATCAAAGACAGTTCCAGAAAAAACAAATGCATCCTGCTGAATGATACCTACTCGTTTTCGTAAATCGTTCAAACGGACATCCTTTATATTAATACCATCAAGCATAATTCTGCCTTTCTGGATATCATAAAACCGATTGATCAGCTGAATAATTGAACTTTTACCAGCACCGGTTGCACCGACAATCCCAACTGTCTCACCAGGCTTGATCTGAAAGCTGATATCAGTAAGTACCCATTCCTCGTTTTGATACGCAAACCAGACATGATCAAAATCGATTTTTCCAGCTACTTTCTCTGGGAGTCTTTTAGGATTATCAGGGTTTACGATTGTTGCATTTGTTTCTAACGTTTCGAAAATTCTTTCTGCTGATGCTAGTGCCGCTTGGATCTGATTAAAACGGTCAGCCAACCCGCGAAGCGGTTCGAAAAACTGTCTCACATAATGCGTAAAGGCATATACCACACCAAATGTTATGGCCCCATCAATGACACTTCTGCCTCCATACCAAACTAACAAGGCAAGAGCGATGTTTCCAAAAAGACCAATTGAAGGGTTAAAGATCGAATTTAACACCGTCTGACGCATCCCAGCCTTGTAATGTTTTTCGTTTAACTCATTAAACTTTTCCAGCTGCTTTTCTTCTCTAGCAAATAACTGAATGACCGTCATCCCAGACAAATTTTCCGCAAGAAAAGAATTTAATCTCGATAAGATTAATCGTAAATAGCGCTGATTGTTTCGTAGGACTCGCTTAAAATAAAAGGTAATGACACCAATGACAGGAATGACGATGAAGCAGATTAATGTTAACTTTACACTCATATATAACATAATGATGATAATTCCTACTAAAATGAGAACTTCTTTTACGAGGTTTACGATTACTTGAGAATATAGTTGATTGAGTGCTTCGACGTCATGGGTAATTCTCGTAACTAATCTTCCAATTGGATTTTGGCGATAATAAGAAATAGGCATTTTCGAAAAGTGCTTAAAGATCTGTTGACGAATATCATAGATGACGAATTGACCTGTGTATTGCAGGGCGTTGTTCTGAAAATAAGTAAAAACCGCTGAAGATGCGAGTAAGATAAAATATAGAACACCTAAGTAAATCAGCCCTTGATAATCCTGTTGCCGGAAAAGGTCAATTTCTTCTGAGGTTAACGAGCGCATTGGTAATGACTGGTCTTCGTAATTTTTAAGCTTATCTACTCCATAAATAAGAAAGTAAGACCCGTTTTCATGGGAAATCACAGCTTTTTCTCCGAAACTAGTCTCGACCTGATCTAGCAAACGAAAATAAACCATCTGATCTAATTCTGTTAACCTTTTATGTTTTATTCCTCCTAGTTCCAACTGTTTTTTCACTTCATTAGAATGTGGTGCTTCAACTGCTATCATAGGTTTGTACAGCCCGTTAATATGTAAGTCAATCGCGACTTTAATAATAAATGGCTGAGCTAAGCTAGCTACAACGATACAACCTGTAAATAGCAGTGATACCAGGAGTAACTTCCAATAAGGCTTTGCAAATGCAAGCATTTGTTTTAACAATTGCTTGTCACTAACGTTTTGATTGTTTGTTGGTTGTTGACGAATATTAATCCCTCCTTCTTCTCATGAGGATCGTTCTTTCATTAGAAGGTTGGTTCATTTTCCTGGCCATTTTCAGTTCCGTCATTTGCTGCATATACATGCTTTCATAAATACCACCATGATCTAGCAAAGACTGATGGGTACCTCTTTCGACAATTTCACCTTTGTCTAGGACAATGATTTGGTCTGCGTCTTTAATCGTTGAAATTCGATGACTAATAATAATGGAAGTACGGCCCTTCATTTCGTTTTGTAATGTTTGCAAAATAAATGATTCTGTTTTTGAATCAACCGCAGAAAGACTATCGTCTATGATTACGATGGGTGAAGGCTTAATTAGTGCCCTGGCAATACTAACTCTCTGCCTTTGTCCACCAGATAACGATAGCCCTCTCTCTCCCATCACGGTTTCGAACCCACTCGGAAATTCTTGTATATCTTCATAAACTGACGCATGCTTTGCTGCTTGAACTACTAGGATATCTTCATAAGGTTTTGGATCAAATGCGATGTTTTCTTTGATTGTTGAGGAGAATAAGAAATTGTCTTGTGGTACATAGGATATAGACGTCCGTAGTTGTTTTAAACGAAGAGAATGAATATCGTGCCCATCGATAAAAATTGTATTTTTTGGTGGATTATATAAACGCAAAAGTAAGTTTACTAGTGTCGACTTCCCGCTTCCAACCTTACCAATAATCGCTAGGCTCGTTCCTTTTGGAATGGTAAGATTTATTTTTTTCAAGGAAAAACTGGTACTTGATTGATATTGAAACGATAGATTGCGAATTTGTAGGTTTCCCTTGACATCAGCAATTGGGAGAACCCCTTCCTCGTCTCTAATTTCGGGTTCTGTCGAAAGTACTTCACGTATTCGTTTGTCAGCTGCTTTCCCCTGTTGTAACAGATTTATCACCTTCCCAATATTTTCGATTGGTGCAATTAATAATGATAAGTACGTATTAAAAGCAACAAATTCCCCAAGAGAAATGCTTCCTTGCATGACTAAAATAGAACCATAAACGATTGACACTAAATAACTTAGTCCGACAATTCCTTGACTAAGTGAGGTAAAAAGGGAATTTGAACGAATGAGTTGTTTATTCACTTCCACATTCTGATCGTTCTCCTGCGTAAACTTGTTTAGTTGCTCTTGCTCTTGAACATATGTTTTTATGATTTGAATACCAGAACAGAATTCTTGTACTCTACTAGTTAACGTTCCAATGGCCTCTTGAACTTTACGAGATTGCCATTGTATTTTTGCTCGAAACCGATACGCGATATAGGTTAAGCCAGGTAATGGTAGTAACACTAGTAATGTTAAAGAAAAATGAATCGTTGCCGCCATCATAATAACCGCAATTGTAATGAGTACAACGGCCTCGACCATCTGAAAAACACCTTGCATCCCAATTTGTCTAAGGATATTCACATCATTGACTGCATGGGCCATTAAGTTGCCGATCTTTTGCTTTTGATAATATTCAGCTGGCAGCTTCTCCCAGTGCTGAAACAACTCTTTTCGTAAATCCCGCTCTAGCATTCTCGACATTCGGAAAATATAAATACGTCCAATTGAACGAAAGATAAAAATCCCAATTCCAACTACAGTAAACCAAAGCGCTAATTCCCATAAAAACGAGACTTCGATTGACCCTTCTTGTATGCCATCTGCGAATTTTTCTAATAAGAGAGGGATGAGTAATTGAAATAGTAAAGAGATCGATAGTAGAATGGCGCCAAGAAGATAATTCCACTTATATTGAAAAAAATGCTCTCTAAATACCGGCCCTTTTCCCATAAAATTCCTCCTTTTCATGGGGAATAGTATTAGATTATCGTACCTTCCGTCCATTCACAATGGATTTCACGCTCATGTTCCATGGATTATTGTGCTATTTTTGTCACTGTGACAATCCGAAATTTCTTGTTTCACTTACAGACAAATAAAAGCGTAGTCTTCAAATTTTGAAGACTACGCTTTTTAAACATTAGCCAAACACGCTTTCTAGATCAACCGCAAAGCCACTTAATACACTTGAAGTTACCTTCCCTTTACCTGTTTTTACACCAAACTGCTCGTACATCCCTTCTTTGTTTAACACGTATACTGTGATTGAATCCAACATTGGGTTTACAATCCAATACTCAGAAACACCATATTTCATATATAAATTTAATTTTGTAATTAAATCATGGGATTGATTTGATGGGCTAAGTATTTCTACAATAAGATTTGGCACACCTTGGTATCTGGTTTCTGTAAAACCGTCCTTATTGCAGATAATACTTAAATCGGGAATAACAATTTTACATCCTTCAATACTGTCTTTTTTGAGTTCTATATCATAAGGTGCTACAAAAACCTCACACGGGCCACTTTCAAGAAAATTTCCAAGTTTCAGTTGAAGACTGCTCGACACTCGTTGGTGTTTTGTAGATGAAGAAGGTGACATATAAACGATACCATCGATATACTCTAATAAAAATTCTGTGTCACTTCTCATTTCAAAGAATTTTTCAATTGAAATCAATGAACCTTTATTTAATGACAAATTTCCCGCCACCTTCCAATTTGACTTTCCATAATTATAGCATAAATCTATTTCTAAGCTAAATTTGTTCTTAGTGATTGTCACTGTGACGCCCTGGTATTATCGCATTCCAAGAAACGTTTCTTTTAAGATGTTGACCACTTGTTGATGTTGTTCCTCTCTTGTGATGAAACTTTGCCCATCCCCTTTTTGAAAACCATAATAACCAAAGTTGGAATGATTGCCTCCATCGATAACAACATAAAGTGTATCTCCTGGTAATAATGCTTTTGTGGTCATGAATTTATCTTCATTCATAACCAGATCTTCTGAGCCCGCAATAGAGATCACTGGCATGTCTAATGACGCTAAATCACTACTATCACTTGGGTACGCCCCTAAGAAGAAAAAGCCGTCAATTTGGGTCTGAGTGTTTGCTACAAATATAGCCGCACTTGCACCACCAAGAGAATGCCCACCAATATACCACGGCTTGCCGTTATCATACGTTTGATATACTTTATCAAATACTCCTGTATTTGTAATAGCTAAATTTATCGGCATTTTCGGTAAGAACACGCGAAAACCATTTTCAGCCAACATCTTACCTAGCACTGCATAAGCCTCAGTCTTCACAAGACCGCCTTGGTAAAACACAAGATTTCCCACAACTTCTCCTTCAGGTTCAAAGATAATGACGCGATTTTCCACTCTAACATTCTCAGCTTCCATAGCCATTAAAGCTTCAGGCATCGGTTGATAAGTTTTTACATTTATAGTCACTATCAAACCAAGGATCACTAAGGTCACTATTGCCATCATCCAAGCGACTATCTTATATAAGCGTTTCCTTCTATTCTTCATGTTCAATAACCATCCTTTTTTTTAGTTAATTTCATTCTACATGAACGTTAGCTTGTATGTGAATTTTAGTAATACGAACTTACGAGTGACATAAAAAAAAGACTCCAAATATAGAGTCTTTGATGTAGTATAGTACATTTCATCTTTTAAGTTATATCTTTGATCAAACGTATTAGGATTCTTGGAATAAAAACGATAATTCTCAAAGCTACTTCCACAAATATCGAGTCTCGAATTTCTATGAATATATTTTTTAGCCTGTTTCTTTCCATCTTAGTCTTTTGTTCATTTTCCATATAAATTTCCACCTATATATTAAGATTAATAATCGTCACAACTGTAGCTGTTAGATATCCAATTTTATGTCTCCCTTAACAAACGTAATAATTGTAACCCATCAGACGGATGCCCACCCAATGAACCAAACCAACGAGGATAGGTAAATGGCATGGCTGTTAGTAAAAAGGTTATCAAGTTAAAGATTATTATTCCATTAATAAAAGTACGAAAATCCCCATGAGAAACCAACTGTATTAGCGATATGAATAAAAAAACAAGTAATAGAGACATCAATGGCCCACCTGCTAGTGCGCAAAAATTTTGTCGTTTATCTAAATTACTATTCCAACTACAATAACCCGAATAAGACCAATGTATATGAAAATGTAGCCTTCCAACGCTGAAATTATGTTTGTTTTTTTCATCCGTGTTCCCCAAGTAAATTCGTGCATGAGATTTTGACGTTAAAACAACTCCAATGCCATGTCCAACTTCATGTAATAAGATGCATAAAGGGATTATCAGAATATAAAATAGAAAATAAGTTATAATTGTTTTCTCCTTTCTTTCTTTCTTTCTTTCTTTCTTTCTCTTACTTAACTACTAGTAATCTAATACACAAGTAAATAAAAACTTACCAATATTATACATAAGTTGGTGTCATTTGTAAGTAAGTATTCTTTTAACATTACCTATACTTTTTTAGCATTGTGGAAAATACGGGTTGTCCTCGATACCCAAAACAATAAAAGACCCCATTTCTGAGGTCAATTGTGAACTTTTTCATTTATAAGAAGAAAGTACTATTCTTATAGTACCGATGGTTATATAATAGAAAATATGTTTTTATAACACGGACGTTTGTTTATTCATTTATGAGATCAGGGAGAAGTTTGCATGCCACAGGAATTATTGATTTACGTAGTAATGGGAGTGTTTGGTTGTGTATTAACCGTTTTTTTATGCTTGTATGGACTATTAAAAGTGAAAGATGCCCCAGGGGGAACTTATTATATACTCTGTACGTTCATGTGTACGATCTTTACAGCCTCATATCTTTTTGAGCTTACTAGTACTTCACTAGAACAAATGAAGTTTTGGTTAGGAATTGAGTACCTTGCTTTACCGTTCATTCCTGTATTTGTTTTATTGATGTGCTTCGAATATGTCGGAAAGAAAATACCAAAACCGATGTATTATTTTCTCATTGGCTTACCACTTACGACAATTTTTATGCACTTTACTAACGATTTTCATCATCTCTATTATTCGTCTATCGCTATGAGGACGGATACGCCCTTTCCTATTTTAGTACTTGAAGGTGGGCCATGGTTCTATGTACATTCCTTTTTTCTATACATTTGTATCGTAGCAAGTATTGTCATTCTGTTTCTTAATTTCCGAAAAAAATCATTTACATTTCGAATGCAAATTTTAATGATGGCAGCTGGTTTATTCACGCCAGTACTTGGGAGTATTCTTTACTTAACTGGTTTGGGTCCATACGGACTTGACTATGGACCACTTTCGATGAGTATCTCTTTTCTTTTTCACGGGGCAGCTCTTGTTTCCTATCAAATGTTCAATGTCGCTCCGATCGCTAGGGAAACAGTCTTTGAAAGTATGCAGGATGGTGTTCTTGTTTTAGATCAAAAAGGAATTATTATCGATTACAATAAAACAATGACTAGTATTTTACCTAAGATCAATACATTTTCAATAGGAAAACCAGTGGAAGATATATTAGAAAAAAAACATCGACTTTACGAGCTTATGATTAACGAACAGGAATGTGATGTTGAGTTCGCAGCAACACACTATCATATCCGTTTTTCTCCCGTTTTGCTGCAAGGAACTATTGTGGGCAAAATCATTACCTTTATTGATGTGTCAGAAAGAGTTCTCCTACAAGAAAAACTTGAAAAATTAGCGAGTATTGATGGTCTAACTCAAGTGTTCAATCGAACGTTCTTTTTCAAAAAAGTAGAACAGACTTTTGATGACCTAAAGCAGCAAGGAGCGACTGTTTCGTTTATCATGTTTGATATTGACCACTTTAAAAAAATCAATGATACGTATGGGCATGAGGCTGGAGACCATGTCATTACTCATGTGATCGATGTGACAAAATCATGTTTACGAGATACAGATGTTATTGGAAGATATGGTGGTGAAGAGTTTGTCATTTTTATGCCACACACAACCGGACAAGTTGCTCTTGAAGTGGCTAATTTGATCCGCAACACTGTTTCTAGCAACACAATTTTTCTAGAAGGGAAGCAAGTGATAGCTACTTCAAGTTTTGGTATTTCAACGGTTGGTTTAACGTTGAGTTCGGATTGTCCGACGATCCCAATGCTAGTAAATCAAGCAGATAAAGCGCTATATCAGGCAAAAGAGAAAGGCAGAAACTATGTTCAAGAGTTTCAGAAGCTAGGTGAACATATAGGTGCCTAATCAAATAAGGCATGTCCCTCCATTTTAGGGACATGCCTTTCATTTATTTTACTTCCCTACCCTCTGTCTTGTAAGGAACTCTTGCAGAAGGCACTTCATTATTTGATAAGTGAATTTCTTGATCATCAAAGAAAATATGAGCACCAAATGCTTTTAGGATACTTTTCTTTGGAGCACCCCCGAGAAAAAACGCTTCATCAATTCGTATTCCCCACGCTCGTAACGTACGAATAACTCTTTCATGGGCTGGGCTACTCCTCGCCGTGACGAGTGCCGTTCGAATCGGGTTATCTTCTTTCAGTTCCTTTTGCAAAAAAGACAACGTTCGTAACAATTTAGCAAATGGCCCTTCCGGTAATGGTTTTCTTGCATTAATCCTTTCATGCTCAACAAACGCTTCTAACCCTTTTTCTTTGTAAATCTTCTCGGATTCATCTGAAAAAAGAACAGCGTCCCCATCAAAGGCTATTTTTATTTCTTTTAAAGGCTCCTCATCATAGGAAGCGCTACTTTCATAGATAAGCCCGGCGGCTATTCCTGAATCAATCGCATCTTGAACGTCTTCTTCATCTGCTGATAGAAACAAATCTACATTAAATGCCTTTAAGTAAGGGACTAATGACCTCCCACTCGTTAGTGCTGCTCTTGTAATATCAACATTGTAATGTTCAATCGAGTTAAAAATACGTAAACTCGTGTCTGGATTGTTTTTAGACATAATAATGACTTCTGTTTTTCTCTCATTATTAACAAGAGTGTTCAAACGAAGTAAACCATTAATAAGACTAAAGCCGATTCCTGGTTTTAACGGATTGTCTTCATTTTCAATTTGGTATTTTGTAAATTCCTCTAATCCTTTTGTTTCAAAAATCTTACTTTCTTCTGTCAGGTCAAATAACGCGCGCGAAGAAATTCCTATCACTAAATAATTTGAAAAATCGTATGGCAAAAATGGTCACCTCATATATAAATATATCTTAATTCTAATAGTAATGAAGAAATTGAGCAAGAATGAATGATCAATCCCCAATTCTTACATCAATGAGGTCCGACATCTTCAGTTCTACCCGATCTCCAAATTGATCAAGGATCTTTAGTGATTGTCTCATTTGATTAAACCCATATACTTTCCCCATGAACGTTTTGTAATAACCATTACTCCAATACGTAAACACTAATGTTGCTTGCTCACGCATCCCCTCACCGATCACCCGTTCGAGCTCCTCAATTTCCTGTTCGTCTAGCTGTGGTTTGGCTACCTTGTACTGATTAGCATAAATTTCTCTGACCATTGCAACGTGTTCTGGCAGCATCATTGAAGTCCATTTAATATTTCCTCTATCGCGTATCGTCATCTTGTCACCTCTTTTATTCCTTTTGACAATATCATTATACAGGAACGTTTGTTCTGTTTTCAAGTGGTGTAGAGAAAGAATGTTCGGTATCCAGCTCAAAAAGAATATTTGAACTCTTTCTACAATTGCTTTCTCTTTAACTCATCTAACGTCTTGCCGCTTTTGTCTTTCCAGTCTGTCCAGCCGTTACTAGCACTTTGAAGAACAAAAGTGGATGCTGCAGAAGGAGTTGGAAACGGTTGATCCTTCATGAAGATGTATCTGCCGTTTTCTTTTCCTAATATTCCTTCTTGAAGAAAGTTCTCTATTTTTTCATTATGTTTTTCTAGCTTATTTTCGAATCCAGGCAAAGCACTACTAGACATTTTAGATCCCTTGTAGATAACAAAGCCATCATCTGTCCATTTGCCAAAAGCTTCGGTATCTCTCCGTGTACAATAAAAAAGCTCCTCATCGTCTTCAAGGACTTCTTCAGTGTTCCCACGGAAGCTTTCAAATATCGGGTAGCCTAGTGTACCTAACAATAAGCTTATCGTTTCAAAGATATCAAACAAGTCTTCTTGTCTCCACTCAGGAATGAAGGGATTTGTGGGGAGAGTTTGGTTAATCGCATAGCGACCAGCACTGACAGCTTCCTTGTAGGCAAGGTGCTCCAAAAACTTAACATCGGCCTTTGTAAATTGATTTTGGATATTATTCGTCACGACTAGTACGGCCACTTTCCAAAAGTCTTTACTGCTATGGTGTTGCTTTAGTCGCTCATATCCTACCTCTGCTTCTCCGATATAAGCTTCAGTACGAGTCTCTTCTTCATTGTTACCAAACAAAAAGTATAAGGAGACATTGTCTACTTCACTTCTATCTTTAACCGTTTTTAATAAGTTTCTAGGGATTAAAATTGCTTGAACAGTTCGATTCGTCACACCAGCAATTTTTACCCCTCTAGGATTTCCGTCAGGTAGAAAAATCTGAATCGTTTTAGCTTTACTTCTCTTCAACTATTTCACCTCTTGTTTTATCATGCCAATTTTTGCTACATATCTATACGAAAAACAGTAGAGCCGGTGCAAGATAAAGTACAAAGTACATAATTTCCAATTTTTTTAAGAAGCTAAACAGGTAATGCATGTATAAAGGAGGACCAAATGAAGACAAAGATGAGACACTTTTTACTAGTAATACTACTATTTGTGTTAACCAGTTGCCAAACTAACCGTATCCAATTGCCCGAGATAGAACATCCTATTGTTTTGTCACATCAGGAGGAAGATCTTCTCACGTTTATTGATGCTGATAACGGGAATGTTTTCACTAATGCTATTTCATATGGAATCACTGATATGGTCCAAACGAGTGAAACTGACATAATCGCTGCAAGCATTAACAATAAATTTCTACTTAGAATTAATCTTCGAGACGGTAGCGTAAAGCCGTTTTTAAATGTCAATCAAGGAATTACCTCTCTTTTTTATAAAGATCCCTTTCTTTACATTACCGATGCGTTTAAAAACCAGGTCCATGTGATTGATATGAGCAACCGGAAAATTAAGGCAAGTATTGATGTCGGTATGTATCCAAATGAAATGACTGCTGATGATGACAGATTGTTTGTGATAAATTCAGAAAGTAATTCTATTTCTGTTATTGATCTAGATAAGCTAAACGTAGTTTTAGAATTTCCTACCTCAAGCCGAAAACCAGATGGGCTTGTGGTAGTGAATGATATGTTGTGGGTTGGTGGGCATGGGGGTGATGGAGTGATAAATAATAGCATCCATGCATACGATCCCAAGACAGGTGAGGAACTTTCTGAAATAATTGTAGGTGTCATGCCCGTAGATTTCTTTGTCGATCGAACCTATTCCTTCCTATATACCGTTTGTCATGGAGAGGATCAGATGTATAAGATTGACCTACGAAGCAACGAAGTGGTTGACCAAATTTTTGTTGGGGAAAATCCTAATTATCTTCGTGGAGATGACAACAACTTATATATAACCAGTGTTGATGATCATTTGTTCTCGATTGTTGATCAAGCTACATTTACCTTAGTTAACCAATTTGAAGTAGCTGAAGGGCCATATGCAATAGTAAAAGTAAACTAATGAAAAAATCGACAGTTGCCAGGCACCTGTCGATTTTTTTTATATTAACTTGTATTTTTTAAAGCTATTATAAAGGCCGTTCTTATCAGGCGTATCCGTTATATCATCGGCTGTTTGTTTCAGTACTTCTTTGGCATTACCCATAGCAATTCCTTCGCTCCTAGAATTTCAGTTGTACAAATTTACGTTTTCCTACCTGAACAATGAGGTTGTCAGTGATGGTCACTTGTAATTGAGTATCTTCTACCTTTACACCATTTAATTGAACACCGCGATTATCAATCATTCTTCGCACTTCACTCTTAGAGCTTAACAACTTTAATTGAACAATAAGATCAACAATGGAAATGTCCGCCTCGCCCTTCCATTCTACCACTGGGATTTCATCTGGCATTGAGCCTTGTTGGAAAACGGCAATAAAGTTCTGCTCAGCTTTCTCTGCCTCTACCTCACCGTGGTACATTCTGACGATCGTTTTCCCAAGTAACATTTTTGCGTCACGGGGATGAAGATCCCCTGAGGTCAACCTAGCTTTGATGTCTTGAATTTGTTCAGGAGTAAAATCAGTAATTAACTCAAAGTATTTGCTCATCAACTGGTCTGGAATTGACATTGATTTTCCGTACATTTCTTGTGGGCTTTCATCAATCCCGATGTAGTTTTTCTTTGATTTAGACATTTTCTCGACACCATCAAGACCTTCTAATAAAGGCATGAGTAGCGCCACTTGTTTTTCTTTACCGAACTTTTCTTGGTAATGTCTTCCCATTAAAATGTTAAAATGCTGGTCCGTACCACCGAGTTCAAGATCACATTCTAACATAACTGAATCGAAGCCCTGCATTAACGGGTAAAAGAACTCATGAAGCGAAATTGGTTTACCCATGACAATTCTTTCTTCGAAGTCGTCTCTTTCTAAAAGTCTAGCTACTGTTATTTTCCCTGCGAGTTGGATGACATCCTCAAAGTTTAGTTTTGATAACCATTGAGAATTGTAATGTAATTCGACTTGATCCATATCAATCACTTTCGCAAATTGTTCGAAGTACGTTTTGGCATTATGCTTTACTTCTTCATCTGTTAACTGTTGTCTCGCGACAGACTTTCCTGTTGGATCACCAATCTTTCCAGTAAAGTCACCAATAATCAATTGAATGACGTGACCATTTTCTTGAAACTGTCTCATTTTGTTTAATACCACCGTATGCCCTAAGTGAACGTCAGGAGCGGATGGATCCAAACCTAATTTTATTTTTAAAGGCGTATTCGTTAAAATAGATTTTGCGACTTTGTTTTCTAGGTCTTCAAACGGTATGATTTCTTGGACGCCTTGACTGTAAATTGCCATTTGCCTCTTTACTTCTTTTACTTGTTCATCATTTAATTGTTCGATAAAATTACTCATTTTCGTTTCCTCCTCATGTAAAATAAATAGAAATAAACCACATCCCAAAAAGGGACGTGGTTGAAATTTGCACGCGGTACCACCCTAATTGAAGGAGAGACTCCTTCCACTTTAACGAATAACGGTTCGTCCGTTCTTTGCGGTTACACAAAGAAAGCTCAGGGAATGTAATTCGCGTTATCTTTGTATCGATTTGCACCAACCATCGACTCTCTAAAACAGGGAGATAACTACTACTGGATTTCCCGTCCTTGCATTTTTATATAAGATTAAAAATCATTGTCACGAATAACTTTTCTTAAAGAAGTTGTCATCCTTTTTTGCTCATCAATTGTTAGACTAGAAACAATCTCTACTTCGTTTTGATGAAACTTTGGATATAGTGCTTCCATGACTTGCTTTCCTTTTGGGGTTAAAGCCACGTACGTAACCCTTCTGTCCCTAGGATCGTTTTTTCTGTAGCATAGCTCTTTTTGTTCAAGAGTTTTCGTTATATTACTTATTGTGGCTTTTGAAACTCCAGCTAATTCAGCTAATTTTTTGGTTTCAACAGAATCCCCTATCCACATGTCATAAAGCATGGAGAAGGCTGTCCAAGATAAGCCATATTCAGATAAGACCTTTTGTTCCATTTTATTACGTAATCCTTGAGCAACACGATAAATATTCGTGACAACAGCTATTGCCTCAAGATTTAACGAATCAAGGGGGATGTTCATCAATCGATTGATCGTATCTATTTCTTCCGGAAGCAGTTCTCCATCGTTATTATATGAATAAATACGCATCACCTCTTCAAATTTTCATAATCATTAGCTATGAAACGATATTATCAGATTGCTCGAGTGAATGCAAGTGGGAAATACAAAAAACATTCCCGTTGAGGGGAATGCATTTCTAGTAGTGATTTATTTTTCCAAATGGGTAATTAATGCGTCTAAATCTTTGGCACAAGCTTTTTTAAAGGTTCCTACCATCAATTTACCGATAAATCTTGAGAAACCAGTCAGTCCATTAATCTCTCCGTTCAAGGTAATCTCAGTAGCGTTATTTGTTGTAGCTAATATGTATGTAAACACAAATTCCCCTTTGCCGGTGGTGCCTTTCGACCCATCACAGCGAAGTATAATTTTGTCTGGTTCCGTGAGTTCAACAACTTCAAAATGTTCTGTAGCTTCTTTCCCGAACATCTTTCTCGTTTCCTTCCACTCACTTCCCACCTTCATCGGACCCTCGTCCAACCTCTCGATGCCGACCAATCCCTGCATCCAGGTTTTAGCTGCATCAAGATCAAGTAATCCTGTGTAAGCTCTTTGTTTCGAAACTCTGGTAGTTCTCTTCACTTCAAAACGTATACTCATCCTAACCCCTCCTCTGAATTCTAGATCATTTCATTCCAAAGTAGATAAATACAAAAATAAGTGCTGGAACAAACGTAACAAAATAAATCACCGTTAATCTAGTCAAACGTTTTTTAGTGGTCTTTCCGTAGTTTTCTTCATGAGGTTTTATACCAACAAGGATTGTGGCAACTAGTGCAAAAATACAAATGATCGCACTAACAATAATCAGTATGTTCACTTGATTTCCTCCTTTCGATTTATTAAAAGCGTCGAAACGAAAATTGTGAGATGTCAATATCATTTTTACCGGTCAAAATTAAGTTGCTTAACGCTTGCCCAACTGCACTACTAAACTTGAAGCCATGTCCAGAAAACCCTGCAGCAATGGCAACATTTGTATACCTAGGATGGAGATCAATGATAAATTTCTCATCTGGAGTAAGTGTGTACATACAGGTTTTCCCGTACTTTAATTTCTCTACATTTGGCATAAACTGAGTTAAAAATTGTCGTAAATCCTTGTCGTCACTTTCTCCGTAAGGGAACAATGGCATAACAGGATGTACTGTTTCTCCTCCATCATGGCGACCAAGCTTTAATCCGACACCATCAATGCTTGGGAAACCATAATAAATTCCTTGTGGAGTCTCAAACGCAAAGGCTGGGAAATGATTTTGACTATACATCTGTTCGTTAGCCTCATACCAAGCAAAGGTTTTTCTCACTGGAGTAAGTGGAGCATCTAAATCTAACATTTTTAGAAGGTCCTTAGTCCATGCTCCGGCAGAAATTACAAGTGAGTTTGCGTTAAAAGTTTGATTGCTAGTCTTGATTGTTACCTTATCATTTTGAATGTTGATTTCTTTTACTCTACGATTACTCAAAATGGTTGCACCATGCTGTTCCGCAAGTTCCTGATAAGCATTAATACATTCCTCACATTTTAGTACTCCCGACGTTGGTTCAAAAGAGCCTATGTAATCGTCAGACAAGGTGATCCCCTGCCATCGCTTCTGAATTTCTTTTGCATTTAAGACTTCTAACGGCAAAGAGTATTTCTCAGAACTTTTGATCGTGTTCTGGATAAAATCAGATTGTTTCACTCCAACGTTTAGGACACCCGTTGGCATAAATAATTGCTTGCCTGAAAGTTGTTCTAGTTCGGCCCATAGCTCTTTAGCTCTCAGTACAAACGGAACATACTCTTCTCCCTCGCCGTATGCATAGCGAATAATTCTTGTCTCCCCGTGATGACTTCCTTTATCGTGAGGTGGACTGAATGAATCTAGCAATAACGTTTTCTTACCACTTTTCGCTAAAAAATAGCCCGCTGCCATCCCCATTGAGCCTGCACCAATTACAATTACATCGTAGTTCATACTATAGAGCCTCCAGATTAGCTTTGTTCATAACATTTTAACATAAACATTCTGACTACAGGAACTTTCACGGGGGAAACTAGTGCATTACAACTCTAGCTTATATTTTGAGGACACCTGTTCCGTTATTTTGCCTAAAAAGCTTGTTTTTTTTAATTTCGAGGACATGGATTCCGTTATTTAGTCTCAAAACCTCCTTTTTCCTTTATTTTTAAGGCTCTTTTCGTAAACATTGTGGCTTTTCTATCCTAAAATTATCGGAAAAATACCCTAGATGAAGATATCAGCCAATAAATTATGTAAGAAAAGAGCAATACTTACTAAATTAGTTATGAATTCTTAATATTTTGTGTAAAAATCCGCTTTTTGGGATTTTTACGAAAGCAACAAACTTTGCGAAAACAGCCATTTTTAATCAAATAACGGAACTGTTGGCCGCGAAATCTCAGAAAGCTCGATTTCGCTAAAAAAACGGAACGTAAGTCCTGCAAACCTCCTAAGACATAACTTTACTAGAAAAATTCACCAAATTGTTACAATCTGTTATCACAAGTTAGGGTACAATACTATGTAACAAAACTAACATATCTATAGTAGAAACTCTATATTTGCTATTTAAGGTGGGATTCAAATGAGGTATCGCCGTCAGGACACATTTCGTTATCGGTTTGAGGAGCCGATCGCTTGTACATTTAAGATAATTAGAGTAGGAGAACAAGAATTTAATAGTAAGCTTGGTAGTGCACAGATCGATGACATTAGCGATGGGGGCTTAAAATTATCGACATCCTTTACCCTGCCTGTTACACATCGTAATATTGAAATTGAGATTACGTTTAAACTGAACGAAGAAGAAATAAAGCTAACAGGAAATGTATTATGGGTAAAAAATTCATCCTATGGAGTTCAGTTTACAATCGATGACTCTAGTAGAAAACAATTAATAGAAGAACTGAAACTTTACTCTCGAGGAGTAGTTTTTATAAGAAGACAAAAATAAAATTTGATAGGTTCTACACTTTCATTACGTGCTGAAAACATATAAATTCAACATAAAAGGAAGCCAATAAAGGCTTCCTTTTATTTATACAACTACACCCGATTTAAGTGTGTATCTTTAAACGCTGTTGAATATTTTAATCCGTACCCAAGCATTCGATCCATACCAATATGTGCAGACCAGATGAAACCAATTGATAATAGAGTAAGATTGCTGAACATTACACTCACTAAAATGAGAATAATAGGTACACTGTATGTATGAAATAAATTGTATGCAACTGACCCAACCTTATTACTTATTACATAACCAACCATTGCAATATCTGGTGCAAATAATAAAATGAAAAATAATAGCCAACTAAATTGAAAGTATCCATATAAATAAACGCTTAATGAAAGTATTGCAAACCCTTCGATGTGTAACAAGACCTTAGTCAATTTTATTCCCCCTTAAACTAAAATTCCTCCATAGTAGGTTTATCTTCCATCCCACTCTCTCATCTAACAATAGTGCATAAGTTGAGTTTTTTGAGACCTTCTATCTTACTTCATTGCATAATGGATGCCCATATGTCAAGACTTAGTTCCCTGCTAATGCAATGAACTAAGTCTTCTAGTTAACCAATAATTACTTTTTCTTTTGGGTAATGAAAATGGTCGTGTGCCTCTTTTCCTCTTACAATATATAAGAATGAAAAAATACCAATCCTACCAATAAACATTAAGACAATAATGACTTGTTTACCAACATCACTCAACTCAGGAGTAATTCCCATCGATAACCCTGTGGTTCCAAATGCAGAAGCTACCTCGAAAATAATGTGCATCAATGGGAACGGCTCATAGGCTGACAAGATAACAACCGCAAGCCCACAAATAAAAACGGCAACACAAATGACCACAAACGACTTAATGATATCTTCAGGATCTAATTCTCTTCGAAAGACCTTGACCGATTTCTTTCCGCGTGAATATGAAAAAATGGCTAATAAAGCAATCGCAAATGTTGTCGTTCTTATCCCACCGCCTACACTACTTGGCGATGCTCCTATAAACATCAGTGCGCTTAAAACTAACTGAGTTGCCGTTGAAAATTCACTAACGTCCATTGTCGCAAGTCCGCCATTTCTCGTCGTAACCGATTGAAATAAGGAATAAAAGAATTTTTCGTGCCAAGTCTTATCCCCTAAAAATCCTGACCAATCGAAAAGTAAAATCAACAACATCCCAACAATTGTTAAACTGAAAAAGGTAATCGTTGTTAATTTTGTGAAAAGGGAAAAGTAAAACTTCTTCTTTTCCTTTCTAGTTTTAATAAAATCTTTTACTTCCATTAACACTGGAAAACCAATGGCACCGAGGATTAATAAGATGATGTTAACGGTCTGTACAAAATAATCGTTGGCAAAAGGAATTAAGGACTGCCCAGTTATATCAAATCCTGCATTCGTCGTTGCACTAACTGACGCAAAAAAACCTTGAAGGAAAGCTTCTTGCCAAGTCGGAAAATACGTTAAAAAATACAGTCCTAAAATGACAGCACCAATAAACTCAATCAGTAGTATTAGTTTTAGAATTTCTTTCATTAATTGAACAAGACCAGCAAATGTCCCTCTATTTTGATCAGTCATAATTAACTGGCGTTCTCTTAACCCAATTTTTTTCCCTAGTAAAAGCCAAATGAACGTTCCTAGAGTCATGATCCCAATCCCGCCAAATTGAAGTACGAATGCCAGAATAAACGTACCTGGTACGCTAAATGTATCAGCTGTTGAAACAACAGTTAAACCTGTAACACTAATGGCGCTAACCGCGGTGAAAATAGTATCTAATAAACTAAGATTAACCCCAGGTTTCAAGGCGATTGGAAGGCTAAATAGGATCGTAGAAATTATGACAGCTCCTACGTAAAATAAGACAATCATTTGAATTGACGTAAGTCGGATATTGATGCCTTTTTTTTGAGTATACATGATTATAGGCCTTCTTCCTGATACCTTTTAATATCGTTGTTTGAGCCTATTAATATAATAATGTCTTTTTCAAAGATTAGTTGATCTGGGGTCGGTGAGATAATGACGTCTTCCCCACGTTTTAATCCTAGTATTGTACATCCGTATTTTGCACGGATGTCTAGATCAGCAATGGTTTGATAAGACACTTTTTGCGTGGCCATTAGTTCGACAATACTAAATTCTGGTGATAGCTCGATATAATCGATAATTTTCTCAGAAGCTAAATAATGAGCAATCCTAACTCCCATATCATGTTCCGGGTGAATAATTCGGTCTGCACCAATTTTCTCAACCACCTTATGATGGTATTGATTTTGTGCTTTAACCCAAACTTGCTTTACTTGTAATTCCTTTAAAAGCAACGTACATAAGATACTTGCCTGAATGTTGTCACCGATCGCCACGATCACGTGTTCGAAATTTCGTATCCCTAGCGATAATAGTGTACTTTCATCTGTTGCATTTGCCACAACGGCGTGTGTTGAAAATCTAGTAAAATCGTTAACTTTGTCTTCATTTAAATCAATTGCCAGAACCTCGTGCCCCATCTCATAAAGCTCTTTACAAACACTTCCCCCAAATCTCCCAAGTCCGATTACTGCAAACTGCTTTTTCATTTTTCTCTTGTCTCCTCTTTACCTCACACCATAGAAAAAAGACCATCACAAATAGAATGGTCTTCGGGTTACCCTAAGACCTTTCTCTCGAAAAGATACTAGTTAACGCTTACGAGGTTAGCTGTCGGATTAGGGATTGAGAGTATCCCCTCTTACAAAAGTAAGACTCACCCCAAGATAGAAATTGCTATCTAAAGTGGTTCCCCCGCTCATAAAGATTCAGCGAATAAAAGGTGTAGGTATTAAATTTATCTTTATTATGGAACTTAATTTACTCCTGTTTTATTTCTTTGTCAATATAATTTTTTAGTTGTTTAACCCTCTAAACACCGTCTTCTCATCCACAAAACAAATTGGGTTTCCGTAGGGATCTTTCATATAGAATGATTTCTCTCCCCAAGGTTGAACCTTAATCGTGGCTTTTACTAAAGCGGTATTCCATTGACAAACTTTCTCAAATATCTCTTCAAGGTTAGCGACAGAAATATAGATATAATCAGGATTAGGCTGTGCCTCATAATTATCTCCATCAGCTTTCGGATCGAAACAGGCAAGGATGGTTCCGTCGCAGTCAAAATAGTGCCTACCAGTTGAAACCCTCTTCCCTTCTATATTTAAAAGTTTGCGATAAAACACTGTTGCTTCCTCTATATCTGAAACTGGTAGTATTACTCGGTATAATTTCATTTTCAACCCCCAACTTATTTTCTATTATTTTTCGAGATCAACGACGAAAAAACCTTCTGAACAAGAACATCCTCTTCTTATTACAAATTTTTTGAAACTTATTCCATTTCTAATCGTATTAAACAAAGTAATTACTATATAATAGATTATGATTTAGACAGGAAAGGAGAAATAACATGACTTTACTAATTAACGGTATAAAGAAGAAGTTTGATAACCATCTTGCCGTTGATGGTGTTACATTAAAAGTCGAAAAGGGAGAAATGTTTGGTATGCTTGGTGCCAATGGAGCTGGCAAAACGACCTCTTTTCGCATGATTTTAGGACTGCTAGATCCAACGGAGGGTCAGGTTACTTGGAATGGTGAACGTATCACCTATAAACGAACACATCTAGTTGGCTATCTTCCAGAAGAACGAGGACTCTTTCCTAAGCTAACAGTAAAGGAACAACTTATTTATCTGATGAGACTTAAAGGAATGAAGAAGCCAGAGATCATCAAAGAAATGCGTCATTGGCTTGAGCGCTTCCAAGTTCCTGAATATGAAAATAAAAAACTAGAAGAACTTTCTAAAGGGAATCAACAAAAAATTCAATTTCTAGCGGCAGTCCTACATAAGCCAGAGCTCCTCATATTAGACGAACCTTTTAGTGGACTTGACCCAGTCAACTCTGACATGTTGAAAAAAGCGGTCCTTGACCTTCAAAAAACTGGAACGACGATCGTATTTTCAAGTCACCAAATGCGCAATGTCGAAGAATTATGTGAAGACTTGATTATGTTAAAACGAGGCAAACCAGTGCTTCAAGGAAACTTACGAGATATTAAACGTTCTTATGGAATGAAAAGCATCAGTATTCGTGCCGATTATGAGCTTGATTTCATCCACTCTATTTCTGGTGTGATTGAAATCGAAAAACACAGGGACGGGGCGACTGTAAAAGTAGAAAACGAGCGAGTTGCTGAAGATATTTTTCAAAAAATCACGGAAAAAGGGTTTGTCCGTAAATTTGAAATTGAAGAGCCGTCTTTACATGATATTTTCATAGATAAAGTTGGGGGTGATGCAGATGAATAACTTTTGGATTACCGTCACACATACTGCCAGTAAAAGACTGAAATCGAAAGCATTTATCTGGTCGACTGCCATTATTTCAATTATTGTGTTTGCTTTAATGAATCTTGGTACAATCATCGACCTATTCTCAGGTGACGATGACAAAGAGCAGGAAAAAACAATGGTTGCTGTTGTGATGGAAACGGAACATGAAGAGTTTGCAGAAATGCTATTTTCGCATGAAACTGGGGAATTTTTCTATGTAAACTATACTGATGGTGATATTGAATCTGCTCGGTTGGAAGTAGAAAATAATGACTATGAGTTTGTTCTTGGTTTATCGGGCGATCTATTAAATCTAGAAGCAACATTATATGGACCTGGAACTGACTTTCGATTAGGTCAGCAAATTCGATTAGATATCCAACGAGTAAAAGAAACAGTCGTTACCAATGAACTAGGTTTAAACGAAGCGGAACTAGCGATGATTTACAGTCCTGTTCAATTTAGCGAATTACCTCTAGCGGAAAATGGCGATGTAAGAACTGAAGAAAGCCATATGCAATCATACTGGATGGTTTATGCACTTGTTTTTGTGATCTACATGATTATCATCTTATTTGGATCAATGATTGCGACAGAAGTTGCTACAGAAAAATCGTCAAGAGTGATGGAGCTAATTGTATCGAGTGTCAATCCTGTCACTCAAATGTTTGGAAAAATTATCGGAATTGGACTTTCAGGTTTTGTAAACATAGGAGCGATTTTACTAGCCGCATATCTTGGCTATCTAGTTAGTGGTGAACAATTTCTTGATACAATGCTTGGTGATGTAATTGATATGTCACTGATCGGTTATGCAATCTTGTTAATATTACTTGGGTACTTATTATATGGTGGGGTTGCTGCGATGCTAGGCGCTCTAGTGAGCCGTGCAGAAGAAGTAAACCAAGCGATTCAACCGTTAGTATTTCTAGCAATGATTGCCTTGTTCGTGTCTATGTTCGGTCTTAACGTGCCGGATGCTACATTTATTCAAGTTTTATCCTATATCCCGTTCTTTACCCCGCAGCTGTTATTCCTTCGCATGGGAATGACGGCGGTACCAGCCTGGGAAATTATCCTTATCCTTAGCATCCTTGTCGTTAGTGTAATTTTGATTAATATCTTTGCCGCACGAATTTACAAAGGCGGAGTACTAATGTATGGGAAGTTCTCATTTAAAGAAGGTCTTAAGCAAGCTTTTACTCTAGGTAAAAAAGAAAAATAAGTGATAAGAAAAAAGTAACGGTCTTCCCTTTTAGAAGGGCTTAATCGTTACTTTTTTCTTTCTAATTCTCTTGGACGGCTACCTGTCGAAGATATTTAGTTTAGATACATCTATACTATCTTAGTAATAGTAAGGATATGGCGGATAATAGTACGGGTATGGCGGATAAACATATACCGGTGGTGGTGGAGTTAGTAATGCTCCAGCTGCTAACCCTGTTAAAAACGGTACGCCAAATCCAAACGGTGCACCAAAACCAAAGCCTGGTCTACCATACCCAAAGCCTGGTCTACCATACCCAAAGCCTGGCCTCCCAAAACCGAAGCCTGGGCGACCAAAGCCAAAGCCCGGGCCAAATCCACCTAATCCAAATCTCTGATCTGTTGTATAATGACCGTGATTGATCGTATGTTCCACTTTTTAGCCTCCTCTATTTTTATACTAAAGTATATGTGTGGTGGGTAAATGTTCTTGGGTAAGTGTCTTATGTAAAATAAATTTTCATGATATATGCTGAATTCAGTGATGAGTTCTTAGTTTACAGTTTTGACTGTATTAGAGGACACAGAGGACGTTATTTTTTCAAAAACAACCTTTTTTCAAGTTTCGCGGACACAGGGGACGTTATTTTAGTTAAATTGGCTGTAAATGGAGCTTAAATTGTAAAATAAGTGCATCTGTGTCCGCGAAAGCGAAAAAACTAGTAAAATCGCAAAAATAAGTGCATCTGTGTCCGCTTCCATAGAAAAAACCAGAAAATAGGCTCATTTCTACTAGGATATATTTCAAAACATCCGTTTTTGTTCTGCTTCTTACTCTATTTATTAACGTGACAATAAATTAAAGAGCCACTCATCCCCCACTTACCCCATCAAATTCTAGAAGATTTCCTTTTGGAGGCTAAGTTTTGATATATTTTCTCAATATCAGATAATGTACATTCAAATAGGTGACTATCATTGATTTTATAAATTCCTGAAGCAATTATTTTAATTATTAACTTCTTTTTCCTTGCTTCTACAGCATTTCTCAATTCACCCATAAGACAATATATCTCCCTTCTTTTCTTAATACTCCATAAATTACCATGATAAAATATTAGTAAAAAAGGCCATTTTCATATGAAAATAGGCCCTCCGGTCATCCGGTAGTTGTTAAGTACATTTATTAAATTGTGTACTCACTAGGTATAAATACTTTTAGATCTTTCGGCTTTACAAATACACGTTCTCCTTCTTTTAACTTTAGTTCATCAAACTGCTCTTTGGTCAATTCGACTTCAACTATTTCTTGAGTATCAACACGATTTAGTTCAATAAAAACAATCGGCCCAACAGCATGAATGTATGAAATTTCTGACTCTATTGCGTTACTATGATTATCTAAAATTCTTTTAATTTCCATTTGGTGTGGTCGGACATAACCAAATGCTTCGGTCTCTTCTTTATCAGTAAATTCCGGTGTATTCAATTCAAAATTACCAACGTTCATTATTCCTTTGTGAATACGGCCCTTAAAGATATTTACGTTACCTAAAAAGTCATAAACAAATGGACTATTCGGCTGCTCATACACTTCATCAGGTTTGCCAACTTGTTCAATCTTGCCATTACTCATCACAACCACCCGATCTGCAACATCAAGTGCCTCTTCTTGGTCATGTGTAACAAATACGGTTGTCACTTGGAATTCATCATGTAATCTGCGCAACCAACGGCGTAGTTCTTTTCTAACTTTCGCATCTAACGCACCGAACGGTTCATCAAGTAATAGGACTCTAGGTTCAACAGCTAATGCTCTTGCTAAAGCCACTCTTTGCCTTTGCCCACCTGATAACTGAGCTGGATAGCGATCTTGCAATCCTTCTAGTTTCACTAAAGATAATAACTCATTTACTTTCTCTTGAATTTTCTGTTTTGAGGGTCTTGTTTTTCTTGAACGAACTCTTAAGCCATAAGAGATGTTATCAGCTACAGACATATGTGAAAACAACGCATAATGTTGAAAAACAAAGCCAACATTTCTTTCTTTTGTTTTAACTTTTGTTACATTTTCTTCTTCAAAAAAGATGGAACCTTGATTTGGCTCTTCTAAACCAGCGATAATTCGTAGTAAGGAGGTCTTTCCTGACCCTGATGGTCCGAGAAGAGCGACTAACTCACCCGTTTTAATTGATAGATTAATATCATTGAGTGCAGCAAAAGAACCAAATGATTTTGATATGTTGTGAATGTTAATGGACATGGCTAGAGCCTCCTCTTCCTTTCTCGGTTTTCCATTCAATGAAGTGTTTTAAAATTAATGAAATAATCGCTAAAATAGACATTAGTGACGCAACAGCAAAAGCGGCAGTAAACTGATATTCATTGTATAGAATTTCAATATGAAGTGGCATCGTATTTGTTAATCCACGAATATGACCAGAAACTACAGAAACAGCACCAAACTCCCCTATGGCTCGAGCATTACATAGGATCATTCCATATAATAATCCCCATTTGATATTAGGAAGAGTTACATATAAAAACGTTTTCCAACCATTTGCCCCTAGCGTTAAAGAAGCTTCTTCTTCCGCTGTTCCTTGTGCTTGCATAACAGGTATTAACTCTCTTGCAACAAATGGTACAGTTACAAAAATTGTTGCTAGCACTATTCCTGGTACAGAAAAAATAATCCGAAACCCATGTTCTAGTAACCATGGTCCAAAAACACCATGAGCACTAAACAACAAGATAAATACAAGACCTGCAATAACTGGCGATACGGAAAATGGTAAATCGATGAATGTCATTAATAAATTTTTTCCCTTAAACTGAAACTTTGAGATACACCAAGCTGCTGCAATGCCAAATAATGTGTTTAATGGAACTACAATAACTACAACGAGTAAAGTCAGTTTAATTGCAGATAATGCGTCAGGTTCAGTTATAGAAGCTATATACACCGATAAGCCTTGTTCAAAACCTCTAATAAAAATTGCTGCCAAAGGTAAAACAAGAAATAGTAGTAAAAACAACAATGCAATTGTTATTAATATTCTTCTTATCCAAGGCGATTCTGTTGTTGGTCCTAATGCAATAGTAGATGAACCACGATTTGTAGCAGGTAACGTTCCAGCCATCTTTCTCACTCTCCTTTATGCGTGACGTTTATTACTCCACCACTGGATTAAATTTATGATGAATAACATCAAAAATGAAATAACAAGCATGAATGCTGCAATAGCAGTAGCACCTTCATAATCATACTGTTCTAACTTTGTCATAATCATTAACGGGGTAATCTCTGTTTTCATTGGAAGATTACCTGCGATGAACACAACAGATCCATACTCGCCAAGTGCTCTAGCAAAAGCAAGGGCAAATCCAGTTAAGATGGCTGGAATGAGAAGAGGAAAAATGACCTTTCTAAATGTCATCCAACGATTAGCTCCTAAACTGGCAGAAGCCTCTTCTATTTCTTTATCCATGTTAATAAGTACAGGTTGAACAATCCTAACTACGAATGGTAGACCAATAAAAGTTAACGCCACAATGACACCTAGCGGGGTAAATGCAACTTTAATTCCAAATATGTCTAGGTATTTCCCCACCCAACCGTTTGTAGTGTATAGAGTTGTCAATGCAATTCCGGCGACAGCAGTTGGCAAGGCGAATGGTAAATCAACTAGGCCATCAATGAAAGCTTTACCTGGGAATTGATACCTAACTAAGACCCATGCTATTAAAACACCGAACACTGCATTAATTGTTGCCGCAACAAAAGCTGACCCAAAACTAAGTTTATATGAAGCCACAACTCTCGGTTCAGTAATAGTCGACCAAAAATCACTCCAGCCCATTGAAGCTGTATTGATAAACACCATTGAGAGTGGAAGAATTATTATCAACCCTAAATAGAACATCGTAAAACCAAAAGTAAGCCCAAATCCTGGTAATATACTATGTTCTTTAAACCGCCAACCTTTCAATACTGTCACTCCCATCATCATGTAAAAAATAAACCTAAATTTAGGTTTTACTGTTGTTCTATTAGAACTCAGTGGGGCTTTATACCCCACTGAGTTTTGAAACTATGGCTGATAAATTCGATCAAAATAACCACCATCATTAAAATGCTCTTTTTGTGCTTTTTGCCAGCCACCAAAGAATTCGTCAATTGTAAACAAATTGATCTCCGGGAAAAAGTCTGCGTATTTTGCAAGTACTTGCTCATTTCTCGGTCGATAATAATGCTTAGCTGCCAACTCTTGCCCTTCTTCAGTGTAGAGGAATTCTAAGTATGCTTCAGCAACTTCCCGTGTTCCCTTCTTATCAACGACTGTATCAACCACTGTCACAGGAGGTTCAGCTAATATGCTAATTGAAGGTACTACAATTTCAAATTGATCTTCACCTAGTTCATTAACCGCTAAAAATGCTTCGTTTTCCCAAGACAAGAAAACATCACCTATACCTCGTTCTACGAATGTCGTAGTTGCTCCTCTTGCCCCCGAATCAAGTACTGCAACGTTCTTGTATAATTTTGTTACGAAGTTAATGGCAGCTTCTTCTGTCCCGTATTCTTCAAGCGCATAACCCCATGCTGCGAGATAATTCCATCTCGCACCACCTGATGTTTTCGGATTTGGTGTAATTACAGAAACACCTTCTTTAACAATATCATCCCAATCCTTTATTCCTTTTGGATTGCCTTTCCGAACTAAAAAAACTATGGTCGATGTATAAGGCGATGAATTATTTTCTAGGCGCTCTTGCCAATTTGCAGGGAGTAAATTTCTCGCCTCGTGTATAGCATCTATATCGTAGGCTAAGGCTAGGGTAACCACATCTGCTTCTAAACCGTCTATGACGGATCTTCCTTGACTGCCTGACCCCCCGTGAGATTGTTGTATCGTCACTTTAGTTCCAGTTTTCTCTTCCCAAAATTCTGCAAACTCCTGATTAAACTCCCGGTAAAACTCGCGCGTAGGATCATACGAGACATTTAGTAGTTCTATTGTTTTCGCCTCTTTAGTAGTCGCTTGGCCTGAATTCCCGACTTCTGCGTTATTTGTACTTTGAGAGCA